>NZ_CP036348.1:308487-616974 GCF_007753095.1 Rosistilla carotiformis
GAATTCTCGCAATGCGTAGATCAACGCGAGGAATACACCCCAAATCAGCGGCTTGTGCCACCAGTTCTGTTGAAGAATTGACGGAGGTGACGGAGCGGTAAGATTCGATGAATCGCTGGACATGTAAAACTTGCTTAGGAAGGTACCGCTGTGTCAGGGCAACCGATTGGGGAACTATTTGGTGGCTTTCACGGCGGAACCGTCGCGTTTGGATTTGAAATAGAAAAAGGCGACTGCCAAGCAAGCCACTAAAATCATGATGAGCCACGCGGACAATTGTTCCAGCATCGCCATCGCCAATACCATGAGCGTCAAGGAGATACCAACGACCAGCAGCAGCCAGTCGATGTGAACCCCCGCCAAGCAACAGGTCAACGCCAGTAGCATCACCGCAAAGTAGGAAGCGGAATCGCGGTTGATGATCTCGCGACGCTCCAACATCAGCAGGACGGCGAGGAAACCAAGCAAGATCCCCCAGTGAGACAATTCTCTGACGATCGTCTTGTGGATAGATTGTCCCGCCTGCCTGGCGCTGCGGACGCTTTTCCAAAGCCCAAGTGCCGCGTAGACGATCACCACAAACAACCAGTACTCCCACGCGCCCGAGTCGGTCGCCTGAGTGAATCCGATCCCAGCGATCGCAAGGACCAACATCGAGCAGAGGATGGCGAGCCGAGTTTTCCAGGCACCTCCAGATTTCGGTTGCGCTTTCGAGTCGACTTTGTCGGCAGACGCGACCGCTTCAAGAGATGTGTTCATGGGTTTACCGTTGTTCGTTTGGAAAGTTTGTTGATCCATATTTTATCCACTTATGCCACCGCCTAGACGGGCATGGCAGTATCCTCCCCGACACTTGAGCTGTACATCCGACAGCAGAGCCGTTTGATGTTGTATGCCGGCTTTTCCCGCCGGAGGGAGCGGTGGCAATCGTCGCGGTGGCTGGCAGACGCGGTCGCTCATTGTTCTCCGTCGATGCGGGAACTGCTGCGTTACTGGGCCGAGGTTGTGATCTCAGATAGTGTTTCGAGGGTGCGTCGCGCTTGCCCCGAATCGATCGCATCCGCGGCTCGTTGAGCCGCTGTGATCAGGTTGTCATCCGCATCGCACAGCCAGATCGATGCGGCGGCATTGGCAATCACAATATCGCGTGCCGGTCCAGGTTGGCCATCGAGTACCGCGCGAATGATCGCGGCGCTCTGGTCGGGACCGTCGGCCAGCATCGTTTCCGGGCCCGATGGATCGAGCCCAAAGCTGGCGGGAGACCATTCGGTTTCGCGACAGCCTTCGCCCGTCACTTCGATCACCGAGGTGAGGCCGTTTAAGGTCACTTCGTCGAGTCCGTCGTGTCCACGAACAACAACCGCGTGTTCGGTTCCCAGTTGATGCAGTGCTTCGGCCAGTTTCCGCTGTGTCGATGCTTGGCCGGTGCCCAGCACTTGGTGCGTTGCCGCGGCAGGATTGCAGAGCGGGCCAAGCAAATTGAACAGCGTCGGCACTTCCAATTGACGCCGGATCGAACCCACGTGCCGCATCGCCGGATGCAACCGAGGGGCGAAGCAAAAACAGATCCCTGCCTGTTCCAGGCATCGCTCCACCACATCGCGATCGGTGTCAATTTTGACTCCCAACGCGGAAAGCACATCGGCCGAACCGCTGTTGCTGGTGATCGCTCGGTTGCCATGCTTGGCGACGCGAATGCCTGTTGCCGCTGTTACGATTGCCGCGGCGGTGCTGATGTTAAACGTTCCCGATCCGTCGCCACCGGTGCCACAGGTGTCCAACAGGACGCCGCCTTGGGACTTGATGGGAGTCATGTGTTGACGCATTGCGCGCGCCGCGCCAACCAGTTCACTGACCGATTCTCCTTTGGCACGCAGCGCCAATAACAGTTCGCCAATCCGTTGATCATTGGCCTGCCCTAACAACATCGTGCCGAGCAATGCCTGCACATCGTCCGCGGACAAATCGTTGCCAGCCTGCGCGGTGGCGATTGCTTCGTCAATCTGGATGCTCATATTCAATACAACATTGTCGGCACAGAGAAGGCATTGGAGGGGCGTTGGCATCGCAGGGCATGCCCGTTGGAGGCCAATATACCGATAGACGCAATCGATGGGGACCACAACACCGGCAATCTAGGGCAGCCTGGGTGCGAATGTCCATTTCCCGACGGCAGCGGACAAAATCCCCGTTTCGCCACCGCGTTGACAACCGTACAATCGCACCTATGGCAAGAAAAGTGATAATTGACTGTGATCCCGGAATCGACGACGCGATCGCACTCACAATGGCGTTGTTTGACCCGCGGCTGGAAGTCTTGGCGGTTACGGCGACGGCTGGAACCGTTGATGCGGACCAGGCAACAACCAATGTCCAGGGGCTGATCCAACAGCTCGATCCGCCGAAATATCCCCGGATCGGGATTGCTTCGCCATGCGAAGGGGCTTCGGTGATCAACGACATCGTGCTGCATGGTGCTGATGGTTTGGCGGGCTGCAACTACCAGCCCAGTGATCGCCAGCATCGGCATCTGAGCGAAAAAATTATTTCCGAACTGCTGCGTCAGCATCCCAATCAAGTCTCGCTGATCTGCCTGGGGCCGCTAACCAATGTCGCCCGTGCGTTCCAACGTGAACCGGGACTCGAATCGCTGGTCGATCGGTTGGTGATCAGTGGTGGCGCGGTCGCTTGTCCAGGCAACATTTCCCCCGTTGCCGAAATGAACATGTACTTCGATCCGGTGGCGGCTCGCAGCGTGATCGAATCGGCGACGACCAAGAGTCTCTTGCCGTTGGACGTTACCGATCAGGTTGAATTCTCGATCGAACTGATCGAAAACCTGCCGTCGAAACAGACGCGCGCGGGGCAGTTGTTGCACCAATTGCTGCTGTGCGCATTCCGAAGCTACGTCCAAAACTTGGGCCGCGAAACGATTCCGTTGTACGATCCGGTGGCACTGCTAGGGTTTTTGGAGCCGGAGCTGTTCACGTGGGAAGATATGGCCGTTGACGTCGAAACTCGCGGCGAATTGACCCGCGGTCAAACGGTTAGCGATCGGCGACAGCATCGCGAGTGGTCGTTTAACGCCGAAGTCGCGCGAACGATCGACGCAACCGCCGCAGTCAATCAGGTCGTCCGCGGCCTGCGCTTCGCGGGGCAATGCACGTAATCGCTGGAGTCGAGGCTTCAGCCGACCTCCTCCCCGACTCGCCGTACATCGGCTAAAGCCTATGACTCCAGCGCTGGAGTAAAGGCTTCAGCCGACCTCCTCTCCGCAGCGGTTTAGCCTGAAATTCGCACCAATTCAAAGGTGTGAGGCACGGACTCGCGACTCGTTTCGGCCGTCTGCTGAAGCTCGGCAGCTCGCTTGCGGAACTCGCTGTATTTCGGCCAGTCCTCTAGGTACTTCCTGGCCATCACCGCCGAATACTGCTTCTTATCTTCGAAATGATCGTAGTGAGCTTGAACCGCTTGCGGGTCATCGACATCCACTTTGTAGTAGCTCTGCATCCAGCGGCGCGTATTCAACAGACTGCAAGCGGACGCTTCGGCGCTGCGCCGCTGCGAATTCCACTCGGCAACGCGCTGAGCTTGCTTGTACTGAGGCGTCGCCTTGTTGAACGCCAGATTGATCCCACCGCCAAGCTCCTCCGCTTTGTATTGCCCCGCCGCAGCGCCATCGATCCGCAACTCATAAGTTCCTTTGGATAGGCCAGTCACGCTCAGGATTTGTTGAGCTAGATCGTCGCCGATCGGCAGCAAGTCCAACAGCTCCATCGGTCCCGCGTTGATCGGAAACGGCAACGCCTCCTCGCGCGACACAAACTTCACACCCGTCTCGCTTCGCTCCACCGACGTGACGTCCGCGTTAACGCTCTCGGTGACCGCGCCTGCCGCCGCGTCGATCGTCGTCCTGGAGATGGTCGCGGGAACACCCTGGGCTTTCAGGAGCAACCACGCCATCATCAATCGCCCAGGCGATCCGGGATGGACGCGGTCGGGGCCGACGATCGTCCAGGTCGGATCGCGCTTTTGCTGTTGGAGATTAATCGCCGTCATCGGGCCGTGCAGATCGATCACCGGGGCGTTGTTCTCGAGTGCCAGTTGGCGAACGATCTCGGCGCATCGCCCCAAGCCGTCATTGCAGCCGGGCTGATTGTTGTCGCGATCCAGCACCACCGTTTGATCAAAGGGGGACGGGGTCATGAAGTAGAGCTTGGGGTTGTTCGCCTCATCGCGGAGCCGCGCCACGACTTCTTTCATCTTCGCTTTGTAGCGGTCCAATGCCTGCTGTTGCCGGACCTTCTGCGCGTCGGTCGGGTTCGCCGTGTAAGAGCCGCGACTGACATCGTTCATGCCGAACATGATCACAACGGAGGTCGGCCGCTTGTCGATGACATCCTCCTTGAGTCGCGAGAGCGAACCGCTGGCGGTGTCGCCCGAACGACCGGCGTTGAAGAAGTGAATCGTCCTCTCAGGGAATCGCGTCAGGTAATAGTCGGCGATCAGGGTTTGAACGTATCCGCCCGCCGTAATACTGTCCCCTAGGAAGCAGACGCGTTCCCCGTCGTCAAACGGGGGCGCCGGGATTGCCACGCCAACCGACGCGACCGGCTCTAGCGTTGGGGTTTGGGGCTGATCGGCAGCGGCATCGAGGCCGAACAAGAGAACGCAAAATACAGACAGGGCGATGTTTCGAAGACTCACGCAGTTGTTCCTGGAGGGTTAGTGGATTAACGACCTCAATCTCACCTCGATTTTAACAATGGGCGGACTGGCAAGCTGACTAGAACTTTTAAAACCCTACCCATTTTGCGAATCGAATCACCCGCTTCGAGCAGCCGATGCAGGACCATCCGGCGCATCGAGTCGAGCAGTCGCTCTGCAACGTTGCGACCGAGCCCAATCAGTCAAGCTGCATCGTTGTTGGGCAGGTCGTCCGCCACGCCTTCCCCAACATGCGGGAGGCGCCACTTGAAACGAAGCGCCGCGAGCCGAAATGCGACAACCACGACGATTCCAACCGTGGAAGCATAGCTGCGAGTGGCCGGCCAGGCATCGAGCAACAGAAAGATCCACGAGCCAACAAACGAACAGGTGGCAAACATCGGAGAAGGCCGAAACAGGCTGGGCACACGATTGCAAATCACGTCTCCGATCACGCCCCCAAAAAGGTGCCCGTCACCGCTCCTAGCAAAGACGCAATGAAATAAGAGGTCCCCGCTTCGATGGCTGCACTGGCACCGGCAATGCTAAACAGCCCCAAGCCGAGCGCATCGGGAATGCTCAGGATCGACTCCGTTCGGTCGGGGATTCGCCGGACGCCGTAGGCGGCCAATGCGATAGCGAAGACGACGACCGGATAGTGGTCCTCTTGAATCCAGAACAGCGGATGCCGGTCGAGGAACAAGTCGCGGAGCGTTCCGCCACCGAAGGCGACGATGAAGGCAAGGCTAAAGACGCCAACAAAATCCATGTCGTGCCGCCGGGCCAGCAGCACTCCATAAACCGCGCTGGCTACGACCGCAGCAAACTCGATTGGTTGAAGCATACGGCACGCAATCCGCGAACGACGGGCTGGCTAAGCAGGCCGTCGTTAAAGCACATGAAAACCCCAGCACGCAGGAGAATCGTGCCGAGGCAGGCAGCTTACTTCTTCTTCGGCTTGTAGATTTCCGTCGCCGTGCCGAAGTGGACTTCGCCCGCGTTCATCAGTGTTTCGCTGAGCGTTGGATGCGGGTGGATGCTGTCGGTGATGTCGTGGACTTCGCAGCCCATCTCGATCGCCAGGACGGCTTCGGCGATCAATTCGCCAGCTCCGGCACCCACGATTCCACAGCCGACAACGCGATGCGTTTCGGGGTCGACGAGCCACTTGGTCGAACCTTCGGTCCGGCCGATCGCTTGAGCACGACCGCTGGCCGCCCAGGGGTAGACCTCGACATCGACCTTGCGGCCGGCAGCTTTGGCTTCACCTTCGGTCAGGCCAGCCCAAGCGATTTCCGGATCGGTGAAGACCACTGCGGGAATCGCCACTTTGTCGAAGGCGGAGTTCTTGCCAAGCACGACTTCGGCCGCGACGCGACCTTCGTGATTGGCTTTGTGTGCAAGCATCGGTTCGCCTGCGACGTCGCCGATCGCCAGGATGTGTGGGTCGGCGGTCCGCTGTTGCGAATCGCACTCGACGAATCCCTTGGCGTTGACGACAACCTGGGTGTTCTCCAGGCCAAAGCCCTTGCTGACGGGGCGGCGGCCGATCGAAACCAGCACGCGGTCGTAGACTTCGTTGCCAAACTTGTTGGGCCCTTCGAAGGTCACGTGAACGCCGTCTTTCTCTTCGGCAAGCGAGCCGACTTTGGTGTTCAAGAACAACCGGCCGTCGACGAGCTTTTCGATCCGCTTTTGCAGCGGCTTGACCAGATCGCGGTCGGCGCCGGGCAGTAGGCCGTCCATCAATTCGACGATCGAAACCTTGCTGCCCAGTTGAGCGTAGACGCTGCCAAGTTCCAGGCCGATGTATCCACCACCGACAACCAGCATCGTTTCGGGAACGTCTTTCAGTTCCAACGCGCCGGTGCTGTCCATCACGCGATCGCTGCCGATGTCAAACGCCGGCGGAACAAACGGAACGCTGCCGGTCGCCAGGATGCAATGATCGAACGTGATCTTGCCGCCTTCGGGGATCGACGCATCGTCCCCTTCCAGCTTCAGCGTGGTGCTGTTTTCAAAGACGCCCTTGGCGTGGATGACTTTGACGCCGCGGCGTTTGGCCAACGCTTGAAGGCCACCGGTCAGGTTCGAGATCACCGTTTCTTTGCGACCGCGAACCTTATCGATGTCGATCGACGGAGCGCCAGGATAGCTGACGCCCCAGTCTTCATTGAGTTCCTGAACTTCGCTAATCACCCGAGCCACATGCAACAACGCCTTGCTGGGGATACAACCTCGCAGCAAGCACGTACCGCCGAGCCGCGAATCGGCTTCGACAATCGTGACGTCCAGACCTTCGTCGGCGGCCAGGAACGCGGCGGCATAGCCACCTGGACCTCCGCCCAATACAACGAGCGATGAATGCATGATGTTTGTTCAGGGTAGCAAGTTGAGGAATCTGCAAACGAATCTGCGGAAACCTAGCGAGACAGGAATTCGACCACGGAGTTAGCATCCACGGGCAGGCTGATGTCGCTAGGGCCGGGCAGCCCTTGCACGGTTGCCTTCAGGTTTTCGCTGTCGAAGGCGACCCAGTCCAATGCATCGGGCGAAGCATTGGCGATCACGCCACGATACAGGTTCTTCAGGCCGTCACGATCGCGAACTTCCACAACATCGCCGGGACGCAGCAGGTAGTTTGGCTTGGTAACCTTCACGCCGTTGACCAGGAAGTGGCCGTGGGTCACGCCTTGGCGTGCTTGCGGGCGAGTCTTGGTGAATCCGCAGCGACGAACAATGTTGTCCAGTCGGCGTTCACACATTAGGAGCAACAACTCACCCGTGTTTCCTTGCTTGCTGCTGACCGCGTCAAAGTAGCGTCGCAGTTGTCGTTCGCCCAAGCCATAATAGTGCTTGATCTTTTGCTTCTCCATCAACGCCAGACCGTAGTTACTGGGGCGACGGCCGCGGGTGTGCATACCTGGAGGGGTATTGCGGCGTTCCATCGCGCGGGCAGCACCGGCGGTTTCATAGATCATGGCGCCTAAACGGCGATTAATACGTGCTTTGGGTCCGGTATATCGGGCCATCGACATTGCTCCTAAGGGAGTGCAAGAAAGGGTGTAAGTCGTTACCTCGCGTAGATTTACGCAGTGGCACGATCCCAGCGACAGGATCGATTCTTGATCCTGGAGGGTCGCGCCTGATTTCTTTTGAAGTCCAGGATTGTCACTGGATACCTTGCTTTTTGCAAGAGCGCCGCTTTCGAATCGGGCATGAATCGCCACATTCGCCAACTTTTGCGCGATAGGATTGCTCAGTCGACATTGACGTCGGCAATCTTGCGGTTCTAGTATCCGGGCCCAATTAGTGGAGTTTGGTAAAATCTGCGGATAAGTTGGATTCAGCGGATCTCGCAGGCCGAAACCCTTCTGATAGGAACGTTGTGATGCCCCCACACATTCGGTGCGGGGCACTCACTCCAAATAAAACACTTCAGGGAAGAAGGGTTTTGCGAATCGCGACTGGTTTCTATCCAGACGACGTCCGCAAGCTCCAGCTTCCCTAAACTCGCCAGTTTGAGGGAACATCGTTATGCGATGCCGTATAGTGACATGGAACCGCGTCGCCGTAGCCAGCATTGCAGTCATGGCTCTGGGGACCACCGGTTGTAAGACAGCAATGCCGGGCAAGAACTTGTTCTCGTGGGGCAAAAAGCCTTCGGCAGAAACTTTGGCTGGTAGCGGGCCCACCGCGACCTACCCAGCTCCGCCAAGCGAAAACCACACGCCAACGGCGATCGCTTCGGCAGCGACCGGCAAGTCGGGGCAATCGACCAACACGCAAGTCGCCGCGTCGACCACCACCGCTCCAGCAAGCCCTTACGGAAACGCAAGCCCTTATGGCACTCCCGGTGGGAGCTCGCCTTACGGCACGCCCACCGCTGCCGCTCAGGCCAACGGCTACAACAGCACCGCAGCGGCTTCGCCTTACGGCGGTGTGACGCCAACGAGCCCTTATGGCGGGGCCGCACCAACTTCGCCTTACGGTGCTGCGGCACCTTATGCCAGCCCAAGTGCTCCGTCCGCTTACACAGCAAGTGCAACCAACAGTCCAGCCTACGGTGCAACGGCCAGTTCGGCTTCGCCGTATGCCGCGTCTGCCAGCCCAGCTGGCTACATGCCACCGGGCCCCGGAGGCTACGCCACTCCAACGAACCCCGCGGGCTATGCAGCACCACCTGCAACCCAAGCGACTTATGCAAACCCAACCACGCCAGCCAATCAAGTGGCTGCCAGTCCTGGAGGCTACCGTCCCGGCAGCACCAGCTCGGCAACTGCCTACCCTGGTATGAACAGCTCGGTGGCTCCATCGACCTACACGACACCGGCCACCCAATCGCCTAGCTCGTCGTATTCGATGCCCACCGCAACTTCGCCAAACACGGGCGGATCGATCTACCGATAATCATCGGCCATGTTCGCGAACGAATTTGAAAGCCGCAGCTTCCATTGCATTGGAGGCTGCGGTTTTTTCGTTTTCCGGCTATCGCGAGCTTCGCAGCACACGCACGCTACGAAACGTACAACCTTTCGGCGCGGATGAATTCTTCGACAGCTCGCGGCGTGTGGTAGCGAATGCTTTTACCCGCACCGATCCGATCGCGCAGCTCGCTGCTCGATAGTTCGATCTGTGGCATCTGTAAAAAGGCAACCTGCCCTGATTCGCTATCAGTCAGAAACGGTTCGATCTCCGCAGCCGTCGCCGCGTCGTAGCCGCCCCGATTCATGATCGCTGGCTTGGCGATCGCGAAGATCTTTTCAGGTTGATTCCAGTCGCCGAGCTGACCGACGAGGTCGGCTCCCATCATCAGAAACAACTCCGCCTGTGGGAACTGTTCGCGAATCGCTGTCACCGTATCCAAGGTGTAGCTGACGCCGCCGCGATCGATCTCGACGCGGCTGACTTCAAACGCTTCGTTCCCGCCGATCGCCAGTTGCAGCATCGCAACCCGCGACTCACTCGATGCCACCGGACCGGTCGGCTTCAGAGGCGACGTCGCCGCGGGGACAAACAAGACCTTGTCCAGTTCAAGCTGTTCTCGAGCTCGCTCTGCCAACATCAGATGCCCATAGTGCACCGGATCAAACGACCCGCCCAAGATACCGATCCGCATCACCGAAGACCCTCTTAACACTCTCCACCGAAACTCCGCCACCGCCGGATCGAACTATAAGCGACTCGCCACCAAATGTCGCGGGGCCCACACCAATCGTTTGACTCGAGTGCCCAACAGTCCTCAGGTCCGCACCATTCGTTTAACCGCGTGCCCAACGGGACGCGCGTCCACGCCAACGACAGCCGCGCGGGGCGATGCCGCCGCGGTTAAACTCAATACCGTCCAATGAAGCGTAGTGGACGAGGCTACGAGTCCTTTTGCTCACTATCGTTCAACGAAGCGTAGTGGACGAGGTTGCGAGTCCTTTTGCATCAGAACAAATCGCTGGGACTCGTAACCTCGTCCACTACATCCCGCCGCGAATGCTTTCGACGGTCCGAAGCGCCTTCGCTAAACGGTATTGCGGTTAAACTAAGTGAGATCTACATCGCTACCGACAGTTCCATCACATTACACAACCTCCACCGATGATAAAACGCATTGCACCGTTGGCGCTCCTGACCGCTGTGTTGATCGGCGTTCTGGCGTACAGCCAGCGCGCGACCGGGCCGCTGAAGGTTTCTGGTTTTATCGAAGCCGACGAGATTCGGATCGGCTCGCGCGTCGGCGGACGCGTCGCGGCGGTGCTGGTCGAAGAGGGAGCTACCGTCGCCAAGGGACAGGAACTGGTACGGCTGGAGCCGTTTGATCTGATCGAATCGCAGCGCGAAGCGGCCGCCCAACTCGCGGCGCGGCAAGCCGATCTCGATCGCTTGGCCGCCGGATACCAGCCCGAAGAGATCCGCCAAGCCAAGGCGCGCGTCGACCAGATCGCAGCTCAACTGGAAAAGCTGACCAACGGCCCGCGACCGGAAGAGATCGCCGCCGCCAAGGGCCGCCAACAAGCGGCGGAAGTCGAGCTGACGCTCGCCCAACGCACGCTCGATCGAGCCAGCAATCTCCGCGACAGCAACGCCGTCTCGCAGCAAGAGTACGAAGAGGCGGACGAGAAGATGAAGTCGGCTCGGGCCAACCTGACCGTCCGCAACAACGAACTGCAATTGCTGGAAGCGGGTACGCGGCAGGAGGAATTGGACGAAGCCAAGGCGAAGCTGGCCGAAGCGGAGGCCGCGTGGGAGCTGATGAAAAACGGCTATCGCAACGAATTGGTCCGGCAAGCTGCCGCCGCCCGCGATGCAGCTCAAGCCACGCTCGACGCAATCGGCCAGCGGCTGGACGAACTGGTGATCCGCAGCCCGGTCGCCGGCGTGGTCGAAGCGTTGGAACTGCAACCGGGCGACCTGGTCAGTGCCAGCGGACCGGTGATGTCGTTGATGGACAACACCAACTTGTGGGTCCGCGCCTACGTCCCCGAAAACCACCTGGACCTTCAGGTCGGCCAGCGGTTGCCGATGAGCGTCGACAGTTTTCCTGACGAGCGGTTCGCGTGCGAGATCAGCTTCATCGCGCGGCGAGCCGAATTCACGCCCAGCAACATCCAGACGCCTGAAGAGCGATCGAAACAGGTCTTCCGCATCAAGGCGACGCTCGTCGAAGGGTTGGATCGACTGCGGCCAGGAATGTCCGCCGACCTCTGGCTGGGCGAAATCGAGCAACCGTCAGCGAAGAACGCCGATGAATGAGAACGTTCTTTCGGTCCGCAATCTCTCGCGCAGCTTTGGCGATCTGGTCGCGGTGCAAGACGTCAGCTTCGACGTCCGCAAAGGAGAGATCTTTGGCTTGCTGGGCCCCAACGGCAGCGGCAAGTCGACGATCATTCGGATGCTGTTGGGCATCCTGCCTCCCAGCGGCGGCGACGCGACGGTCCTAGGGCACGACGTTCGCACCGAATCGGAACAGATCAAGCATCGCGTCGGTTATATGTCGCAGAGCTTCAGTCTTTACGGCGACCTGACCGCTCGAGAAAACATCGATTTCTACGGACGAATCTACGGGCTCTCGCCGAGCCAATTAGAGCGGCGAGCCGACGAGGTGATCGAGCTCACCGGACTGGGCGACCGTGTCAGCCAGTTCGCCAGCACGCTCTCGGGCGGCTGGAAACAACGGCTGGCTCTGGCCTGTGCCCTGATTCACGAACCCGACCTGCTGTTTCTGGATGAACCAACCGCCGGGATCGATCCGGTCGCGCGAAGGCGTCTGTGGGATCTGCTGTTCGAACTTTCAGGGCGCGGCGTGACGCTGTTCGTGACGACGCACTACATGGACGAAGCCGAACGCTGCACCGATGTGGGATACATCTATCTGTCGCGGCTGTTAGTGCGTGGCAAACCATCGGATTTGAAACGCTTGCCCGACGTGACGCCCACCGGAACGCGGCGCTGCGAAATGCGAATCGATTCGCCAACGGCAAGGCTGTCCGAATTGCGGGAGATCGACGGCGTCCTCGATGCGACGCTGTTCGGCGACACCATCCATCTGCTGCTGGCGGAGGAACTGTCCGATCGCGAACTCGTTTCCCGAATGGAGACCGAACCCGACCAAGTCCAACTGCGGCCGGTCGAACCTTCCCTGGAAGATGTCTTTGTCACGTTGACGCAAGCTGCCGAACGCGATCCCGACAGTTTTCAAGCCCCCGCGCCAACGGAAGCTGCTGCCAACGAAGCCGTCGACGAATCGGAGCCGCTGCAGAAACCAAGTCCAGCGTCCCCCAGCGGATCTCCGCCGCGGCGAAGGTCCAGCGGCTTTGTCGCGGTCCTGACCAAGGAGTTCGCTCACGTCCGCCGCCAGCCATCGACGCTCGTCTTTCTGCTGCTCGTTCCGTTGATGCAGACGATCATTTTCGGATTCGCTCTCGATACGCAGATCGAAAACATCGCGATGGTCGTCTACGATCAAGACGGTCGCCGCCAGGGGCGCGAGCTCGTCGACGCGTTTCACAACACGCGGCGATTCACGACGGTCGAGCGAGTGTTGGACGACGAATCGTTCCGCCGCGCGATGACCTCGGGGCGTGCCAGCGTCGGTTTGCGGATACCGCCCAACTACAGCGACCGGATGGTCCGCGGCGAGCAGGTTTCGGTGCAACTGCTGATCGATGGCAGCGATTCCCAGGTCGCCACGACCGCCCTCAACACCGCCCAATTGCTGGGCCTAAATCTGTCGATCGCGATCGCTCAGAACATGAGCGAAAACCTTCACGTTGCCCCCGCCCGAGACGAACTGGGACGCGGTGCGGTTCCGATCGAGATCCGGCCGCGATTGCTTTACAACCCCGACCTCGACAGCTCCCATTTCTTCGTCCCAGGATTGGTCGGCATCATCCTGCAACTGGTGACGGTTTTCCTGACCTCATTCGCCATCGTCCGCGAACGCGAACTGGGGACACTGGAACAACTGTTCGTTACACCGGTCAGCCGCAGTGGGCTGCTGCTTGGAAAACTGGTCCCCTACGCCGTCCTTGGCTTCATCGCCACGCTGATCGTTCTGTCGGCGATGGTCTTCGTTTTTGGCGTCCCGATCCACGGCAGCCTCACCCTGTTGCTCTGCCTCACGCTGTTGTTCATGACCTGCTCGCTGGGCCTTGGCCTGCTAGTCTCGACGATCTCCAAAACGCAGCTCGAAGCGCTGCAGTTTGCCTTCATGATCATGTTGCCCTCGGTGCTGCTATCGGGATTCATGTTCCCTCGCAGCGAGATGCCTTGGCCGATCTACCTCGCCTCGTTCGGAATTCCTGTCACCTATTACATCGAGATCCTGCGTGGCGTCGTCTTGCGAGGGGCCGACCTGCTGGATTTGCTAGCCCCCGTCGCCGGGCTGTTTCTCTGCAACGTGATCGTACTGGGGCTTAGCCTAGCCCGATTCCGCAAAACGCTCGGCTAGCGAATCGGAGGGGCTTCAGTTGTTTAACCGCATTACGGTTCAATGAAGGAGCCTCGGACCGTCGAAAGAATTCGCGGCGGGATGTAGTGGACGAGGTTACGAGTCCCAGCGGTTTGGTCTGATGCAAAAGGACTCGTAACCTCGTCCACTACGCTTCGTTGACGGCATTGCGGTTAGACAAGATTGACCGTTGTTGTCGAGCGTTGCACCGATGGTAGTGGTGGTGGGCGTGGCTACACCATCTCTTCAAATCGTCTCCGGCAGATTATCCTGAAATGACCGAACTCTCCTTGCCGAACGAATTCATGTCATCCGATTCCGATCCCGCCGCCAACGACCCTCAAGGCTCGCTGTTCAGCCTCGATGGGCCCGCGTGGGAAACCGATGTCCATGAACAGATCACCGTTGCAACGGTCGTCTTTTCGGAGATGCCTTTTGGCCCGTTCGATTACAGCGTCCCCAGCGAACTTGTCGACAGCGTTCGCCCCGGCATGCGATTGCAAGTTCCGCTGGGCAAGCGACGCAAACCGATCACCGGTTGGTGCACGAAAGTCACCGCGACGACGACCGGCGGGATGGCACTGAAACCGATCGATTCCTGCTTCGACGAAAAACCGCTCTGCAACGCCAACCTGATCCAGTTGGTGCTCTGGATGGCGCACTACTACCAGGCACAACCCGGCCAGGTTTTCGACGCCTTGATTCCGGCGGGAGTGCGGATGGGAGCCGGCACGCGTGCGACCACCTTCTTCACTCCGACGCAACAAGCGCTGGACGACGACGTCGTGGCGAAACTGCCAGCCAAACAGCAGTATGCGTTGCAGTATCTGATCGCCGCTGCCGAACCGATGACGCTCCGCGATCTAGCCGACCAAGCCGGCTGCACCGAGGGACCGATTCGCCAGCTGTTGCAAAAAGAATTGATCGTCGGCGAAGTCCGCCGCGTGATGACGCCTGGCATCCTGCCGTCGCGTAACAACGTCATGACCGACGCCCACAGTTTGACCAAAGAACAGTCCGCGGCACTTGCCGAAATCTGCGCTGCTCTCGACTCGGGAAAACATTCGACGCTGTTGCTGCACGGCGTTACGGGGAGCGGCAAAACGGAGGTCTACATCCAAGCGATCGAACACCTGCAACGCTTCGGCCGCCAAGCGATCGTGCTGGTCCCAGAGATCAGCCTGACGCCGCAGACTCGCCAACGGTTCCAGGATCGTTTCGAAAGCGTCGCTGTGCTGCACAGCCACATGAGCCCCGTCGAACGGAACCATCACTGGCAACGGATCGCCGAAGGGCAGGTTCAAGTGATCGTTGGTGCCCGCAGCGCCATCTTCGCTCCGACGCCTCACCTGGGACTGATCGTGATCGACGAAGAGCACGACGCGTCGTTTAAACAGGACACGATCCCGCGGTATCACGCTCGCGATGTCGCCCGCTACCGAGCGCATCTGGAGGGGATTCCGTTGATTCTCGGATCGGCCACTCCGGCTCTCGAATCGTGGAATGCCGCGAAGAAGGGAATTTACAAACGCATCCCGCTGCATCGACGCGTCGGCGATCGCCCGATGCCTCACGTGCAACTTGTCGACCTGCGACTGAAGGAAGATCGCACCGGCGGGTCGATCAGCCGCCCGCTGATGCAAGCGACTCGCGCGGCGCTGGCCAAAGGAGAACAAGCGATCCTGCTGCTGAACCGCCGCGGTTTTGCCACGACGATCCAGTGCCCTTCGTGTGGTCACGTCGTCGCCTGTCCCGATTGTGAAATGCCGCTGACGCATCACCGCGATGGCAGCAAAGCCGTCTGCCACTATTGCGATTACCAGATCGGAACGCCTCCCTGGTGCCCGGAATGCCGATTCGATGGCATCCGTTATTCGGGGCTGGGAACACAGAAGCTGGAGATGGAAGTCAAGGCAAAGTTCCCCGAAGCGGTCATCGCTCGGATGGACAGCGACACGATGCGACGCCCGGGGAGCCACGAACGCGTGCTGTCGGCATTCCGCAGCGGCGAGATCGACATCCTGCTGGGAACGCAGATGATCGCCAAAGGGCTCGACTTTCCCAACGTCACCCTCGTCGGCGTGATCAATGCCGATTCGGCGTTGCACTTTCCCGACTTCCGCGCCGCCGAGCGGACGTTTCAGCTGGTCACTCAGGTCGCGGGCCGAGCCGGACGTGGAGACGCTGGTGGCGAAGTGGTCGTGCAAACCTATACGCCCGAGCATCCAGCGATCCAAGCCGCGTCCAAACACGACTACTTCAAGTTTGCCGAAGAAGAGCTGCAGCAGCGACAGAAGTTCGCTTACCCGCCCTTTGGCCGTATCGCCCGGATCATCATCCGTGGCAGCGAGGAAACACTAACCGAAGCTTTCGCCGACAACTTGGTCAGCAGCCTGGAACGGGCTCGCGATGCACAGCAAGCCGAAATTCGAATCCTCGGCCCCGCGCCGCCGCCGATCGCCAAGCTGCGTGGCAAATACCGATTCCATATCCTGCTGCAGTGCCCCGACGCGGGAATGCTAGGGAACGTGATCCGCACCGCGACCAGCGAGCATCGATCGGGCGAAGACATCCAATACGTTGTCGACATCGATCCGCTGGATATGCTTTAGAAACCCTCACTCACAGGAATGACATGACAATGCTTGGACTTCTCGCCATCGGCCTGATCGCTTTCATCATCGTCGCAGCCGCCGTATTGGTGGTTTACGGCGGAAACAAAAAATGACGCAGCGCGGCTATCGGGAGCCCAAACTCCCGACTCGCTCATTTAATAATGATTGCTCGACACAATTCAGATCACAACCCGTTACGAAAACAGCTGTTTGATCACGTTGCCATCGCGGACCAGCGTGATCGGGCGGCCCGTTTCGGTGTGATATTCCTTCGTCGGATCGATACCCAGGTTGTGATAGAAGCTGGCTGCGACATCGTCGGGGGTGATCGCTTCGTGCCGCGGAGCTGATGCGGTGTCGTCGCTCTCGCCGATCACCTGGCCGCCGCGGACGCCGCCACCCGCCATCAGCATGAACATGCAGCGTGGGTAGTGATCGCGGCCTCCTTCGGCCGATCGGGTGTTGATCTTCGGGGTCCGTCCGAACTCGCCGGTCACAAAGACCGCTGTCGATTCCAACAGCCCCTTGGCTGCCAACGAATTCAGCAGGCCGCTGAGTCCGGCATCCAATTGCGGCAATAGCCCCGACTTCAACTTGGTCCAGTTGTCGACATGCGTATCCCAGCCGCCTAGAGTCAGACCAACAAACCGCACTCCCGACTCTACCAACCGCGTTGCCAACAGACAGCTTTGGCTGAAGGTTTGATCGTCGAACATCTTGGTGATGTTTTCCGATTCTTTGCTGATGTCAAAAGCTTGCCGCGTGCGTGTCGACGTGATCATCGAATAGGCTTGCTCGCTGAAGCGATCGAGTCCCTGCAGCAAGGAGCTCGATTTTTCGATCGACGCCATCCGCCGATCCAAGCTACTCAACAGATCCTGGCGACGACGCATCTGATCGACCGTCATCCCGTTGGCCAGCTTGATGCCTCGGACCGCAAACGGTTGTCCCGCTCGAGGTGTTGCGTTGGTATTCAGCGGCGCGTATTGAACTCCCAAGAAACCGGGACGTTGATTGATATTGGGGACCGCCACAAAACCGGGGATCTCGCGATCGCCAGGGCGTTCCATCGAGACGACCGATCCGAAACCGGGATACTCCAACGATGGCAGCGGACGCGAACCGGTGTTCACATATTCCTGCCCCAACGCGTGAGCGGCCAGCGTGTGACTGACGCCACGCAGGATCGCAAACTTGTCGGCACAGCCGGCCAGCTTGGGAAGATGCTCGGAAAACTCAATGCCCGGCACGTTCGTCTTGATCGGTCGGAACGGCCCGCGAACCTTGTCATCCGCCTCGGGCTTGAGATCGAAGGTGTCCATGTGCGATGGACCGCCGGGCAGGTTGATGAAAATCGCCGACTGCGCCTTGGCTCCCGCTTGAACCTCGCCCGCTTCGGCGATACTCAGATAGTTCGTCAGCGAGAACCCACCAGCGGCCAACGCTCCCACTCGCAGCACATCGCGTCGGCTGACACCATCACACGTTTTTGAGATACCCATCGACTATCGCTCCAAATTTCTTATCACACCGATCTAAACTTGCGTCTTCATTTTGTCTGCGTTGCCCGAAGGCATCAGTGATTCAACACAAACTCTTTTGTGTTTAACAACGCCCACAACAGGTCACCTACCCCGCTGGCAACCGAATCGCCTGCTTCGATATAAGCCAACGAACTGCTCAGTTCCTCCGGCTCCGGATACCGCGCGACCGTTCGCAGGTAAGCCTGTTGGACCAAGTTGGTCAATTGTTTGCTGTCCAGTTCTGCCGCTTTGCCAGCGAGCAGATCCTGGACTTCGCCCGTTTGCAACGCTTTGATTCGCTTGCTGACTTGAGCGATCTGCTGATTTATTCGCGTGGTCTTAATCTTCAGTTGCTCCTCCGAAATGGAGGAATTCTTTTCTACCTTGACGAGCGTCTGGACCAGCTCCTGTCGACGCTTCTTCATCATCTGGATTTGACGCTGACGCGCTTCGTTGCCTTGCTGCTTCGCCTTCGCCAGTGCTGCGTCGCTGACCAGCATCGGCTGCCCCAAGCTCTTCATCTGCTCAGCCAACCAACCGTTGCGGTCGTACAGCCGATTGGTGACATCTTCATCGTTTTGCAGATAAACCGTTTGCAGCAGGTTCGGATCTTCGGATCGATCGCAATCGCAATTCGATTCGCGAATCGAGCGGCCAAAGACCTGCAGGGCGTACGACGAACCGCGGCCGTTGTTGCGAGGGCTGCTCGAAGCAATCCCCACGGCGCGACCGTCGCGGCTGCTGCACAATTGGGCCGCCTGTTTATCGCTGGCTGTCGCAACCAAGATCGCGTCGTAAAGCGTTTCGGCGGGCAGGCGTCGCGGCACAAAGTGGCTGAAATTGCGAACGTCCAACGCGTTGGTCTCGTTCGTTTGCCAGCTGCGTTGGTAAGCATCGCTGTCGACGATCGTGCGGTGCAGCCACTTCATGTCGTATCCGCTTTCGATGAACCCATCGGCAAGATAGTCCATCAGCGGAGCGTTGCTTGGCGGATTGGCGAGATTCAAATCGTCGACCGGATCGACGATCCCGCTGCCAAAATAATTTGCCCACACGCGGTTCACGATCGCTTTGGCGAAGTAGGGATTGCTGGGATCGCGGAGCCACTGCATCAGTTTCTCTCGCGCCATTTCATCCAATTGGACGTAGTCACCTCCCAGCAGTTTGGCCGTCGGCGGCTCGACCACTCGCCGCGCTTTCTGCCCTGGTTTGCGAACCATCTTGGCATTGCCGCGAATTGGGCGCTCGACGACCTCGGGGAACGGAATCACCGCCCCCTTGTTGAATTCCTTTTGCAACTCTCTGCGAAGCTGGTTCCCCTTCAGGTCGGAATCCATCTTCGTCATCATCGCTTCATACTGCTCCAAGTCCTCCTTGTCGCGCGGCTTCTGGCTCAGTCCCACCGTTTGGAATAAGTTCTTGAATTCATCGAAGTCCTGCTTGGACCATTGGTCGAACGGATGCTTGTGGCACTGGGCACATTGAATCCGGATCCCCAAAAACGAATACGCAAATCCGATCGCCCGGTCTTCGGTCTGTCGGAAATTGCGGCGTGCCCAGAAATAGGTCAGCCCAGGTCGATCCGCAAACCCATCCATCTCGCCGTTGCGACACGCGGCCCCCATCGCTTCGCAATACTCTCGATACGATTCCCCCTCCTCACGCGATTGGGCGACAACGATCCCTTCGACCATCTCGTCATAGGGCATGTTTTCTTCGACCCGGCGATGGATCCATTCATACCAATGTTGCGTCGGAGCCTGACGGATCGGCGAGACGTTGTTTAATTGAGCATCGCTGTTGCCGGTCCAGTCGCAGAACCGCGTCGTCCACCAAGCGGCATAACCGGGGCTGGAGAGCAGTTCTTCGACCTTGCGTTGACGCTTGTCGCTGCTTTGGTCGGCGATAAACGCCGCCGCGTCGGCTGCGGTCGGCAGCGTCCCCGAAATGTCGAGGCTCGCCCGACGCAGGAACTCCGCGTCGGAGCAGATCTCCGACGGCACGATCCCCAGCTTTTGCAACTTGACCGCAATCAAGCGATCGACCTCGGTCCGCGTTTCCCGCTGCGGATAGTCGTCGCCGGTCAGCTGCGAAACAGGCCGAATCACCGCGACCGGAACGACCGCGTTGTCGTAAGAAACGACGACATGCGTGTCCCCGACACCGGTGCAGGTGACGTTCCCCGATTCATCGATGGTCGCGATCGCGTCGTCGTTGGTGTGGAACCGGCACAGACCGGTGACCTCTTCACGCGTGCCATCTTCCCAATGAGCAACCGCCCGCAACGAAGTCGTTTGTTTGTCTTGATCGAACAGAATCTCTACCGGCCCAACTTCCAAGCGTTCCAGTTTCTTGCGTTGCTTGGCATCGTAGTTCGCCCCAGCCGCGATCCACGTTCGCAGCACGCGATATTCCCAACCGTCTTTGTCGAATCGCTTGCCACCTTCGTGCATGTCCTCGTCGATCGGCTTGGCCAGAACCAAGCTTTCGTCGACGTCGGTGGTATCGATCCGTCCCGAATCGGCTTCGAGCATCGCCTTGTGATCGGCTTCGAAATCGTAACCAAACAGCGACAGCATGAAACCGCCACGCCCCTGGAACGACCCGTGGCAGGAACGCCCGTTGCAACCCAGCCGCCCCATCAAAGGACTGATGTGTTTTTGAAAGTCGGGGATCTCGGAAGTCTCGCTGCCGACGGCAAATCGCGTGCCCAGCTCCGGCAGAACCGATTCATCGCCACGCGGATCGGGCTTCGCTGCAAACGCGACGCTGGCGACCAACATCGCCAGCGCACCACAGGCCACACGACTGGCTGCGATCCATTGATCAAGACCGATTCGATGCATCATTTCTCGCTCTTTCATTGGGGAATCCGAGACTCGTTATTTGTTTTCTGGCGTTTGGGGATCTGTCGCAGGCTTCGACTTGGCGTTCTTCTTCGTCCGTGCGGCGGCATTGGGGCGGACCTGTTTGGCATCCAGTCGCCGAATCGCCGAGGTATACGCTTTGTCCGCATTTTTCTCAGCGTCGACGTTCTCTAGCTGGTCGGTCAGTCGCTGCAATTGGGTCTGCATGCGGGCGATCCGCTCGGTCAAACGAGCCTTCTCGTGCTGCGCCCGCGCCACCTTCGCCTGTTCTCGACTGGCGATCGCTTTTCGCAACTGCGCTCGCGTCTTTTCGTTGTCGCGAACCTGCAACTGAGCCAACGCGATGTCGACTCGCGTCTGCCATTGCAGGAACGTAAGTTCCAATTCAAATCCGTCCGGGTCGCGCTGCTGCAGCTGTTCCAACCGTCGCGACGTCCGCGCCAAGTCGCCGATCGCTTTTTGGTATTCCTTGGCAGAATGTTTCTTCAACGAAGCAAGCACCGACTCCAACTCGGGCAGATGCGACTTCACGAACTCCGTCACCCGGCGTTCGCCTTCGGCAGGCCGCTCCGCAGCGGAACCGTCAGCTTGAGCGATCGCGTCGCGCGAGAGATCGTATTCGGCCGCGAGACCGTTGGTAGCGGCAAGCACTAACAAAAAACAAACCGCGACGCCGCACCATTTCGACAAGAAATTAACTTCGTTCACGATCCGCTCCTTCGATGCCTTCGGGCTCACTGGTGCGTTCGACCTGCGCGACCCCAAGGCTTAACCAGGAAGGGACCTCGTCGACAGTGGTGTCAAAGTCGATGGTGGTCGCATCTTGCCCGACGTCGAGATCGTCGCCGCGAAAGACGACGCGATTCTCCGCCC
Organism: Rosistilla carotiformis; assembly: GCF_007753095.1. NCBI lineage: Bacteria > Pseudomonadati > Planctomycetota > Planctomycetia > Pirellulales > Pirellulaceae > Rosistilla > Rosistilla carotiformis. The sequence goes on from NZ_CP036348.1 coordinate 330,014, forward strand.
AGGCGTGAGCAACCAAGGCATCGTCGACTCCACCGCCAGTCGTTCGGCTGGCCTGTGGTGCATGTCCAACCGGTGCAAACCAAATCACAAACAGCACCAACGCGGCCAAACTTGCCACCGCGCCAGCAACTCGCAGGAACGAGGTCGAAGCGTGAAGCGGGGCCGCGATTGGTTGCTCGGCAGGCGATTGGCAAGCCTCTCCCAGTTCGACCAACAAGTCGGCTTGCTGGGCAATACACTCCAGCAGCTCCGGCGACGACTGCATCTGCAATTCAAACGCCTGCAGATCGTCCCCCTGCAGTTCGTCGAGCAGATACAGCCGACATCGATCGATCTGTTCTTGGTTACTCATAGCTGTCACGGTCTTTAGATTCTTAACGGTTCAATTTTCAAAAGCTCGGCGACGGGTCGGCTGCTGCCTACAAATCCTCGCCCAACTGCTGGCCCAATTTTCGCAGCGCCGTCTGCATTCGTCCCAACGCCGTCCCTAACGGGATTTGCAACTGGTCGGCGATCTCGCGAAACCTCAACCCTTCGACAATCCTTAATCTGACGATCATCTGCAGCTCCTCGGGCAACTGCGACAACTCGCGTCGGACCTGCTGCAATCGCTCCTGGCGAAGCAACCGATCGACGGGGGAATCGTGTCGCCCGGCGGCATGCTGCAGCGCTTCCGCCGATTCCATCGGCCCGGCCAGTTTGCGACGGCGAAACAACTGCATCGCTTCGTTGTGGGCGACGCGGAACAGCCAAGCTCGGCGAGTTCCGGCAGCCGAAGCGCCCCCTTTCTCTTGGAGGATCGCAAAGGTCGCTTGCAAGCAGTCCTGGGCATCGTCAGCGCTGCCGGTCAATCCGGTCAAAAAACGCAGCAACGACGCAGCATGCTGCGCGTGCAACTGCGCCGCTTCGTCGGCACTCAATCGTGTCGATTCGCGTTCGTTCACTCGGTTTTCACTTGGCGGACAGGCACTGGCACAAACCTAGATGCTTGGCGGCGGGAGTTTATTGTCACGGTGCGAAAAGAATTTGGAAAAAATGCGAATCGCCAAGATGAATCCGCCCTTGTGCGAACGATTTTAGCGTAGCGGCCGCCGGCGAACGCCACGATCGGCGACCTGCGGGGCTGTAATAATCGGCAAAAAACCTCTATTCTGCCTGTTCGCACACCATCCGTTTCCCTATCGCAACCGATCACGAGATCCTCATGGCTGACACAGACAAAAAGAAGTGGATTGGCTTCGACCTAGGCGGCACAAAAATGCTGGCGGTTGTTTACGACCAGGACCTCAAGCCGCTGGGCCGTCGCCGGCGTCGCACCAAAGGAAATTCGGGGGCGGATTCGGTGATCGAACGGATCATCGGTGCGATCGAACGCGCGTTGGAAGAGACCGACACGAAGGCCGAAGAGCTCGCTGGCATCGGTATCGGCTGTCCCGGCCCTGTCGACCCCAACACCGGATTGGTCCACGTCTGCGTCAACCTGGGCTGGGAAAACGTCAACATCGGCAAGATCCTTCACAAACAGTTCGGCTGCCCCGTGCATGTTCTGAACGATGTCGATGCAGGCGTCTACGGCGAATATGTCGATGGCGCGGCGAAGAAGTCGCGATGCACCGTCGGCATTTTCCCAGGGACCGGGATCGGCGGCGGATGCGTATACGAAGACACGATCCTGCACGGCGCCGACATCAGTTGCATGGAGATCGGACACACGCGGATCAGCAGCGGATCGCGGACCAGCGGTTACGATCTGTCGGGAACTCTGGAAGCCGAAGCGAGCCGGTTGGCGATCGCAGCCGAAGCGGCCAAAGCGGCTTACCGCGGGATGGCACCTCATCTCTACAAAGAGACCGGCATGGATCTTTCGGAGATTCGCAGCGGTGCGTTGGCCGATTCGGTCAAGCATGGCGACACCGAAGTCAAAGAGTTGATCGAAGAGGCGTCGCGAACGATCGGATTGGCCGTCGTGAACATCGTCCACCTGCTGGCCCCCGACACGATCGTGATGGGGGGCGGATTGGTCGAAGCGATGCCCGATCTGATTATCGGCACCGTCACGCGAACCGCGAAGAAATCGGTGCTGGCACCGTACAAGGATCGTTTCCGCGTGGTGCAAGCCGAACTGGGAGACGACGCAGCAGTCCTGGGTGCTGCCGCCTGGGCCAAGAAACGGACTCCCGTCGCACCGGCGGCCTCTCCCTCGGCGACTCTGTCCGTTCCACCAACTCCGCCACCAGCGACCTAAGCGACGCGTTTGCGACGGCACCAACCTGCCGCTTCGAACCCATTGTCCGCTCGCCTCGGTTTCGTGATTCGAAGACCGAAGCGAGCGCGACCTGCGATCAACGATATCACCGCAAACCGGACGACCTGACATGTTCGCTGCTATCACCGATCATTGGCTGCTGCTGACAATTGGCGGAATCGTTGGACTGCTGCTGATCGTCGCGATCTACGACATGATGCAGCGGAAGCATACGATCCTGCATAACTTCCCGATCGTTGGTCACATCCGATACTGGTTGGAGATGATCGGGCCGGAGATGCGGCAATATTGGGTTGCCAACGACAAAGAGGAGATGCCGTTTAATCGCGATGAGCGCAGTTGGGTCTACGCGTCGTCCAAAGGCGAAAACAGCAACTTCGGCTTCGGCACGACCGAGCAGATCTACAGCATCGGATACCCGATCATCAAGCACGCGGTCTTTCCGTTTCCCGAACACAAAGCGGAATACATCAGTGAAGACAAGACAGCGATTCCCTGCCTGAAGATCATGGGGCAATCGCACGATCGGGCCCGGCCCTATCATCCGCAATCGGTCGTCAACATCTCCGCCATGTCGTTTGGTTCGCTCGGCTCCAACGCCGTCTCGGCGATGAACATCGGCGCCCGCGAAGCCCATTGTTTTCACAACACTGGCGAAGGAGGGATCAGCCCTTACCATGGTCACGGCGCGGACATCATGTGGCAGATCGGAACCGGATATTTCGGGGCTCGCGACGAGACGGGGCGGTTTTCGCTGGACGTGCTGGCCCAGCGCGTTGAAGCCAACGAATCGATTCGCTGCATCGAAGTCAAACTCTCCCAAGGAGCCAAACCGGGCAAAGGCGGAATCCTACCTGGCAAAAAGGTCTCCGCCGAGATCGCCGCAACGCGAGGGATTCCGATCGGTCGCGATTGCATCTCCCCCAACGCTCACTCCGAATTCGACACCGTCGACGAACTGATCGACTGGATCGAACGGATCGCCGCTCGCACCGGACTGCCGGTGGGAATCAAAAGTGCGATCGGATCGACCGGCTTCTGGCACAAGCTGGCCGGACGGATGCGAGAGCGTGGCGAAGGCCCCGACTTCATCACGATCGATGGTGCCGAAGGAGGAACCGGTGCGGCGCCGCTAACCTTCTCCGATCACGTCTCGCTGCCATTTAAGATCGGCTTCGCTCGCGTCTATCCGATCTTTCAAGCCCAAGGAATCTCCAAGGACATCGTCTGGTTTGGTAGCGGGAAATTGGGCTTCCCCGACCGCGCCGTGATCGCGTTTGCGATGGGCTGCGACGCGATCCAAATCGCCCGCGAATCGATGCTGGCGATCGGATGCATCCAAGCCCGCAAGTGCCACACCGACCACTGCCCCGCGGGCGTCGCGACCCAGAACCGCTGGCTGCAAGCGGGACTGGACGTCGACGACAAAGCAAAGCGAATGACCCGCTACATCCAAAGCTTCCGCAAGGAACTGCTGTCGCTATCGTACGCGTGCGGGTACCAACATCCCTGCCAATTCAATGGCCGCGAGATCGAATTCAGCACCGGCGTCAACAAGTTCTCCAAGCTGCACGACGTGCTGGGCTACACGCGCGATGGCACCGGATTAAAAGAGACGCGAGCCAGCAACGCGACCGAACCGACGCTGGTCGAATAGCTTGCGAGCCGCCTTATTCGGCGGAATCGCTGGGCAGCTTACCGAACGCTCGGACGACGGCAAACGTTGCGACGCAGCCGACGATCAACATCCACCACGGCGAGACGCCAAGGCTGGTGGGGAGCGACCCAAACAAAATCGAAACGCCCGCCGCAAGCAGCGCGTAGGGAATCTGAGTCTTGACGTGCGCGATGTGATCGCATCCGCTGGCCTGGCTCGATAAGACTGTCGTATCGGAAATCGGCGAGCAGTGATCGCCAAAGATCGCACCCGACAAGACAGCTCCCGCCGTGGCGTACAGGATCGTCGGATCGTTCGAACTGGCGATCGCGATCGGGATCGACAGCGGCACCAGCAAGCCCATCGTTCCCCAACTGGTTCCCGTCGCAAATGCGACGACTCCCGAAACGACAAAGACCAGCGTCGGAATCCAGACCGACGAGACATTGGCCTCGCGAATCCAATCGCCAAGAAAACCCTGAGTGTCCAGAAAATCGGCGGTCGTCAGCCGCGATAGCGTCCAAGCCAACCACAGCACCACCATCGCTGGCATCAACTGACGCATCCCGTCGAACGCGCCGACAATCAACGGCCCGATCGATTTCGCACCGCACCAATAGGTCGTCGCCAACGACAGCAGCAAACCGACAAGCCCACCCCAGGTCAGCGCGTTGTAGGGATCGGCATTGCCAACATACTGGCCCCAGTACCTCAGCAGACCCACGTCGGGATCCTCGACGCTACCGGTTCGATACAGCGCAAACAAGATCGCGCCGATCGTTGCGGCGATCGTCACGATAGCGGTCCAAGCGGGAGCATCGTGCAACTGCGGCAAATTGCTCTCGCGAACATCCTCCGGTTCCTTGGCGGCACCATCTTCCGCCGCCTTCATCGGTCCGAAATCGCGTCCCGTCGCCGCAATCACAACGACAAGCACCAGGGCAAAGATCGGGTAGAAACGGTAGGGAAGCGATTGCAAAAAGAGATCAAACCCGCTGAGCCCCTGCGGATTCCCCTGAGCCGCCAGACCTTCGCTCATGTAACTGATCTCGGTCGCAACCCACGTGCTGACCAGCGACAGTCCCGCCACCGGCGCGGCAGTCGAATCGACCAGATAAGCCAGCTTTTCGCGAGACAAACGCATCCGATCGGCCGTCGACCGCATCGTCGTTCCGACCAACAGCGTGTTGGCGTAATCGTCGAAGAAGATCAGCATCCCACACAGCCAGATCAGCAACTGGCCGCCGCAACGCGTCTGCACATGCAACGCCAACCGCAACACAAGACTCCGCATCGCCCCGCCGGCGTGCAGGACCCCGACCAGGGCGCCGAAGAGCATCGTGAAATAGAAGACGCGCAGATGATCCGAAGTGGCGAGCGCTGAGAGCGAATCGCCAGCACCGCGAAAGTCGAGCGAAACAACCGAGGCGATTGCGGCAAATGGATTCAGCGAGCCGCCGCCGGCAACCGCATACCAGAGATGCTCTTCGACCATCGACCAAGGCGTGTCGACGAACATCCGCTGCGACCAAGACCGTGGCTGATCGCCAGCGAACTGCAAGATCGCAACGCCGACAAAAACAGCAAGGGCTAACGAGGGGATTGCTCGACGCGTGAAGATCGCCAGCAAGATGGCGACAAGCGGAGGGAGCAGCGAGAGCCAGCCGAAGTCCATGGATTCGCGATCCCGCGGGAGCCGAAGCTTAGGCGTGGTCCAACCGCCGGGAGATCCCAGCGGTTGGCGATTCCTCGACGCGGCTATCGCAAAGCGATCGCCGCGGCAAACTCAACAACAAGAACTAAACCTTGCCGCAGATGACCGATGCGTTATGGCCACCGAAGCCAAAGCTGTTGCTCATCGCGATCTTGACGTCCTTCTGACGCGCCTCGCGGGGCGTGTAGTCGAGGTCGCAATCGGGGTCGGGAGTGTCCAGGTTGATCGTCGGTGGGATGCTGCCATTGTTGATTGCACTGATGCAGATCACCAATTCGATCCCGCCACTGGCTCCCAGCGAGTGCCCCAGGGCGCTCTTGGTGCTGCTGATCGAGACCGATTTCGCGTCGCTGCCAAAGACAGTCTTCACGGCTTGCGTTTCCGCCTTGTCGCCCAGCGGAGTGCTGGTGCCGTGAGCATTGATGTATCCGATGTCCGCTGGATTCAGCTTCGCATCGCTCAACGCTTCGGCCATCGCGCGGCCGGCTCCGGCGCCTTGGGCGTCGGGCGACGTGATGTGCCCCGCATCGGCGGTGGTGCCAAAGCCCAGGATCTCGGCCAGGATGTTGGCACCGCGAGCTTTGGCGTGTTCGTATTCCTCGAAGACCAGGATGCCAGCGCCTTCGGCCAACACAAACCCGTCGCGGTCCTTGTCGAACGGACGACTGGCTCGCTGCGGATCGTCGTTGCGAGTCGAAAGCGCTTTCATGTTTTGGAAACCAGCCAACGCCATCGGCGTGACCGCCGCTTCGCTGCCGCCGGTGACCATCACATCGGTCTCGCCAGTCTGGATCGATCGCAGCGCACAGCCCATCGCATTGGCAGCGCTAGCACAAGCCGTGGCGACGCCGAAGTTAGGTCCTCGCAGGCCATAGGTGATCGAAACGTTACCGCCAGCCGCGTTCAGCATCAGCTTGGGGATCACAAAAGGGCTGACCCGATCGGGTCCCTTGGCGATCAAACGCTGCATCTGGGTTTCGATTTCCCACAGACCACCGATACCCGATCCGATAATCGCGCCACAGCGATCGGGATTCTCTTTCGAGAAATCGATGCCCGATTGATCGACCGCTCGGCCCGCGCTGTACATCGCAAAGGCGGAGAACCGGTCGACTCGCTTCGCTTCTTTTTTGACCACGTAGGGCTCTGGCGAGAAGTCGTGAACCTCTCCACCAAACTTGACCTTGAACTCGTTCGTGTCAAGGTAAACCAAGTCCCGGATACCACTCTTGGCAGCCAGCAGGTTTTGCATCAATTCGTCAACTTCGCAACCAAGCGGAGTGACGACGCCCATCCCGGTCACAACGACCCGTCGATTCATGTTTTAGGTTCCAATTGATCCCGCCGGTCGCCTTAGAACGCGACAGACGCGAAGGTGACTCGAACAGTCGCCCCATAATAAAAGTAATGCCGCCAGACCAGACGCGAGGCTTTATTCAAGCGTCCTGGCTTTGGCGGCACTGCGTCATACGGATTGAAAAGTCAGGCTTACGAAGCAGCCTGTTCCTTTTCGATGTAGTCGATCGCTTCGCCGACCTTTTGGATCTTCTCAGCCGAATCGTCGGGAATGTTGATGTCGAACTCTTCTTCCAGTTCCATCACAAGTTCGACGGTGTCCAAGGAGTCCGCACCTAGATCGTTTACAAACGAGGTATCTCGGGTGATCTTCTCTTTGTCCACGCCCAATTGCTCTGCGACAATGTCGATCACGCGTTCTTCAATCGATGCCATCCGGCGTTCTCCAAAAACTGGTATTCAGTGTTTTCTAAAATTGATGAATTGATTCGTGCGCCGTGGTCACGGCGCGAAAGTCAAACGTTGAGGATTCCAAAAGATAGAGGATGCGCATAAACAGGGTCAATATCCGCCTGGCATTCTCCTAGCGTCAAGAGCCCGGTTTTTTCCGATATTTCGCAGCATCCGCCCCTTGTGGACAGAAATCTGACAAAAACCGGTTTCGATCAGCCCGTCATGCCGCCGTCGACAACCAGGCATTGTCCGGTGATGTAGCTAGCCGCAGGGCTCGCCAGAAACAGGACAGTCGCCGCCACATCTTCCGGCTGCCCAACACGCTTCGCTGGGATCTGCTTTTCCACTTCAGCCAGCACTACGTCGCCCAAGGCGGCCGTCATTTCGCTGGCGATGAATCCGGGAGCGACCGCGTTGACGGTCACACCGCGGCTGCACAGTTCTCGCGACAGCGAACGCGACAAACCTATCATACCCGCCTTGGACGCTGAATAGTTCGTTTGCCCGGGATTTCCAATGATCCCCGAAATGCTGGCCATGTTGATGATCCGGCCATATTTTGCACGACGCATGATCGTTGCCGCCGCACGGCAACAGACGAAGCAGCTTGTCAGGTTCGTCGCGATCACTTCGTCCCACTGCTCGTCGGTCATTCCACGCATCAGTTTGTCACGGGTGACGCCAGCATTGTTGACCAAAATGTCCAGACGGCCATGCTTTTCGTGCGTTCCAGTGATCGCATCGGCCGCAGCTTTGCGGTCGGTCACGTCACACGCCAGGGCCTCAGCCTTCCCCCCCTCGGCTTCGATCTCGGCAACGGTAGCGGCAAGTTTTTCGGCGTTGCGAGCCAGGCAAACGACCGTAGCGCCATTGGCACCGAGGGCCAACGCGATCGATTTGCCGAGCCCTTGCGAGGCGCCGGTGACAATTGCGACCTGGCCGTTTAAATCTGCGGAAATCGAGAGCTTCATGAATCTATTTCTTGGTTCGGTTGGTCGTTGAGAGAGTTGTTATCGAAGAGTAGGAATTCATGCGCGACGTCAATCAGTTGTCGTCGCCGAATCCTTCAGCAGGCATCTTGCGGTCGATCCGGCGAAGAATTCCGCGCAACACGCGTCCCGCTCCGACTTCAAAGAATCCTTGCGTCCCGTCGGCGATCATCTGCCGCACCGATTCTTCCCAGCGAACGGGGCTGACCACTTGGCGTGCCAATAGGCTGCGGATTTCATCGGGCGATGTGTGCGAGCGAGCATCGACATTCGACACGACGGGGATTTTTGCATCGACGATTGGCATTTCCGCAAGGGCTTCGGTAAGTGAGTCGACAGCGGAAGCCATCAAAGGTGTGTGGAATGCGCCAGCAACGCTCAGCGGGATCACCTTCATGGCGCCCGCTTCCATTGCGACCGTCTCCAGACGCGCCAGTGCTGTTTTATGGCCCGATACGGCGATGTTGCCTGGGCACAGAAGATTGGCGATCTGCAATACTTCGCCCGGTTCGACGGCCTGGCGGCAGACATCGGTCAGTTTGTCGACGTCTAGCCCCAGTACGCTTGCCATTCCGCTTTCGACGGCATCGGCAGCGGCTTGCATGGCTTGCCCGCGACGTTGAACCAATCGGACCGAAGACTCGAAATCCAAGGCCCCGGCAAAGCAGACGGCTGTATATTCACCAAGGCTCAGTCCCGCCGCAACGGTCGCCTGCGCTAAAATCTGCGGCTGTTCGATTCGCATCACTTCGATTGCTGCGATGCTGCTGACAAACAACGCCGGTTGACTGTATTCCGTCGCCGAGAGACGCGATTCAGGGCCGTTCAAGCAAACGTCGGCCAGGTCGTAACCCAAGATTGCGGAGGCGCGCTCGAAGACGTCGCGCGCAATGGCATGCTGATCCAGCAGTCCACGACACATCCCTACGGATTGCGCGCCTTGCCCAGGGAACAGGAAACCAATTTTTTGCACTTCAAGCGAAACCATGCGTGTCCATTCGACCAACGGCAAACCAACAAATCGCGAACGATTTGCAATTGCTTAGCGGATATGAGGCAGACAGATTAAACCGCGGTGGCAGTTTAGTCTTCGTTGACTTCCACAATCGTGCGACCCATGTAGTACCCGCACTTCGGGCATACGGTGTGAGTCGGCGTGGCCGAGCTGCACTGAGGGCAATAGGTCAATTGCTTGCGGCTCAAGTGATCGTGCGAACGCCGCTTGTTGGTGCGGCTATTGGAATGCTTGCGTTTTGGAACGGCCATGACGAAATCTCAGATTACGGAATTAGGAGCAATGCTCTTTATGGACATAGTGACTTATCAGCTAGTCGAAGCCCCATATCGTACAAATTCTTCAAATTACCTGTCAACGCGTTCGCTGTCCGATATCTTGACTATTTTCCGGTAACCGTGTGCCAAATCCCGCAAAACGGGTCGAAATCGGGGGAAATGAGGCTTTTCGAAGCATGGATCGTCGAAATCGCACGGCGGAACCAAATTTGCGCAACATCCTTTGCAAGCATTCTTAAACGGGCTAAACCGCAGTTCAGCTAGCCATTTTGAGGAACAGCTCCTCCAAAACCCATCGCGCCCGATCGTCGGTCGAGTGGGTTCCTTTGAGCTTCAAGTCGGCATCCAATAGCCAACCGAGCATGCGTTGAGCGCGGGGGCGTCCGATCTTTCGCAGATGGGCTTCGGCCTTCTTCATGTCAAACGGACGGAAGCCCGCTTGTTGCAGCGCGTCGGACAAAGAGATCCGTCGGCCCGACTTCTCCGCGTAATCGATCGCCGCGGCGGCGAGCCCCAATCGCCGCAGAGACCAGGAAATCTGCGGCAGCAGTGCAAACGCCTTCTCGCCGCTGGCGATCAGGTGGTCCAGTTGCCGCAGCGCTTCGCCCGAATTCCCTTCGGTCGCTGCATCGATGATCTCCCAGGTTGTTTTGCTGCGCCAGCCGCCGACAAACTTGCGGACCATGTCGTCCGTGACCGGTGCCCCCCGCTCGACGCAAACCGCTAGCTTGGCGATGTCGGTATCGAGCAGCCCTAGCGAGGTGCCGGACAGCTCGACCAACGTCTCGGCGGCACCCTTCTGCAGTTTGCACTGGTGTCGCCCCGCGACGAACCCACACAAAAACGACTTCAGCTTGTTCAGATCGGGCTTAGTGCTGCGGCCGCTGCCGGTCGGAATCGCACACTGGACCAACAGATGGGTTTTGCTGATCGCTTTATAGAGTCGCGTGTTGCCAGGAAACGACTTCAGTTCCAGCAACAACAACCCCGCCGAAGAGGGCTTGGCGACGTACGCCTCCAATTCCGCGCGGTACTTGGAGACAAATTTGTCGGCGTCGCGGACGACGATCGATCGCGGTTGCCCCATCGAAAAGAGCGATCCGGTCTGCAATTCATCCCGGACATCCTTCCACTCCGCCAGTTCGCCATCGAGATCGATGCTATCGGGGCGATCCTCTTCCGCCGCATCCAAGCCCAACAGCTTTCGCAACGTCCAGCTACGCAGCATCGGATCGTCGCCAAACAAGACGGTGACCGCGCTGGGGGCGGAGTCGTTGGCGGAGGTTAGCAGATCAAAAGCGTTCAGGAGCGGCATGGTCGAATGCGATCGGCGGGCAAATAAACGTGACGAACAGTTGAAGCGGTGTGCATTTCAATCGAAAACTGTAGCGGCTTTCTGCCACGACAACACCCGACAGTCGCTCAAGCTCAACGCCCTTCTTTTGGCAACGCTTCGCTCAAATCGCCGGCCAGCTGTTGAAGCTCGCTCACCTGCAGCGACATCAACAACTCGACAGAATCGACCTTGCGGCTCAAGACCTCTTGAAGCGTCCGGATCCGGCCGATCCATTCCCCCTTTTCAACACCTGCTTGAACCCCTTTCTCGATCCCCTCTTTTAACCACTGTTCAGCGATAGTTGGCATCAGGTTTTCTCCTTCGATTCGCAATGCGTCGGCGACCGCCGTTCGCAACTGGTCGCGAGTCACTCGGTCGGTTCCGCTGACCAGATAGCGGAGGATCGTTTCAAGGCTCGCCAATCCCGTCGCCGGGGGGAGCAATCTGCGAAACAGCCGCAAAAGCTCCGGCAGCCGCTCGGGCAGTTCATCGCGCCCGATGTATTTTAGCAGCGACATGTACGCGAAGAAAAGCGATTCGGTACGCAATTCTTCATCGGTGCAACAGCTCAGATCGATCAACGGCATCGTGAACGACGGAACATAGGGCTGCAGCGATGCAGGAGCATCGATCAGTTCCGGCAGCGATCGAGCGACATTCCATGGCCGCACGCCATGATACAACACGATCGGAATCACGCAGCGCAACGGCAGCGAATCCCGCTGCCGTTGGTCCAACACCCCAAAGATATACCGCAACACCTGGAACGACGTCATCGCATCGGGGGACGATTTGTGTTCGAACAACAACACAACCAACGCCTCGCCGCCGCCAGCCAACGCGACCTCAAAGACCAGATCCGAAAGGCTCTCACGCAACGTCTGATCGACAAACGATTGCTTCGCAGGAGCGATGGTATCGAGATCCAACTCCGCCACGACCTCTGGCGGCAGACGCCACAGCACGAGCTGGCGAACCTGATCGATCTCGCCTAAGAACCGGCGAACAAACCGGTCGTGAGGATTGTTGACGGCGTCGTCCGACATCGGCCCAGCCTCCCGTGTCTCGCTTGCTTTTGATGCCTATGCATTGTAGGGCAGTCAGCAAGCGGCACGGAATCGCGGAAACCGACGCCAGTTCTAACGAAAGCTTGCTCGGGGCAGAGCGGCTTGTGTGCCTTCGGGTTGACTTTCGATTGTTTGAAAGCCATTGATCCGTCCTTGCGGCGACAATCCTTGTACCGAGATTGGCACGTCCAGTGCGTGCACGCCGACGTTCCCCGCCTTGTCGGTCGCTTCGACTCGCAAGTAGATCTGCCGCGGCAGTTGTGGATCGGCAGGCCAGATGTAGCGTCCTGTGTTCGCTAAGCCTGTGGCGATCGTTGTCCAGGGACCGTCGAGCGAATCGGAAAAGGCGAGGCTGATCGGGCGCGGGCCAAAGTTTTCGTCGTTGCAGGCATAATCGATGATTAGCGAGCCGGTGTACCCTTCGTCGCCATACGTCGCCCCCGTCACGCGAGTCTGTGGCGCCGTGGTGTCCACGAGCACGTAGATGTCGGCCGGATCGCCGGAGACAGGGCGCGGCGTGGTCAATCCGTTAGCGGCTACGATCACGATTCGGAACCCAACGATCCCTTCCTTGGACACCTCGATGTCGAACGGACTTTGTTTGTCGGGATCGGCATTCCATCGCTGCCAAGTCTGGCCGCCGTCGCGAGTTCCCCACAATTCAACCGCTTCGACCCCGCCGTTGCCTACCGATTCGACCTCGTAATCCAGACTGAACTGCTTCGATCGCGTGACTCTTGGCGTATCGTTTAGTGACAGCGTTCGCGACTGACGCGTTTCTGCGGGCTCTGCTGGCGGTTCAGATTCCGCTGGGGAAACGGCGCTAACTTGCGTCCCCTGCAGCGGACGAAACGCTTCCCGTGGTGCGGCCGGTTGCTGTTGCAATGTCGAGGTGTGAGGCGGTTCGATCGATGGCGAATACGTTCCGGTCGCCGTGCCATAGTGAGGATTGGCCATCGGTTGTTGCATTGGCGGATTGAGACCGAAGCCTTGCGTATCGCTGACCGTCCGGGCTGTCATTGGGGCCGAGCCGCGGAATTGCGATGTGGCCGGATGTGTATAGGAATGTGCCGGGGCTGCCGAGGTCGCGGGCAGCCCAGTTTGTGGCGTCGCTGGCGGGTAGGCCGAATTGCCAACGGGGGTTGCTTGGGCAGACTGGTAAGCAGGCTGCGGATAGCCTGAGGTTGGGGCTGGTTGGGAGTACATCGGCATCGCGTTGCCGCGGGGTGGCAGACGGTCCGAAACGGGAGTGGCGTTCATGCCGGCGCCTTGCTGCCGAGGGTCGCTGGCAAAGGTCATCGGGTTGGCCGCCACGCGAGGGCGTTGAACCTGTTCGTTAAACACCGTTTGGTTCCCCGCCTTGTCGCGAACGATCATCCGCACATGGACCTGGCGCCAATCCGTTTGGGGTTGCCAAGTGATCCGCCCCACCATCGCGCCGTCCTCGGGGCGACGTCCCGGGCGGCCGTCGATCGTGATCGGCATCCACTGACGAACCGCATCGGTCATGTATTCCAGTTGCATGAAGCTTTCATCGACAGCAATGTCGGTGATCGCATAATCCAACACGATCTGGCCATTGATGTCCGAATCGGTGGTCGCTTGAACTTGTGGGTTCGTAGTGTCGACAAACACCCGCAACTGAGGCGACATGTTCCCTGTGGGGTAGGAGATCCCGCGAGCATCGATCGTTCGCGTGGAGAACCAGAAATCGCCATCCTCCGGAGCCTGGAACGGGAATCCGCTTTCGTTTGCCGGTTGCCGCGCGAAGAACTTCCAAGTCTTTCCCTGGTCACGCGAGACAAATAACTGGACCTCGACCGGCTGGGCCCCCGTCCGTTCGACCGAAAAGGGGATATCAAAGCTGGTGTTGTTCAAGAACACGCCAGCTCCGAAGTCCTGCGGCGGCGGTGATGCAATCACGCTCGCCTGCATCGCAGGTGCCTGGGCAACGGCGACGTTTGTGCAACAATACATAGGAATGGCACACAAGACCGCCAATGTTCGGTGAATTCGCTTTTGTCGCATGGGTCCTACTGCTCCGGTCAGATCGATCGCGAGCGTCGATTTGCACGTGCAAACCATTGTCGCGGATGCTGATTCTTCCTGTCGCACTCAAATTGCGGGTCGTGCCGATCATGCACACTCCTTTGTCGGTTCGGCATTTTCAGCGGATCAACTTGAATCAAACACACGGCTCATCTAGGTAAACAATATGTTTGCGGCGGAATACGATTTTGATGTCTTAGTAATCGGTGCCGGGCACGCTGGAACCGAAGCTGCCGCGGCGGCGGCCCGGCTGGGAGCCAAGACGGCCCTGCTGACGACCAACCTCGATACCGTCGGCCAGATGAGCTGCAATCCGGCGATCGGTGGCGTCGCCAAAGGGCATATCGTTCGCGAAGTCGACGCCCTCGGCGGGTTGATGGGAATTGCTATCGACCGGACTGGGATCCAGTTCCGGATGCTTAATCGCCGCAAGGGACCGGCGATGCACAGCCCGCGTGCCCAGGCCGACAAAAAGGCGTACCAGATCGAGATCAAACGTCTGATCGAAGAACAGCCCAACCTCTGGCTGCGGCAGGAAGTTGTCGAAGACCTTGTCACCGAAACTGTCGACGGACGACCCCAGATCACGGGCGTCAAAGTCAAAGGGGACGCGCTCTACCGCGCCCGCTGCGTCGTGCTGACGACGGGGACTTTTTTGCAAGCAATCATGCATACCGGTGAAGCGAAAACCCAAGGAGGCCGCGCCGGCGAAGGGACAACGGCCGGGATCAGCGGCGCCCTGCATCGACTTGGCTTCCAACTCGAACGCTTCAAAACCGGCACCCCGCCGCGGCTCAACGGCCGCACGATCGATTATTCGCAAACCGAACGCCAGCCGGGAGACGACGACCCGCAACCGTTCTCCTTCCTGACCGATGCGATCACCACGCCGCAATTGCCTTGCTGGATCACTCACACCAACGCCCAGGTCCACGATCTGATCCGCGCCAATCTCGACCGGGCACCGATGTACAGCGGCCAGATCGACAGCACCGGACCACGTTATTGCCCGTCGATCGAAGATAAGATCGTTCGTTTTGCCGAACGCGACTCGCACCAACTGTTCCTCGAACCCGAGGGCTTCAACACCCAGGAGGTCTACGTCAACGGCGTCTCGACCAGCCTGCCTCGCGATGTCCAAGACCAGATGTTCCGCCTGATCCCCGGCCTGCAAAACGCCCAGATCATGCGTTACGGGTACGCCGTCGAATACGATTATTGCCCGCCCCAACAGCTTCGCCCTCACCTGGAGAGCAAGTTGGTCGATGGATTGTTCCTGGCCGGCCAGATCAACGGCACCACCGGATACGAAGAAGCCGCCGGGCAGGGTTTGCTGGCCGGTGCCAATGCAGCCCTCACCGCTGCCGGTCGCGAACCGTTGATTCTCGGCCGCGAAGACGCCTATATGGGCGTGCTGATCGACGACCTCGTCACCAGCGGCACCGACGAACCGTATCGAATGTTCACCAGCCGCGCCGAATATCGACTCACCCTGCGGCAGGATAATGCCGACCGCCGCTTAACCAAGATCGCCAACGATGCCGGCCTCGTCGATCCGGCGCGTTGGCAGCGATTCGAAACCAAGCTGGCCGAGATCGACCAGGGGACCCAGTGGCTCAAGGCGGGACGCATCGAAGGACAGCCGGCCGCAAAATTCCTCTGTCGCCCCGAAACGACATGGCAACAGATCGAAGAAGCCGTCCCGCAACTGCGAGAACTCTCCGCCGAAGCGGCTCAACAAGTCGAATTCGACACGCGGTATGCCGGGTATGTGAATCGGCAGCAGACCGAGATCGCGCGGATGAACCGCTTATCGGAGAAGAAGATCCCCGCCGATTTCGACTACAAAAATATTCGCTCGCTAAGGACCGAAGCGTTTCAGAAATTTGAAAAGGTCCAACCGATCACCATCGCCCAAGCGCGTCGAATCAGCGGAATCACGCCAGCGGATATCGCCCTGCTTCTGGCGCATCTGGAGTCGCAGGGTATGGGAAAAAGCGGCCAGCGACCATCGCGTCCGCAGGTTCACTCCACTCACTCCGTCGATCCATCCGAAGAAGCCCGCCAGTCGTCGCAAGCTATTGAAAAGCCGTAGCTTGCCCCAAACGAATTCATCTTGACCGGTCACGCGTTTTAGGTATAATTCCCAGTGTTGGTAAACCTGGCAATTCAGGAAGAGCCGGATGCTCTTGTTGATTGCGGCTTGTGGGCTGCCCCTGCCGCAGGTAGGTAATGTGGCATCAGGCTTTTGCCGACGGGTCAGATCTGAAGCGTTAGGCTATCCTGAAAGCTGTCAGACTGTCCCACTTAGCCGGTCGTTCTTACGGACTGGAGCGACGGATTGCCTGGCAAACTCAGGCTCATGCAGGGAGGATGAATTCCATGACCACGAAAACGGTCTTTACCACGGGCGAGGCTGCCAAGATCTGCAAGGTCAGCCAACAAACGATCATTCGTTGTTTCGACAACGGGACGCTCAAGGGCTTCCGCGTGCCGGGCAGCCGATTCCGTCGGATCCCACGCGATCTTCTCTACGCGTTCATGAAGGACAACGGGATTCCCACCGATGCCCTCGAGAGCGGCAAGAAGAAGATCCTGGTTGTTGACGACGATGTCGATTTGGTCGAACTGATCGTCGAAGGACTGGAGCGTGATGGTCGCTTCGATCTCCGCACTGCCAACAACGGCTTCGACGCGGGCATGCAAGTCAAAGAGTTTCGCCCCGACCTGGTGATTCTCGATGTCATGCTTCCCGATATCAATGGCAAGGAAGTCTGCCAACGTGTCCGCAGCGATCCTGCCATGGATAGCGTGCAAATCATCTGTATCTCGGGCATGATCGAACAAGATAAAGTTCAATCGCTGCGCGATGCCGGTGCCAACGACTTCATGCAGAAGCCTTTTGCGATCGAAGATCTGATCGCACGCGGCTGCGACCTGCTGGAGATCGAGCGCAAAGCGGAACACTAGTCGTTATCGAACTGTAAGCTAGTGAAATCGGCGATCCCCCAGTCTCGCAACCGATGCCCGACTGGATGCCGGCCCGATGCGGAATCCCCATGAACCAAACCGGGCTGCTGCCGTCGATCTCGTGGAATGGCTCTCGCTGGTGGCTGCCGCTGTCGACCGCCACCGCCAACCAACTGGCTCAACAGTTCCTGCAACCCAACCCCGACGCGCTTCGAGCGCTGTTGGAATCCGATCCGTCACTGCGGATCTGGATGTTGTTGGAATCTGCAGCTTCCAATAACGCGGCTCGCCTTACGCTCAGCAACCTAGCCAACCAGGCTACCGCTGCGCTAGCAACTGCGTTCCGCGACAGCGACCGCCAAAGCGATTCGCCCAGCGATCTACAAAGCTTCCATCCCCAGTGGTGCGAACTGCACCGCGACGCCACCGCGTGGGATTCTCCCGAGCGATGGCTGCAGGTCACCGGTCCCAAGGTCCCATCGGCTTGGCAACAGGCTTGGCCTCGATTGGTCGACGCCCCCAACCTCCCCAAGACATGCCCCGATTTCGGCGGCAACAAGCTCGACCTCGCGCGGCTATTGCAAACCACTGATCGCGCATCAGCGGCGAACGCTCACTTCGACAACGCGCTGAACACGGAAAAGCTCGCGGCGCTAAAGGAGTTTGCTTACGGGCTCAGCCACGAGATCAACAACCCGCTGGCCAACATCTCGACTCGCGCGCAGAGTCTCGCCCGCGACGAAAGCTCTCCCGATCGCAAGCGAATGCTCGTGGCGATCGTCAACCAGGCGATGCGTGCGTACGAGATGATCGCCGACGCGATGTTCTTCGCCAATCCGCCACAGCCGAAGATCGCCGGCGCCGGCGTCCCCGAAGACGTCTCGGAATTAGTCCGCCAGATCGTCGCCGAATTCACCGACAGCAGCGCGATCGACGGCATCGCGATCTCCTCGCAGATCGCCCCCGACTGCCAAGCCACGATCGATCGCGGACAGATTGCCGACGCGATCCGTTCCCTGCTGCGAAACGCCTGCGAAGCGATCCACCCTCCCGGCCAGATCGCCGTCGACCTGGTTCACTCCAAAAAAATGCTACGACTAAGGATCACCGACAGCGGTCCGGGATTGAACGAGCGCGAACGACGGCACGCCTTCGATCCATTCTTCAGCGGACGCGAAGCGGGCCGAGGACTTGGCCTCGGCCTCTGCAAAGCCCAACGCGTGATCGAACTAGCCGACGGCCAGATCGCCATCGACAGCAGCCCCACCGGTTGCATCGTCACCGTGCAGATCCCGGCGGCCACGTAGCGAAATCGTGGCTCCGGCGGTGTGACGCAACAAGCAACGTCGATGTTGCGTCACGGCAGTCACTGCACCAGGTTCCGCGACGCTTTTGCTTTCTCCAGGATCTGGGCTTCGTCCAACAACCGCCCCGCAGTCAGCGAATCGGGGAGCTGGATCTTTGCCGGCACCGCAAATTCACCATCAGGGAACGAAACATAAAACTCCCCGGTTTTGAGCCTGGGAAAGTCATTGGCTTGCGAACCTTTTCCCGACATCAGCTCCGTCAAGGTTTGCAACGACGCGGGAGAGTTGGCCCGCCCATAAAAATGCGTTGCACAGTTCCCAACGATTTTGGTGTCGATGTCTTTGGGATGCTGGGTAGCAAAGATAATTCCCAGCTTGTACTTCCGAGCCTGCGCCGCTAACTGCCGCATACTTGCCAGACACGATGAACTTCCCTGACTGGGAACAAAGTCGCGAGCCTCGTCGATCACCACCAGCCCACGCAAATCGCGGCCGCCCGGCGGTGTCGGATTCTTCTTGATCCACGAGAACAAAGTCATCGCCAATTGATTGATGAAGTCGCATTGAGCCGACTTCCCCGGTAATCCGATCAGACTGATGATCGACAGCCGCAACCTCTCGCTGGCTCGTTCGTCGCCAAACAGTACCGCCGGATCGAGTTTCATCCCGCGACTGCCCAACAGAGGATTTTGGACAATTGCAACCTTCAAACTGTCTGCGATCTCCCTCGCCAACTTCTGCTCATTCTGCACCCCTACCGTCGCCCCCGAGGGCAATTCATCGAGCATTTGGGCGTATGCAGGCAGCGAGCAGGTCGTGGCGTGCGCTGCAAAAAACGAAAGGGAACGGGACAGGATCCCCGCCTTGGAACGAGCGCGCTGAGACGACTGCGTTGCCCCAACGATTTCGCGCAGCGAACCCTCGACCATTTTCACCGCTTGATCCAGCTCAGCCGGATCGCTGCGCAGCGCCTTGAAGTCGGGGATCGGCTCCAAACACAGCGGGTTGCCATCCTCGCGCCCAGGTGTCCAAACGACCTGCTCGACGCGCTGTGCGAATTGCGCCGCGGCCTCGGCATCACCAGGCCCCCAGTGTTCCGAAGGCAGATCTCGCCGCTCGTCGAACGTGCACATGTCTTGGGCACAATCGACGATCAGCGAAGGGATCCCTGCCAAAGCCGCTTGTTCAACGATCCGTCGAACCGTCACTGTCTTCCCCGATCCCGCACCACCGAGCACCAACGAATGTTTGGCCAGCGTTGGAACCGGCAGTTCGACGAGCGTTGATTCGCCAAACGCTTGAACGCGCATTCCCAGTGGCAAACGGTCCGATCGGATTTCGGGCGACGTACTTGCCTTCGATTTGGAACCATTCCTCGGCGACGGATCGGGTGTCGCCTCATCCAAGTTGTTGCGTTCCGACGCGCTTGCAGCGTCAACAGGAACTTGCTCCTCAGCCGTCTCAACATCACCGGGCGTTGTCGAATCAAACTGACTTTGGAACGCCTCGGCTTCGGGATCTTGCGGCGTCCTTGGCGATAAGGAATCGAAGACGTACTGTGGCACAAGAGCATCTGCCAGATCGGACATCGCACTAATTGGAGTCCGCGTTTGAAGCCAGCGATTTAAATCGGGATCGTCCTCGTGCAACAGAGTGTTCAACGCCGCCAGCGTCTTCAATTGGTCGATGCTTAACGGAACCAGCTGCCCTCCCTGCTTCCGCAGCGTGTCGACCAACTGTTGGGTCAGCGCACCTCCCGGCAATGGCTTGTGGCGAACGATGGTGAGATGCCGATAGGAAAGATCACGATCGATTCCGGATTGCGTCATCGCCGAACGCAAGCGACTTTGGAACGCGCGGGCATTCTTCCATTCCAGCCCGCGCACGCAGAAGTGCAGCTCCCGACCTCGCTCGTTGTGGAAGACAAATCGCACCCGAGCATGTAACGGTTTCGCGTTTGCCCCGCCGGCAAATTCACGTTCGACAATGACATCGACATCAGCGGGGACTCGGTCCTGATGCTCGATCATCAGGCAACGCATCGCCGCGTCATACAGCGGCGCCAACCGCTCGTCCTCTGCCTTCTCATCCAGGAGCGTCTCCGCATCCACACCTTCCCGCAACTCTTGGAATCGGTCATCGAGACGACTCGACTCCGACCTGTCCGGCCTAGCTCCATTGGGCTTTGCCTCGATCGAAGAAACCTCCTCGACAGCTTGCTGCGTCAAGAATTTGCGGCGGTACTGGTCGCAGACCTTTAAGGCATGTCGAGGCGTATTGTCGGACAGTTGCGCCAGCGCATCGGAGGTGAACGGCCAAGTGGGATAAGGAGGCTCGAATCCAGCTTTCCGATAGCCATCGGAGAGCCGTTTGCCGATCATTTCAGCGATCGATCCATCGGAGGTCGGCTGCAGCACGCTCGGTTCATGAAACCGATCCAATTGGCTGGCCAAGCAGATCTCGGGCAAAATGTGCCATGTCGACTCAATGCATGCAACGATCGGCAACGTCCATTCGAGTTCGCGCATCGACGCCAGCCCGGCACCGATCTGCTGGACGATTTGGTCCGACGCAGCCTGCTCCTGTTCGGCGACATCGCGAAACTGACGCTGCCCGACTTGATGCACAATCGGATCCAACTGGTCAAACGCGACCACGGTCGGCCCGTTAAGACTCATGTACCAAATGATTCCCTTGATGATCTCGCGCGGCAGTGCAACATCGCGAACGAATCCGAATCCCTGCGAAGCCTGAGACTCCAACTGCTGCCCCTGCAACCACGCGTAACCGACGCTTTGGGTTTCGATGTCCTCAGAATTCAAGCAACAGATCGCCCGAATCGCATCCTGATGCTTAAGCGTATTGGTCTGATGGCGTCCCCCGTTGTACCTCTGCAGGTAACCAAGGATCTTGTCGATGTTCCGCTTCAAAGTTTGCGGACGGTTTTGTGTCAGTGTCACGAGCACCTCATGCACCGGCCTCTGGGGACACAATAACTTAACGAAGCGACGCATCAACAGTTCCTGCTGCGTCCGGCCTTCGTCGACATCCTGTTGCAATGAATCGATCACCCCCTGCAACAACGTTTCCCAAAAGTCGCGAACGTCGGTCATGTCGACCAAAACAAACGCCGCGTCCGCTGCGATCGCCGACCGGCGGAAATCGCCCAACAAATGCGTCTTCCCCGCTCCACCGGGACCGACGATCGGCCAGCCCATAATCCCTGCCTGCGGATTCTGACGAATCTCCGCCAACCGATTCGCAAATTCGATCCTCAGCGGCTCGTGGAGCTTGCGGACATCCGTTGGGTTATCGACCCACACATCTTGCAGCCGGACCGCGCAATCAAAAGTCACGCGGCGCATTGCGTCGACGGCGATATCTACTGCAGTTGAGGTTGGCATGGGCTTGCTCCTTGCAAATACAAAATGTGAGTTTCCTGTCCGCTGATCGTTGTTAATGCCGCATCGCGATCGGCCGCACCGATCTCCAGTGGGTTCTCCAGCCGCATCATCGATAACTCTCCCCGACGCTGCATCGCCAACAGCGCATCGTCGACATCGTTGCGTGCGTAAGAGTCTAGCAGCGGTCGCAGCTCCGCCAGTCGCACGCGTTGCTTGAATTGTCCTTCGGTCAACAGCAAGCAGGCTTGTTGAATCGCCTCCGGGAGACCGTTTGGATCCTGCAGCCCAGGCTCCGCGGCAGACTCTTGTCGAACGGTTTCTGCAGTTTCCTCCGCCACACGACGCTGATAATCCTGAGCTTGATGAATCATCTGACCGATCGACAGCGTTTGATCTTGGCTGGCAAAATAACTGGCCAACAGCTGCGTCAAACCGGCGAAAACGTCTTTAATCCGTGGGCTCCGCGTGTCGATCGGTTCGTTCAGATGCTCTTGCACCCACAACCAACCTTCATCGGTCAATTCGACATAGGTCGGCCGGCCGCTCTCTTTCGTCAAGCCTTGCTTCTCCAACAGCTTGCGGTTGCCGGCGGGAGTCGGCTTCACCTTCGCCTCTTTCAGATACAGCCCGCCCCCGGGACTGACCGCAAGCGACCACAAGAACAGTCGTTGCATTGGACTCAATTCAGTCGAATTCACGCGTCACCTCAACCTACTGATTTTCAGCAATCCGGAAATTAACGACGTCACGAATTTTCTCGATCGCCAACAACGGGTCGGCGATCACTTCGTCATGCGGCAACCGTAACACCAGATAACCGCTGATCAGCAATTCGTAGTCGCGGAAACGATCCTTGCGAAACTCTTCCTCCCTGCTGTGGAATCGAAAGCCATCGACTTCCACGACTACTTTACCAATTCGCCACAGCAAATCCACCACATGCGACGATCCACGCACACCCAAAACACGTACATTGAATTCAAACATCCCCGCCAGCGATCGATCGTTGGCAAGCGCTCGGGCAAGAAACTGCTCCCCTGGACTACCAGGATGCGGGCGACCAAGGATCGGAAAGACCAGCTTCCGCTCTTCCTGGTTTTGCCTTCCGGCTACCCGATCCGCCCCCGGCCTTGCTGCCTCCGCAACGGCATTCGCTTCCGGCGACGTTGCTGTAGCTCCCGACTGCCATTGCGCATTCTCGTCTCCAGAACGATGCACAAACGGCACCTTCTCCAGCATCCGATGGCGTGCGATCGCAGGGTCGGTCACCAGATAAACCGCTCCACCTGTTTGCTCCGCTACCCATTCACACCCCGCCGCCAATCCCATCATTCGCGGATCATCACACGCTTCGTTCCAAGTGGCAGAAATCAAAACCACTAACGGTGATCCCGTCAATGCCGCTGCCAGTTGCCGCAGCTGCTGCGTCAGCGAATACTGGGGAACAAACGGCACTTGATTCCTGGCGACACATCTGATCGCCAACCGCAACCATCGCGGATCGACAGCGTGCTGAAGCTCGGAACGGCAACCGGCAACCATCGCATCGACGATCTCGTCGAAAGAAGCATCTTGGCCGCGGCCCGCTTCAGCCGCATGTTCGAATGAAAATGTTTGGCGATACCAATTCGGCCAATATTGCAATGCCGCCTCGGCAAACGTTTTAGTGAACGCATGCATCCAATGCGAGCTTTCGGGGACCGAACGCATCGCATAACGCACGATGCAGCCCTCGGGATTTCGTTGGAGCAACAGATTACTGACCGAATCACAGGTCGACATCACGTCATCGACCGCCAGCCCCATGAGCCCCGCAGACAGATCCGGCAACCATTCCAATCGGCTATCATCCATGTGGCAATCCAATTACGTGCATCGTCGCCGCCTTTAAACCGCAAGCGAATCTAGCACAGCAGCAGCGTGCTCTCAACAAATTTTGAACCGCAACCACAGCGATCTCAAACGCCATATAATCGTTCTCATTTCCCGACTCCGTTTATACAAAGCACCCAACAGTTGACCGCGATCCTGGGAATCTCCGCTTTTTATCACGACAGCGCGGCAGCACTTATCGTCGACGGAGTGATTGTTGCGGCGGCGCAGGAAGAGCGTTTTACGCGGTGCAAGCACGACGCAAGTTTCCCTGAACATGCGATCGCTTTTTGCCTGGAACAAGCCGGGCTCTGTCGCAACGATCTCGACTACGTCGTCTTCTACGAAAAGCCGTTTGTGAAGTTCGAACGACTGCTGGAGACCTATCTGGCGGTCGCTCCCGCGGGCTTCCGCAGCTTTGCCGCCGCGATGCCGGTCTGGTTAAAGGACAAGTTGTTCATCAAACGCAGATTGCGGCGAGAACTCGCCGACGCGCCCAAAGCCAAGCTGATCTTCACCGGGCATCATCAGAGCCACGCGGCGAGCGCCTTCTTCCCCAGCCCGTTCGAAGAAGCGGCCTTCTTAACGCTCGATGGCGTTGGCCAGTGGGCCACGACAACTTGGGGCGTCGGACGCGGAAACAAACTCCAAACCGATCACCAAATCAATTTCCCGCACTCGCTGGGGCTGCTCTATTCCGCGTTCACCTATCACTGTGGATTTACAGTCAACAGCGGCGAATACAAGCTGATGGGACTGGCACCCTACGGATCGCCGATCTACGCCGACAAGATCCGCGAGCATTTGATCGACATCCGCGACGACGGCAGCTTTTGGATGGACATGCGTTACTTCCAATACTGCCGCGGACTGACGATGACGAATCGTCGGTTCAGCGACCTATTCCAGATCGCGCCGCGCCAGCCCGAATCGGAATTCCAGCAGCGACATTTCGACATGGCAGCCAGCGTTCAAGCGGTCACCGAAGAGATCGTGCTGGCGATGGCTCGACACATCCATCGACAATCCGACTGCAAAAACCTGGTTCTTGCCGGAGGCGTCGCGTTGAATTGCGTCGCCAACGGGCGGCTGTTGCTAGAGGGCCCGTTTGAGCGCATCTGGGTTCAACCGGCTGCCGGAGATGCAGGCGGCGCACTCGGCGGAGCACTGTTTGCTTGGCATCAACTGCTGAATAAACAACGCACTGTTCAACCGGACCAAGATTCGCAAGCCGGCAGCCTGTTGGGCCCCAGCTACACCAACGCCGCGATTTCGCAGTTCCTGGATCGACAAGCGGCTCGCTACACGCAAATCGATGACGATCGAGAACTTACGCGCCGCGTGGCGGAACTGCTGGCTGAAGGGAAGGTCGTCGGCTGGTTTCACGGCCGGATGGAGTTTGGTCCGCGAGCGCTCGGCGCTCGCAGCATCCTGGCCGACGCGCGTGCTCCACAAATGCAGTCGATCCTGAACAACAAAGTGAAACGCCGCGAGAGCTTTCGGCCGTTTGCACCGATCGTACTTCAAGACTTGGCTTCGGAGTGGTTCGACATCGCTCCGCAGCACGACAGCCCGTACATGTCCCTTGTCACCACCGTTGCGAAATCGAAACGAACGCCACCCCAAGACGATCCAACCAGCCTTCCCTCCGATCGGGGAACGCAGCCCGATGCATTATCGCGCAGGCTCAACGGGCCGCCGCGCAGCCGCGTTCCCGCGGTCACCCATGTCGACGATTCGGCGCGACTGCAAACCGTCGATCGCGTCCGCAACCCGCGACTGCATCAACTACTGACCGACTTCTACCAACAGACTCAATGTCCGGTCCTGGTCAACACAAGCTTCAACGTTCGCGGCGAACCGATCGTATGCACTCCCGAAGACGCCTACCGCTGCTTCGCGCAGACCGAGATCGACGTCTTGGTTTTAGAAAATTGCATCGTGATCAAATCCGAGAACTCGGATCAATAATCGACGATCAGCTCGCATTCCAACGCATGCCCCAGCATCCATGAAAACTTCCGACATCACCACCGCTCCCGACGACAAGACGCTCCGCCAGTTCGGCTTCCTACTGGGACTGATCCTCGTCATCGCCGCTGGCTTCCGTTGGCACGCTGGTTCGACGAACCTAGCTGGGACAATGATCGCCGCTGCCGTCGCCAGCGCCGCGATCGGTGCGGTGGTTCCGGGGATGCTGAAGCCACTGTTTGTCGGGTGGATGATCGCCGTCTTTCCAATCCGCTGGCTGGTCTCTCACATGATCTTAGCGATCATTTATTATGGGATCATCACGCCGCTGGGGCTGATCCTGCGAATCGCGGGGCACGATCCGCTGGGGCGCAGGAAATCGAGGCGGCCCAGCCACTGGATCGCGGCGGAGCCAGAGGTCGCAGCCGAGCGATACCTGAAACAATACTGAGCAAAACGGGAAGCCCCAACATCGATGCAGCAGGTCGCGGGCAAGCCTCCAATCAATCCGAGCATGGACAATGGAAGATCAAGACGACGACAAATTCGCCGAAATCGCCAACGCTTCCCACGAGCAATCGTTCCTGAGCGAGCTGGTTGAATTCTTGAGGTTCAACAAAAAGTGGTGGCTCGCCCCGATCCTGGTCGCGCTACTGCTGCTCGGTGCACTGTTGCTGCTGTCGGGAACCGCAGCAGCCCCTTTCATCTATACGCTGTTTTGAGCTGCCTCAATCCAACAGCATGATCTCGACCTTACGGAACTCGATCGGATGGCTCTCGGATTGCAGCGAGATCGATCCACCGGACAGCATCTTCGTCCCCGCCTTTTCAATCAACTTGGCGGCGTGGGCGTCGCGTTCATCCAACTGCGGCTTGGTGTATTCCAGAACCACCTCGCCATCGATCAAGTGGCGGATCACATCGTTCCCGCGAACCTCGATCTCGACCGTCACCCACTGGTCGCCGTGATAGGTCTTCGATGACGAACTGGTGCAGTGCGGCGTGAACAGCTTGCCCTCCTTCACGACGTTTGTTCCGGGGGTGCAAAGATTGGCGTTGGTCCGCGGACGTTTGCCATCGCCACCGAGCAACTGAACTTCGATCGAGGTCGGAAAGTCTTGGTCCTTGGTCATCTCTTCGGGCGACTCGCCATGCAGCATCACGCCACTATTGCGAAGCGCCCAGCCCTCGCCCCCCTTGCATTGCTCGCCGACAAAACGGTACTCGACGCGAAAGCGGTAGTTCGAAAACGGCTGCTTATAAAACAGATGCCCGAAGCGTTTATCAAACGAATCGTAGGCTTCGTAGCCAACCTTCATCACGCCATCTTCGACGCGGAACGTGTTGCCATAGTTGTCGCCCAGATCGTAGCCCTTGATCTTGGGGGTCCAGCCGTCGAGATCCTTGCCGTTAAACAGCGAAACCCATTGCCCTTTGGGGAACGCTTCGTCCGCGGTGGCAGCGGTTGAAACAAACAGCGAAACGAGTGCAAACGCGACGACAGAAGCTTTCATGCGACGGTGACCTATCCAAAATTAGAAGCGAATCGTTTTCGAGACATTGTAAACAAAACCTCTGTTCGATGGAGCTTCTCAATGTGAAATCGGTCTCCGCAACGCAATCGTAACGGGATCCTCCGCAGCCCCAGGAAAAATGCCCAAGCCTCTCATGAGATCAGGCGAGGCTCGACCAAATCATCTTCACGCCCGATGCGGTCATGACGACGATCAAGAAGACAAAGATCAAGCGGTTCCCCTTTTTGATTGCCAGCTTCGCTCCCACCACGCCGCCGATCGCGTTCCCCAGGGCCATCGTTAATCCAGGCAGCCATTCGATGTAGCCGTAGAAAGCAAACAAGGCGACGGCAGCCAGAGTGACTAAAAAACCGATCAGGTTTTTAATCGCGTTGGAGGCCAACAGATCGCCGGTGTTCAACAGGCTCATCGCCATCAACAGTAAAATTCCCATCCCCGCTTGGATGAAACCGACATAGACGCCGATCGCAAAGAACAGCGGAGCCGTCACCCACCGCGATCGATCGCTCGCCTGGCGGGCTTCGATTAGCCGCTTGGGGTTCATCGCGATCAACACCGCCATGCATAAGAAAATCACGCCAAAGATCGCCTCGAAAATTCCCGACGGCAGATAGATCGCCAGCAATCCGCCAGCGGGCACTCCGGCCAGCGTTGGGATCGTCAGCTCGAAGGCCAAACGCCGATTCAGGAACCCGTGTTTGTTAAACGTCGCGACCGCCGACGCGCTGGAAAACAAGACAGCCACGCGATTGGTTCCGTTGGCAACCTGGGGGTCCAGGCCAAACAGCATCAGCGCTGGCAGCGTTAAGAACGATCCACCACCCGCGATCGTATTGATAATCCCCGCAATGAAACCCGCGACGATCAAAACGACGTACCAAGCCAGCTCCTGCATTTCCTAATCGATTCCTTCGAGGCGACGCATCGCCTGGCGGCTGTGAACTTCATTGCAGGCGAGAACAAACCGACGCCAGCAGACCAAACATCGGCCCAGTATGACGCCAACGATAAACCACGGCTATGCGTGATCTGCCCCTCGATCCCATGTGATCCAACGGCGACAGCATCCCCCAGTCATCGGAGCCCTCGGCAACCGCGCCGTTGCCCAGGGGATCGCGGTGGCAAGTCTCGTCGTCAGTTGGTAGGTTCACCCCTGTCCCGTACAGCACCTTGAACGAAGGACAATCCGTTTGCGACTCGGTCGTTTTTAACCGACGTAAAATCATCTCGCGGTTCGCCACGCCGAACGAAGCGTTTCCCAAGGAAATAATAAATGCCACTGCACGATAAAGATTCGATTCGCGAACTACTCGACGACGACGTTTACGGATCGGCCGACCTTGCGGGTCAGTTGCCGAAATACAAGTTCCCAGGCGAAGAGCACGATCCGCGGCACGTCTATTCGCTGGTCCACGACGAACTGATGCTCGACGGCAACTCGCGTCAGAACCTGGCTACCTTCTGCCAGACCTGGGCCGAGCCCGAAGTGCATAAGTTGATGGACGAGTGCATGGACAAGAACATGATCGACAAGGATGAATATCCGCAGACCGCGGAGATCGAAGCGCGTTGCGTGCACATGCTTGCCGACCTCTGGAATTCCCCGGCCGCCGCCAACACGATCGGCTGTTCGACGACCGGATCGAGCGAAGCGGCGATGCTGGGTGGGATGGCGATGAAGCGAGCCTGGGAGGCGAAGCGCAAGGCTGCTGGAAAACCTTACGACAAACCGAACCTGATCACCGGCCCGGTCCAAGTCTGCTGGCACAAGTTCGCCCGCTACTGGGACGTCGAACTGCGCGAGATCCCGATGGAGAACGATCGCCTGATCATGACTCCCGAAGAAGTGATCAAACGCTGCGATGAAAACACGATCGGCGTCGTGCCAACTCTGGGCGTCACCTTCACCTGCCAATACGAACCGGTCCAACAGGTCTCCGACGCCCTGGACCAACTGGAAAAAGAGACCGGCCTTGACATCCGGATACACGTCGACGGAGCCAGCGGCGGCTTCTTGGCTCCGTTTTGTGCTCCCGATCTGGTCTGGGATTTCCGCCTACCTCGCGTCAAATCGATCAATACCTCGGGGCACAAGTTCGGCCTGTCGCCGCTGGGCGTCGGCTGGGTGATCTGGCGCGAGGAACAGGACCTGCCGCAAGAAGAGATCTTCTGGGTCAATTACCTGGGCGGAAACATGCGCGACATCGCGCTGAACTTCTCGCGTCCCGGCGGTCCCGTCGTCTGCCAGTACTACAACTTCCTGCGGCTGGGCAAAGAGGGTTACCGCAAGATCCACACAGCTTGTTACGAGACGGCGAAGTTCGTGGCACGCGAGCTGGAAAAGCTGGACTATTTCGATGTGATCTACGACGGCGACATGGAGTCGGGCATCCCGGCACTCTGCTGGAAGATCAAGGAGGGCGTCGACCCGGGATTCAGTCTTTACGACCTCGCCGATCGGCTGCGCAGTCGCGGTTGGCAAGTCCCCGCGTACGCATTGCCCGCGAACCGCCAAGACCTTGCGATCCAGCGGATCCTGGTTCGGCATGGTGTCAGCCGCGACCTGGGAGCTCTGTTGATCGAGGACCTCAAACGCTCGATCGATTACTTTAAGAAGCACCCGGTCCAGTCGCAGATCACGTCAGAAGAAGCCTCGGGTTTCCATCACTGATCGAATTGGCCCGACGCACCCACGACATCCGAGCAGCAGACACAGCACGTGACGAGCATTCAGATCAACGACGGCGGCGACGCGATCAGCCCTGCAGACGACCGCGTCTGCGTCGCTGCGGCGGGTGCGTGGCCTTTTGTTTCCCGGCGAGTCTACAAACTTGCCGGCGAAGTGGAATCGATCTGGACGTCGCGTCAGCATCGCAAGTCGCTGGGCCCTCGCCGCGCGGCAAGCTCTCTGGCGACCTGGGTCTTCAATCCACAAAGCCTTAACTGGTGGATCGGTTGCATCTTTGCCATTGGTTCGTCGCTGTTCGCCGCCGGTAGCTTGCTGACGCTTTTGCCCGAGTTGGCTAAAGCGTCGGGACTCGAAGCCAACATCAACGCGATCTTTTTCGCCGGCTCGATCCCCTTCACCACCGCGGCTTGGCTGCAGTTGTTTCAAGCCGCCAACGCCGGGCGATCGCCGAACCAATCGCGGAAACTGTTCGGCTGGCGGCCCCACGACGTCGGCTGGCTCAGTTGCGCCCTGCAGTTCGCCGGGACGATCCTCTTTAACTTCAACACCTTCGACGGGATGATCCCGGGATTAAACTGGTTCCAATCCGACCTAGCGGTCTGGACGCCCAACATCCTCGGCTCGCTACTCTTCTTCGCCTCGGGCTATCTCGCCTGGATCGAAACCTGCCACGCTCACTGGTCGTTCCAACCACGCGAAATCGCCTGGTGGATCGTCGCCATCAACCTACTCGGCTGCATCAGCTTCCTACTCTCCGCCTTCTGGGGTATCTCGCTACCAACAACTCCGGAAGACTGGCCAACGATCTCCGTCGCCTTCACCCTCGCCGGCGCGATCTGCTTCCTGATCGGAGCCCTACTAATGCTCCCCGAAGCCGAGCAATCGACCAGCGAACCAGACACCGCTGACGCGACCACCGCGTGAAGTGCCTGACGCTTCGGCACAAGTGATCTGCGGGCTCACACCCGCAAGCTATACGCTATCGCCGTTTCACGGCTGTAGAGGGGAAGCAGGAAGAGGCATTTCCGGACAGACACCATTGCTTCACTCTGTGCCTTCGTGCCTTTGTGAGAGACCTTATGCCGAGAATCCGAGGGCTCTCACGGAGGCACTAAGGCGCGGAGGTTCAGGCGTCATGGGAATGAGTGTTTTTACAGACACAACTTCTTCCCTCAGTGCCTTTGTGAGAGACCTCACGTCTAGGAATCAGAATGACTCTCACGGAGGCACTAAGGCACGGAGGTTTAGGCGTCATCGGAATGAGTGTTTTTACAGAAACTGCTTCTTTACTCTGTGCCTACGTGCCTTTGTGAGAGACCTCATGCCTGCAATTCGAAAGAGACGGCAAGCGAGACGCTTTGGCTCGCTTGCCGGAATTGCTGCGAGAGGCTTACTTCAGGCCGCTGATGGCGACGACGCTACCTTCGGCGGCGTCCATCTTTTCGCCAATCTGCGTGACATACAGACGCTTGTCAGGACCGAAGGCACAGGCGACCGGGCCGTGCAACTTCACACCGGTCTCGGCGACTTCAGCTTTCCCCTCTGCGCCCAGGTCGACGGTCACGACGCGGCCTTCGTTCACGTTGTTCAGCGCCCAATTGTTTTCGACGACGGCGAACTTGGTCCCATCGATATGAGCCATTCCCATTGGATTGATAACGCCGTCAAGTTTCCACTGTGCGACTGGCTTCTTGGTTGCCAGATCCCACTGAACGATCAAGCCATCCGCTGCGCCGCCTTTGCCCGAGTACAGGACGTAGAGCGTGTTGTCGGGGCCGACCAAGGTTTGCATCGGCGAATTGGTCGCGATACCGTTGTCGTCAGCCGACAGCAAGGGTTGCATTTCCTTGGATTGCGGATCAGCCGAAAGGACCCACGACTTCCCGTCAAAGCCTTGTCCAGCAACAAAGATCTGCTTGCCGTCAGCCGTCGCACTCAGGCCAGTCAAATTTCCTTCCCCCTTGTCGGCAGCGTCGTCGCTGGTTGGACCAACGGGATTGGTTGCCACGCCGGTCGACGCTTTGCCGCCAGCGCTGAACATCAGCAACGTCTCTTCGCCATCCCCTTTGCCCGAATCGCTGACGACTAACGTGTCACCGACCCAAATCGCCGATAGAGGTCCAACGGCGTACCACTTCTTTCCGGTGTCGTCGCTCTTCCAAAACTCGGTATCGAACCCGGTGACGTAGTTGACGGGCTTACCCTCCTTCAGCATCACGACGAGGCCGCGAGAATCGCAAACCGTCAGTTCGCCGTTGGGGCTAAAGCTAACGCTGGAAGGATTCTGCAATCCGCGGAGTACGGTTTCAACCTTCACGTCTTCAGCGAAGGCGGATCCAGGAAGAAGGCAAGAAAACAATCCAAGCGTGATCGCAAGTTGAAATTTCATTTTGTAAATCCGATGGTTCGGGGCTCAGTGGAGTCGATGGAACGTGTTCCCAATCAATGCGTTGATTCAGCAGAACAGTCTAGCCAATAGCAGCTCTTTATGCACTCGCAGGCAACAAGTTGTCTGCGGCTTGTCGTCCCACCGGCGGAAGCCGTTTCCGCAACAGTGTTGATCGATCGAACGCTCCATCCTAGGACCTAGCGGAGCGAAATCAAGCGACCACCGCAACGAACTGCAGGCCGCATCGAGTCCATGGCTGACGAGCTTGGTTGTGCTGTGTTTATATGAGTGTTCGGGGAAGACTCAATCGCTTCGCTCCGTGCCTTGGTGCCTCCGTGAGAGGCCTCAGCCCAGGTATCGAATGAATCTCACGGAGGCACCAAGGCACGGAGTTTGCTTGGAGGAGAATTCAATTAAACGCTTGCGACCAACACAACTTCTTCACTCTGTGCCTTCGTGCCTTTGTGAGAGACCTCACGCCCGGGAATTAAAAGAATCTCACGGAGGCACTAAGGCACGGAGGTTTTCTCCGGGGAGGGTGTCCGGGAATTGCTTCCCTTCCGTGCAGGTGTTCCGTGTTGTTGAACAGGTTATTGGGGAGCCTCGGTCTTCGCTTCGCCGCTACTGTTCGATTCGGTTTGCGGCAAGATCGTCATGCCGACGTATTCGACGCTTCCGCCGGACGACAGCTCTCGGATACGAAACGCGAGCTGTTCGCACCGGACCGTCGCGCCAACTTTGACGTCGGCTGGATCCAGTCGCTTCCGCACCAATTCATCGAGCGTCGCATCGTTGTCGGTGTCGATCGATAGTCCATAGAACTGTTCGATCTCTCCGACCTTGATCGACCCTCGCAGCGGAAACTCCAGCTCCGCCGGGATCGGACTCTCCAGTTGTTCGCGGCGCGCGAAGATCCGGTCGACCAGCGCTCGAACGCGCGGTCGCAGGACGACGATCACATGGTCTTCGCTGTGCAGCACCGAACGCCCTTGCGGTGGAATGATCTGCTCGTCGCGAACCAACAGCGCAATCACAACGCCCTCGGGCAAGGCCAGGTCTTTGATCATCCGCCCCGTCGCCTGGCAGGACTCGTCGACAAAGTAGTCGACGATGTCGCCGTCGACGTTGGTCAATGAACTGATCTCGAGAGTGACCGGTGGCGGCAAGCGGGTCGGCACCTCCAGCTTCAAGTAGCGAGCGATATGAGGCAGCGTCCAGCCTTGCACCAAGGCCGAGGTCAAGACGACAAAGAAAACGGTGTCGAACATCAACGAGGCACTCGGCAGTCCCGCGAGCATCGGGAAGGTGGCCAGCGTGATCGGGATCGCTCCCTTCAGTCCCACCCAGGACAGGAAGGTCAGCTCTCGAAACGAGAATTTAAACGGCGAGGCGCACAGGAAGACAGCGATCGGGCGGGCGATGAAGATCAACACAAACGAGATCAGCAATGCGGGAACCGCCACTCCGACCAACCGGCTCGGAAACGAAAGGATCCCCAACGCGGTAAACATTAATATCTGGCAGATCCAGGCGACCGCATCATGAAACAGCAAGATCCCGCGATAGAAGACGGGACGCCGGTTGCCGATCACGATTCCCGTTAGGTAGACGGCCAAAAATCCGCTGCCACCAAACGCGGCAGCTAGCCCAAACGAAAACAGGGCCAGCGCCGATGCCATCACGGGATACAGCCCGGCGGCTTCGAGTCGCACGTGGCTGAGCATCCACGCTCCGCCCCAACCGATTCCGATCCCCACGACCGAGCCAAGCACGATCTGGTTTAGAAACAACGTGATCAAGCCGAAGCCAAAAGGGACTTCGCCGCTGAGCACTTGGATCAAACCGATCGTCAAGAAGATCGCCATCGGATCGTTCGACCCGCTCTCCACCTCCAGCGTATTGGCCAGCTTGGGGCGGATGTTAACGCCTCCTCCACGGAGCACCGAAAAGACGACCGACGCATCGGTCGAACCGACGATGCTGCCCAACAACATCCCCTGCCAGATCGAAATCTCCAAAACCCAAGCGGCCGCCGCACCGGTGATCAATGCCGTGATAAAGACGCCAATGGTCGCCAAGACGCCCGCCGGCTTCCAGGCCGACCGGATCGACGAATAGGGCGTTCGGATGCCGCCGTCGAACAGGATCAGACACAACGCGACCGTTCCGATCCCGTAGGCTAATGAATAGTCTTCGAACTCGATCCCGCCGATCCCCTCGGAACCGGCCAGCATGCCGACGATCAAGAAGACAAACAGCACCGGCACACCGGCCCGCGCCGAAAACTTGTTCGACGCGATGCCCAGCAGCAGCAGGATGCCGATGATCAGGATCAGGGTTTCAATGCTCAGCATGATTCGATGGAAGCGAGGGCAGGACGGTGATGTTCCCTGTTCGTCGCTAAGTCACCGCCAAGGTGTTTCTGTCGCGAATTGCCGATGCGGCAACGCCGTGAGTTCGCGTTGCGCATGCGGTAGCGGGGGCCGAAGGGAGAAGGGAGCGGCCGCCGAGCCGGCTACGCGACGGTGCCGAATCAACCGTCGGAGAGGGAAGGACGCAATATCGGTTGGATTCCTAAAGGTTTGAACGATGAATTCAACGATGGATTGCGGGAACGTATTGCTTTGAAGCAAGTGCTTCCAGGCCGGAACCTGGAATCACTTGCTCGCGTATCTTTCGGATCAGTCGAGGATGTCGAGCAATTCGACTTCGAAGATCAACGCTTCATTTGGGCCAATCGTTGGCGGTTCGCTTGGATCTCGCGAGGGGGATCCATTAATGCCGTATCCGAGGTCGGGTGGGATGTAGAGCATCCACTTGTCGCCAACTTTCATCTTCTGCAGTCCTTCGGTCCAGCCGCGGATGACTTGGCCGACGCCAAATCGAGCGGGTTGGCCACGTTCGACCGAACTGTCGAAGACTTCCCCGTTGATCAGTTTGCCGGTGTAGTGGACGCTGACGGTGCTTTGTGCCGTCGGCGATGCGCCGGTTCCCTCTTTGATGACTTGGTATTGCAAGCCACTCGGGAGCGTCACGACGCCTGGTTTCTTGCCGTTTGCGGCCAGGAAAGCATCCGCTTTTTCTTTGTTGGGGCCAGCGATCGCTTCCATCTTCTCTTTTTGTTCGCGAACGCGGGCTTCAGCGCGCTGTTGCAGTTGGGCGTCAATCGCTTGGAAGGCCGCTTGGATCTGTTCGGTGGTGATCTTCGGATTCGCCTTGCTGATCGCGTCGAAGATGCCCAAAGCGACCGAGGCGGTGTCGAGATCGCCCGCTTCGAAACCTTGGCGGCGCAACTGGCTGCCCATTTCGAGGCCCAGGGCGTAGCTGTTTACGTCTTTTACGCCCGATGCGGGGGCGGGGATCGAATCTTGGGACATAGCGTCTTGGATTGGCAGGGTGGAGAGGCAGGAGCAAAGCAGCCCGCAAAATAGCAAGCGTTTCATGGAGATGTTCCTAAGGGTGGAAAGGTTGCCGCGATTCAAAGAGGGCTGCGGCTGGTTGGGTTCAGGATAGCAGGCTGATCCCGTCGTGGCGAACCACGCCGATCGACCGCCGCAGGTCGGGCCGCTTCGCCCGCCTGCGTGGTGGGTTCCAATGGAATCAAGGGCCATTGTGTTAGCTGGCGTTTTTCAGAACTTCCAGCGCCGCGTCGTAGTTCGGTTCGCTGGTCACTTCGCCAACGGTTTCGGCGTAGAGGACGGTCCCCTTGGAATCGAGCACGACGACCGCGCGGGTCAACAGCTTCAGTTCATCGATCGTCATGCCGTAAGTTGCGCCAAATTCCCCGGTCTGGTAGTCGCTAGCGGTTTGCATCGAGACGTTTTCGGCGCCGCAAAAGCGAGCTTGCGCGAACGGAAGGTCGCGGCTGATCGTGACAGCGTTGATCGAATCGCCCAGAGCGCCCAGCGATTCGTTGAACTTCTTCGTTTGAATCGCGCAGACGCCGGTGTCCAACGAAGGGACGATGCTCAAAAGGGCTGGCTTCCCCTTGAGGTCGGCGAGGGTCAACGTTTGCATTCCGTCTTTGTAATAGTGCAATTTGAAGTCGGGGGCAGGGCTGCCCACGGACAATGCTTCGCCTTGCAACGTCATCGGGTTGCCTTTAAATGTGATCACTCCGCTGCGTGCCATCTTCGTATCTCCGCTATATGGGTTGGATTAACTTCATCGCATTGCATTCGTATGGGTGCCGCGAATGCGTTCAATGAAGTATGGCGAAGATCGATGGTGCGGCAAAGGGCGTGTGTTCCAGCCGCCCTGGATGCGGTTTGGGATCGCCCGCTAATGACCAGGCGATCCTAGTGGCAAGAGCTTCGCTTACCAGTGGACTTCGATTTGATTGTCCACGCGGTCGGCGCCGGGAACGCTTCGAACCGCTTCCTGGGCCATCTGTTTGATGAAATAACTGCGAACCGTGCCGCTAAGGACTACGTTTTGTCCTTCGGCATGGGGTCGGATGCCCATCCCGCGTAGGTGCGGGTGTTGCCGGATCACGCTGTCGACGCGGATTTGTAGAGGTTCGTTGTCGATTTGGGTCGCAAAGGTTTCTGTAATCATCAGGGTTCTGCCGTTGGGTTGTGGGGAGGATTGGCGTTCGCCATAGAAGAATTCGGCAAGTTATTGCTAGCACCCTTAGAATTATTTGGGGTTCACGCCTGGAAAATGTAACGGCAGCGGTGTCGGTGACGGTTGAATCGAATCTGACGGCGAAGGGGCGGCGATTTGGTCGTATCAGGTGCTTTGCAGTCACTTTTACGTCGGTTTGCCGCAGGCGGTTGCGCGGCGTTATAACCGGAGCACGCGCTCTGAATTGCGGTCACCACCAGGGAATTGTTGCCGGGCCCGTTGTCGGCGGGCAGTTTCGCCGACGGGGGGTGATTACGGTGGAGGAGATATCTTGTTGGATTTTATGCAGTGATTGTCACGTTCTTTGATCGAGCTGATTTATGCCCGTGTATTGGTTTGCCCTGCTGATTTCGGTTCTGCTGTCGGCCGCTTCCGCTGACCGCTTGCTGGCGCTTCCGAGTCCGTTTGTGACCGCGTTTGGGATGGTGATGTTGTGGGGTGTCATGGCCAAAGGGTTTGCGATCCTGAATGCACAGAAGGTGTTGCGACAGAAGGCGAGCTTTGATCAGGCGGCTCGTAAGCTCTCGCGTCAGCTGAATTGCTTGCGTTGGTTGTGGCTGCCGCTGGGAGCCGTTGGGCTGACGGCCTGTGGTTTTTCGCAAGCTGTCGAGGATTCGCCGATCGGTGCATCGATGGCGTTGGGGGCGATGGGGATGTTGATTCCTAGCCTGGCTGCCGTGGCGTCGACTTGGCTGGCCGAGCGACAGTTTTCCGATTGGGTCGGCGAAGCGGAGCCGGTTCAAAACGCGGGCGATTCGCCGTCGCGGTTCCCGACGCTGCACGCGGTGATGGAATCGCTGCGGTTGCAAGCGGCGTGGATCTTGTTGCCGGTCTTGTTTGTGTTTGCCGTGATCGATGTGGTGAATTTCGGGTTTGTCGGCGCCGATTCGCAGCATCGTTGGGTCGGCGGCGCGGCCGGTTTACTCTGCTTGCCCTTCTTTTTGCCGATGCTGATCCGTTTCATTTGGAACACGCGGCGGTGCGAACACGATCCGCAATCGGCTTGGTTAGTCGATGTCGTTCGCGCGTCGGGCTTGCGGCATTTTCGAATCCGCCGGTGGGAAACCGAAGGCCGGATCTGCAGCGCTTTGGTCGCCGGATTCATTCCCGGTTTCCGGATGTTGTTGCTCAGCGACGCCCTCTTGGACCGACTGGATCGCAAATCGACGACGATGGTGGTGCTGCACGAATTGGCACATGTCCGCCGCTGGCACATCGCGCTGCGGATGTTGACGCTGGTTCCAACCTGGGGGATTGTCGGTTTCATCGGTTCTCATTTTGCAGGGGCTCCGCTGCAGCAGGGGGCTGTCGTCGCGGCGGGCTTGCTACTGACGCTGTTAGCGCTGCGTTGGGTTTCTCACGCGACCGAACTGGATGCCGATCGTTACGCCTGCTCGCTGGCTGCCCGGATCGCGGCGGCGGATTCGGGGAATCGCTTGCAGGGAGCGGTTCCGGCGTCGGAGGTCGATGCCGCTTACGTGCTCGCATCGGCGTTGGTCGATGTCTGCAGCGACAATCCCAAGGCTTGCCGAGCCAGTTGGATGCACCCGAGCCTGGCGACTCGCGTCGATCGACTGCACCGGGTCGCCAATCCCGCTGTCTCGCAGCAATCGTCGCTGCAGCAGGTCTGACATTAGACGGCGAGACCGGTCGCTGGAGTGGAGCCTTCAGGCGATTTTGGCGAGGCGAATTCAGCTTGTCAAATTCGGGTGCCGCGTAAGTCGCCTAAAGGCTTCACTCCAGCTGTTGTGCCGTGAGGCCTATGTTTTCCCGGCGGAATCGTATTTTCTGGAAATCTCAGAAAAACGCGAACCCGTCGCGATCGCAGGCGTCTAAGTGGGCGAAGCAGGTCGTATTTATTGGCGGCTGAGTCGGAAACTGTTACCGATTTGGGCCGATAAATGATTGACAAGAGTCCATCGTATTGGCGATGATCTTGTTAGGGACCGTTGCCCTTTGCGGTAAAGGTCCTGGTTTCAATGTTTGTTTTCCGGGGCTGGTTGTTGTTAACTAGCCCTACATTTTCTGAACTTCTCTATTCGCGTTGCTATCGCGAAGGAGGCCTCAAGTGCGTAACGAAATTATTACCAATGCTGTTGTTAACGTCGTCGATCGTGAAGATCGCGTGGTCGTTATTGGCTGCTTGGTCGTAGTGCGCCGCCTCCATCTGCGCCTAAAACAGCAGCTTCTAAGTTACGCGAAAGCCTTTGCCAGTTGCGGCATGCCTACGGGCATGCCGTATCCGATGACCCGCTGTTGGCGGGTCTGTACGGAGACGACGTCAGCGATGCTGATGTCCGGTGGCACGCAAGGGCTGTCATCGAGCGGGCTGGCATTGATGCCAGCAATGGCCGGATCGCGAAACGCCTGAACTTCAGGCCGCTCGTACAAATCTGGTGATTACTAGGGCTTTCGTCTGTGAAAGTTCGCTCGTGCACGATCCCTGCGGGGTGTTTGCGTTCGATCGGCGTTTCCACTGACTGCCCAAGAATCGGGTTTCTTTGATCTGTGTTGTCGTACCTGCAAGGGGCTGGCGATGCGTTGATTGGGAGCCACCGCGGAACTTCGCTCGCACCTTCGGTGGATGTGTGCAGCGTGTTCTTGAGACGGAATTGTTTCAATCGATTTCCATTCAACGCCGGGTGTGGCTAGGCCCCCAGAGCGCTGCGTGGAGCAAGACGCTTCGGGAAAAGGAAAACATTAGTATGTCTACGGCATTTCTTTCGGATCTGCGAAATCAGACCGTTGCCGAATTGGTAACCGCCGCTCAAGCAGGCGATCGGCTCGCATTTGGTGAATTGTTCGACCGCTACCGGCCTCAGGTCATCGGGTTGGCGATTCGTCGCTTGGGTAGCGTCGACGAGGCTGAAGAGTTGGCACAGGATGTGTTTGTGCAAGCGATGCAAAAGATCGATCAGTTGCGTGTCCCGGAAGCCTTTGGCGGCTGGGTTCGTCAGATCGTACATCGGATGGCGATCAACCGGTTCACTCGGCGGCCTCGCGCCGTCGCGTGCGATCCGGTGACGCTCGATGCAACTTGCTTCGATTCGGGAACTCCCGAGGATGTGGCGATCGATCGCGAGAACGCCGCCTACATCCACGAGGGCCTGGGGCGACTTGGCGACATGGATCGGCAGACGCTCGAAGCGTTTTATCTCGACGGGCAGAGCTTGATCGAGATGAGCGATGCTTTCGACGCGCCGGTCGGTACGATCAAGCGACGTCTGCACGTCGCTCGCAAGCGACTGGCTAAGGAGTTGGACGTTTTGCAGGCGGTTTGAATCGCGTGGAATTTCGTTCCAAACTGGCTCGGTGGTGTCTGGGGCTGCCTGTCGTTAATCGCTTGGGGGGCAGTTCGGCATCGCACCCTTTGGTAACATCACCCGCGTAACGTTAACTGCAGCTCCCGTCGGCGTTTGCCCCTTGGGAGTTGCGGTTCAGCGGTGATTTTTCCAGAGTTTAGGCGCGAAAGCGGACCATGTTTCGATCAACTGCCTCGCGGGGGGTGCCAGCTGCTCGGGGGTTGTTGAAGTCCGCTCGTCAGGTGATCCGCCGGCAGTCCCCCGTTTTTCAATGGGGCTTGGACGAGTGTGCTCAGTCGGCTGCAGGGACAGCGGTGACTATCAAGGG
Organism: Rosistilla carotiformis; assembly: GCF_007753095.1. Lineage (NCBI taxonomy): Bacteria > Pseudomonadati > Planctomycetota > Planctomycetia > Pirellulales > Pirellulaceae > Rosistilla > Rosistilla carotiformis. The sequence goes on from NZ_CP036348.1 coordinate 370,527, forward strand.
CTGGGTGTTGATTCAGCCTAACCGGTTCGCTTGGGGCGAAGTTCCCGAAGTCGCTGCGTCGCTGGATGCTCATGTTGAAATCGTCCGGCCGCTGGATCAGTTGCGACCCGATGTGATCGCAGGTTTCTTTTCCGGAGCTGCCGCAGATCACCCTCAGCTTCGGTGTGGCTTCCGATTCGTCGTAGCCCCGCAGGTTGAACCTGTGAAGTTGTCCCTGCGGTTGGATGGACGGCAGTGGGCGTTGGCTGAAGTCGCAGCGACGGGGGTGGAGTCGGAACGCGATCTCGCATCGAAGGTGTTGCATGGGAAAGCGGGTTGGTTGTTTCTTAGAAACGACACCAACAACAGTGCCTGTCAGCACGATGGAACGCTGAGATTGACACGCAAAGGACTGCGGAGTTGGCGGAGGTACTCGCGGCGACTGCAGCAAATGGGGAGTAGGGTTGGGGCTCCGGTCGCTCTTTTGTTGTCGCCAACGAAGGAGAGTGTTTTACCGAAGTACTATCCTCATGCTGTAGGCCAGCAGACTCTCCAGGAGCAACTTGGGGCGGTAATTCCTGATGAGATGCTGGTCCATCCCGTGACGCCACTTTCGGCGATTGGTGACGAATCCTATTTGACTGCCGACACGCACTTCAGCGACCGCGGGGCGATGGTGGCAACCGTCGAGGTGGCGAGGACGCTTCGTTTGCCTTTGGCGGATGTGGTTTCGCTGTTCGCAAATGACAGGTATCGGCCGGAGGAAATTGTCGGTGATCTGGGCAGAAAGCTCTCTCCGGTGCAAACGTCGTCGACGCAAGTGCTGGAGTCGTACGATTACCGCAAGGTGGTTGTCTATGACAATGGGCTGCCATTTTTTGGTCGCATCGTCGTCACGGAGAATCGCGATGCTTTGTTGAAAAAGACCTGCTTGGTTTTCGGATCATCGTCCAGCTATCCGATGTTGAAATACAGCAGTCGAATTTTTCATCGCGTCGTGTTGGCTCACACGGCAGCGAATCTCGATCCACAACTGATATCGAAGCTGAAGCCTGATTATGTCGTTGGACAGACGAACGCTCGATTCATCGTGCGGGTTCCGAAGCTGAACTATTGCATCCCCGCGCTCATCCAAAAAATCCTCTCGGAGCAAACCGAAGCGGGGCGCCAGGCGACGCTTTCAAACCAGGTGGTTGCGAACGAACATTGGCTGAAGCAAACGGGGATTGGTTTTTATCACCAGACGGTTGTTGAAGCCCTTGAGAAACGCGTGCGAGGGGCTGGGGAGAGTTAGGTTGTCTTCGCTTCTGGCGGACTCGTTCGATGTGTCCGATGCTGCAGCATTGGACGCCGCCGGCTGACAGCAGGCTGAACTTGGCTGCCGCTGGAGTGCTGGTCGATAACGCCGCATCTCAGGTCGACAGCGACTTTGCCCGCGCGAAGGCTAACCGTTGCCAGTGGGGACGCACGGCGACACGCCCGTGTTCGTTTCGGCTGGCTAGGACAGTAGTTCTTCGGCGGAATAACCAAACGCCGATGTGATTGGTCGCCTCGCGTTGGATTTGTTGTTCAGGCTTCAACGTGTGACTGCTGCTAATCGGGGATCGAATTCGTGTTGTCTTCTTAGTTCGTGTTTTGCGTTTTAGTGTTGCGTGATGAACTTGGTGTGCGGTTGCGCATCGAGTTGTTGGGGTAGAGGGCGGATTGGAGTCAAGCCAGTGTTCTTGGCGACCGTTCGCAAGCGTATTTGAATCGCTGGAGGGCGTGGCGTGGATGCCGTGGCAATCCCTCGCTCCGTCGAGTTTCCCCCTCGTCCTTGTAAGTGCTTCTTCTATTGTCGGGTCGTGATGTTTTTATCGTGATCATGCGATGGGGCAGCAAGGCTGCTCGGCCAAAAAAACGCAGGAGAGGTGTGAATCAAGCGCCGTCTCGTTCCCCTCTTCTCTCTCTATGACAGCAATCTTTTGCTGAAAATATTCGCGATATTTCAAGGCAAGAATACTTTTTGTATCGCGTGATTCTGCTTGCACCGATGTTTTTACCTTGATAAGTTGATCTTGCCCCCCGTTGTTGCGGCTGTATTGGCCGGTTCGGCACCCTCGTGTCTGCGGGCTCTTCTGGGGCGTTCTTTTCTATGCTTTTTCTATAAGGACTTTTGAAGATGAAGCGTCAAGGCTTTACTCTGGTCGAACTGCTTGTCGTAATTGCCATTATTGGCATTCTAGTGGGGTTGCTATTGCCGGCAGTCCAAGCGGCACGCGAGGCAGCGCGGCGGATGCAGTGCAGCAACAATCTCAAGCAGCTCGGTTTGGCGTTGCACAACTACCACGACACCCATCTGGCATTTCCCGCAGTTGCGATGCCATACACGGAGGGGCTGAGTCTGCATGTCTCGCTCATGCCGTATATCGAGCAGCAGAACCTGTTCGATCAGTTCATTTTGAATGAAGCGTTCAGTTCGACTAACAACCGACCGTTGACTCAAACTATTAATGCAGCATTCATCTGCCCGAGTGCAACGGAAAAGGTCGCTGACGATACCTCAGCCGACTACACAACGCACTATTACGGCGTGCTTGGTCCGACCGGCATCAACCCAAATTCGGGAACGGCGTACAAGGAGCGGACCAACGGGGGGCATGGCGGCAGTTCGGAACAAGGGCTCTTCTTTCAGCGTCGCTATCGAGCGTTCTCCGATATCCTTGACGGCACTTCCAATACGCTTGCGTTTGGTGAGATTTCTTGGACCGATCGAAACGGTTTGTCGACTCGTTACCGTGCGTACACGCGAGGTGGCACGATCGATTCGCACTGGGGTTCTGCCAAAAACGTTGCGCACCCCATCAACTCCGACTACACCGCCAATTTTAATGACATGAGCTTTGGTAGCAATCATCCAGGTGGTATTCAAGTCGGGGTGTGCGATGGGTCGGTGCGTTTCATTGGTGAGACCGTCGATTTCAACACGTATCTTTCTGTCGCGAGCATGGACGGTGGCGAGGTCGCGAAACTCGACTGATCCCGCCCACTTTTTTGTGGTCATGTTTAAACAATGCAGCGTTCTCTGAGTCTGGAGGACGCTGCACGTAGACGTCGTTGCCATTCTGTTTTTCCGGTGACCGCGTCATTGTCTTGTTGGTGGATTTAACGGTTTATTGCTTTGATAATTGGGGATTTGCTCGCATGTTTTCGCTCAACGGGATGGTTCAGGTTGCTTCGGTATGTGCTGTCGTGTCGATTTTAGGATGTGGTTCCGCCGTAAATGACCCGCGTTCAAATCATGTTCAGGGGAGTGTGTCGTTCAAAGGTGCGCCGGTAGCCTTCGGAGACATTCGATTCATTCCTGAAAATGGGCCTGCCGGATACGCACAGATCCGAGATGGTAAATACGATACTGCGGCATTGGGTGGTAAAGGAACCGTCGGGGGCAAGCAAACGGTCGTGATTAACGGCTTCGATGGGGTTGCCAAGCCTGCGGAAGAATTACCCAATGGTGCACCGTTGTTTCCTGAGTATCGAACCGACGTGGAGATTGCCAGCGGAGGCGGTTCCGAAGATTTTGAGGTCGTAGTGCAGAAGCCCCAGGGCATGCAGCGCGGTGGCGGCGTTTGATTTTGTCTAACAAACACCTTGGGCGGGTCGCATGCCCTGTGATTGTGGCGGGCGCAGGGGGGGCGTTACAACTTGCGGGGCAGGGCGACTAGGATCCAAGCGGCGATCCAGGCGAGTCCGCCCAGCGGCGTGATCGCTCCCATCACGGGAAGGTTGAGCGCGACCAGAAGGTACAGGCTGCCGCTGAAGAGCAGGGTGCCAAGCGTCATCAGCGTGATGATCGTCAGATATTTGCCGCGGTTGTAGTGCCCGGCGACCGCTGCCATGCCGACCAACGCGACGGCGTGCAGCAGATGGTATCGCACGCCCACGTCGGCTTGACCGACTCGCTTGGTGGCGACTTCTTCATAGCCCTGCTCGATCAGCCAGGTCTCCAGTCCGTGGGCGGTGAAAGCGCCGGCCATGATTCCGCTGGCTCCCAGGAAACCGGCGATCATCAAAACGCGGCGGACTGCGGTTCCAGAGGCTTGGTTTGCGTGCATCGTGTTCGCCGTTAGGTTTGGGCCAGCAGTTTCGCGACGCTGGCGATTAATTTGTCCATCGCAAACGGCTTGCGGATGTAATCGCTCACGCCCAGCAGTTCGGCGTACGCCTTGTGTCGGCTTCCCTCGTTGCCAGTGATCATGACGACCGGTAGCGGTTCTTCGCGGACGCGGCGGAGCTTTTCCAGAACCAGGAATCCGCTGCGCTTGGGCATCATCATGTCCAGGATCATCAGCTGCGGATTCTCTCGCTCGGCCAACGCGAGTCCCTGGTTGCCGTCTCGTGCCACTACCACCTGGTACCCGTTGGCTTCCAGAGCGTACCGGATCGAATCGACGATCTCATTGTCGTCATCGACGATCAGGATCTTTGGAGCATCGGCTTGCGACTGAGTTTCGGCAGCAGGATCAGTCATACGTGGGAATCCGGGTTCGAGGGGAGGGCGGGGTGGACGGTCTGTCATCTTAAAGGACGCTAAACGTTGGCGACAGACCGCAGCGAAGGTTGGCGAAATGATTCCGCCAATCGTTTTATCTTACTTCGGCGGCCGCGCAATCGGAACGATCCGAATAAAGCGTCATTTTGCCTAGTCGTTAACTTTTTTCAGCCTCCCCTGACGATCAATCTCTTTGTACTCGTCACAGTTTGCGTGGTACGTTTTCTTGTTCCGATTCAGCACCGCCACATTGGGGAAGTCTAGAGTGACCAATTCATCTGCAACCGTTGAAAGCCAAGTAACAACTATCGATCGTCGTCGTGAAGACCGTCGCACCGATGCAGACCAAGTGGTTGCCGAGGCAGCAGCAAAGCCAACTCAACGCAAGAAGCAACGTCGCCGCCAGATCGATCCCACCACCTGCGAGCGGGACTACAGCGACAAAGAGATCGAATTCATGCACGCTTTGGACGAATACAAGCGAAACGCCGGTCGCATGTTCCCAACCTGCAGCGAAGTTCTGGAAGTGATCCGCGGTCTCGGTTACGTCCAACTGACCGACGAACAGGCTGCGATGTTGCAGACCGAGGAATTCGATTGCGAAGAAGATTCGTACGGCCAGGATAGCGACGACGATGAATTCGCGGATCTCGGCGACGAAGACTAAGCCAAAACCCGACGGGTGGTTTCTGCCCGTCACCCTGTGGCCGGGCGAATTGCTCTGCCTCCCAAAAACAAAACCTGCCCTGGAGATTCGTTCTTCTGGCAGGTTTTGTCGTTAATGGGGGAATCTCGCTAAGATGGATCGATGCGAACTCTGGCAAGCGTTTCGATTGGCACTCTCGTTCGGCTGTGGGCTTTCCCCTACACACTGCTGGGGGTGATTGTCGGTTTGGTCCTGCTGGGCCGGCCGAAATTGGTCGACGGCGTGATCGAAATCTATGGTCCGGGCGTCGCTTGGGTTTTGCAGCGGTTGCCGGTCTCGGCGCTGGCTATCACCTTGGGGCATTCGGTTTTAGGGCAGACGCAAGCCGCTTTGGATCTGACGCGGCGGCACGAACGGGTTCACGTCCGCCAGTTTGAACGCTGGGGATTTTTGATGGGGCTCGCCTATTTGGGGGCTTCGGGCTGGCTCTGGTGGCGAGGGAAAGACGCTTATCGCGACAATCCGTTTGAAATAGAAGCGTACGCGGTCGATGATTGCCGAAGAAATCCAGGTCGCGACTGATGTTGTCTTCGCCCGCGAAGGGCAGGGCGGCGCTTAAGTCGTTTGGTTTCAGTGCGTTGCGCTGCATATTGCAGCTGTTGCATGCGTTGGATCTCCGATCGCCGAACGTTTGCCGCTCGATAACCCGTTTGGCACGAAAATCGGTTCTGCCTAGCGCCGGCTACTTTTTGGCGTTGATGCTGTCGATAACTCCGCTATACTGCTGGACTTCGATCGATCGGATTCAGGCGTTTGGCCTGTCAATATATTGGATATTTAGAACAAAGAGCGTAGATCAATGGCACGCCAGTGTGAAGTTTGTGGCAAGCGGGTCCAAATGGGCAACCGCATTGAAACCCGCGGTAAGGCAAAGTATTTGGGAGGCGTTGGTACCAAGATCACTGGTATCTCGCGTCGCAAATTTGTTCCCAACCTGCAACGCGTCAAAGTTTCGTTGACGACCGGCGAAAACAAGTCGATCCGCTGCTGCACCCAGTGCATCCGCAGCGGCTCGATCCGCAAGGTTGTCAAAGTGAAGCCGTTTGAGCTTGAGAGCAAGACCAAGAAATAGGAATCGCTCGATTGGCTATTTCACTCGATCAGGTCCGCAAACTCGCGCTGATGGCTCGTCTTGAGCTGTCCGATGACGAGCTTGGTACGATCACGCCCCAGTTGGAAGATATCGTTGCGTTTGTGGACAAGCTGATGGAGCTCGATACCGATGGGATCGAGCCGATGGTGCATGCTGTCGAAACCGTCAACCGCTGGGTACCGGACCAGTTGGGCGATAGTCTGTCGCGCGAGCAGGCCTTGGCTAATGCTCCGAATCACGACGAGGAATGTTTTCTTGTGCCGCCGGTCTTGGGTTAAACACTCCCGCTCTCCAAGCAAGAACCGCTTCCTCGACCCCGCTGTACGGACACGCTGAGTCAACATTTGTTTCGGCGAGGCGTCAGTCTTCGTGGGGTGTCAGTTCCCTCTCGCGAAAAGTCCCAAGACAATGACTATCCCGCTCGATTCTGCCGCCAAGTTGCTGGGGCTGTTGGCATCTGGTGAGCTCACCGCGCGCCAGGCGACTCAGGCGTCGTTGGATCGGATCGCGGCGACCGATCCCGAAGTCGGCGCCTTCACTTTCGTCAACACCGAAGCGGCGTTGGCTGCTGCCGATTCCATCGATCAGCGACGACGCGACGGCCAGCCTTTGGGAGCTCTCGCAGGCGTCCCGATCGCCGTGAAGGATGTGTTGTGCACGACCGACATGCCGACGACCTGTTCGTCGCGGATGTTGGAAAATCACATGTCGCCTTACGACGCAACGGTTGTCGCGCGGTTGCGTGCTGCCGATGCGGTGATCGTCGGTAAGACGAACATGGACGAATTTGCGATGGGAGCCAGCACGGAAACGAGTGCGTTTGGCAAAACCACCAACCCCTGGAACCCAAGCCTCACGCCCGGCGGCAGCAGCGGCGGCGCTGCGGCTTGTGTCGCCGCGGGGGATGTTCCGCTCTCTCTGGGTAGCGACACCGGCGGTTCGATTCGCCAACCCGCTGCGTTTTGTGGTATCACTGGGCTGAAGCCGACTTACGGGCGTGTCAGTCGCTACGGGCTGATCGCTTTCGCCAGCAGTCTGGATCAAGTCGGCCCGATGGCGTTTGATGCTGTCGATTGTGCGACGCTTCTGAATGCGATCGCTGGATCCGACGCCAGCGACAGTACTTCGCTGCCGGTCGAAACGCCCGACTTCACCGCCGGGTTGGATCGCATCGAGGGCGAACTGCGGATCGGTATCGTCAAGCATCACTTGGAAGCTGAAGGGCTCGATCCGGAGGTCCGCCAGGCCGTCGACGATGCGATCGAGGTCTTCCGCGATGCGGGAGCGAAGATCGTCGAAGTGGAGTTGCCGCATTCGGATTACTGGGTGCCGACCTACTACGTGATCGCGCCGAGCGAAGCAAGTAGCAATCTTTCCCGCTACGACGGCGCCCATTACGGCCACCGCAGCCCGGTTGCGGCGAGCGACGCGGGGGATCGCGGTCCATTGGTAGCCACCTATTGCCGCAGTCGCGGCGAAGCGTTTGGCGCAGAGGTCAAGCGGCGGATCATGATCGGGATGTATGCGTTAAGCGCCGGTTATGGCGACAAGTATTATATGAAAGCTCTGCAGGTTCGCCGTCTGATCAGCCAGGACTTCGATGCCGCTTTCCAAAACGTCGACCTGTTATTGGGCCCTGTGACTCCCACGCCGCCGTTTGCGATGGGAGAGAAGATCGACGATCCGTTGCAGATGTATCTGTGCGACCTGTTCACTGTCGGTGCGAATTTGGCTGGCATCCCCGCCCTTTCGATGCCCGGCGGACTGACTAGCAACAACCTGCCGATCGGGATCCAGTTGCAGGCTCCGCCGCTGCAAGAGGCTAAGCTGCTGCAAGCTGCCGCCGCATTCCAACGCGCCACCGATTGGCATACTAAGCGTCCTTTGTAACCGGTGCAGGTCGTTGGACCTGTGATCGGTCTGGACCCATCGTCCGACTGCCGCAACCTTTCTGGAGATTCTTTCCGTGGACCAGCCTTACGAAATCGTGATCGGTTTGGAGGTGCATGTTCAGCTGAGGACAACGACCAAGTTGTTCTGCCGCTGTGCGACTCAGTTCGGTGCGCCGCCGAACACGAACGTCTGCCCGGTCTGCTTGGGGATGCCTGGCGCATTGCCGGTGATTAACGAGCATGCGGTTCAGTTGGCGTTGCAGACCGGTCTGGCTCTTGGCAGCACGATCCCGCCGATGACCAAGTGGGACCGCAAGCAGTACTTTTATCCCGATCTGCCCAAGGGCTACCAGATCAGCCAATTCGATCTGCCGATCTGCGATGGTGGTCACTTGGCGATTGCCGATCCAGCCGATGAATCGCAGACCCGCACGATTCGGCTGATCCGCGCCCACTTGGAAGAGGATGCTGGCAAGAGCATGCACGACGAGGCCAATGGGCGGGCTGACAGTCGGATCGATCTGAACCGCTGTGGCACTCCGTTGTTGGAAATTGTTAGCCAGCCCGACATGCGCAGCGCGGCTGAGGCCAAAGCGTTTCTGACCGAACTGAAGTTGTTGCTGACTTATCTGGATGTCTCCGATTGCGAGATGCAGGAGGGAAGTCTGCGGGTCGATGCGAACGTGAATCTGAAGATCGAGAAAGCTGGCGATACGATCGCCACGCCGATCGTCGAGATCAAAAATATGAACAGCTTTCGCGCCGTCGAGCGCGCGATCGCTCACGAGGCGCAGCGTCAGTACCACGAATGGGAAGAGACCGGGCTGACGATCAAGGATCGCACCAAGCGGACCTTCGGCTGGGACGATGCTGCGGAGCGAACGGTCCCGCAGCGCGAGAAGGAGGAGGCGGCTGATTATCGCTATTTGCCCGATCCAGATCTGCTGCCGATCTGTTTGTCGACGGAGACGGTCGAAGCGACGCGAGCCGCGTTGGCGGAATTCCCGGCGGTCGCTCGCCAGCGTTTGCAGGCCGATTACGAGATCAAGGCCTACGATGCCGACGTGATCGTTAATCAGGGCCGCGGTGTGGTGGAGTATTTCGAAGCGGTTGCCAAGGGGAGCGGCGACGCGCGGCGTGCCAGTTCGTGGATCCAGCAGGATGTGCTGCGAACGATGAAGGAGCAGGGGGTGGGGATTGGCGATTTTGCCGTCTCTGCCGACACGCTAGCTGAATTACTTGGGCAGGTTTCCGCCGGAAAACTGGATAACGCGCGAGCCCGCGACGTTTTTCAGCATCTATTAGAGAAGGGGGGAAGCGTTGCCGAAGCGATCAAGGCGTTGGGGATCGAATCGGTCGACGCGGGCGAAATCGAATCGCTTTGCCAGGAGTTGCTCGACGCGAATCCGCAGGTCGTGGAGGATGTGCGAGGCGGCAAAATGCAAGCCATTGGTTCGTTGATCGGTCAAGCCAAAAAGAAGAATCCCAACGTGAACCCGAAGCAGTTCCGCGAGATCTGTTTGCAGCTGATTCAATCGGCCGGGTAAGTCGTCCAGTTTTGTTGTCGCCCGGCGGCGGGAATTCGCCGTGGGTTGTTCTCTGCGATGCGGCGCCTCGGAAGTGGCGTCGCGGTCGCGTCGAAGCGAGGGCGTTGGTATGTCGATCATCACTTTGTTAACCGACTTTGGCGTCTCGAGCCCCTATGTGGCTCAGATCAAAGGCGTTCTGGCGACTCGCCAGCCCGAGTCCCGCGTGATCGATCTGACCCATTCGGTCCCGCCGCAGAATGTCCAAGCCGCAGCGATCACGTTGGATGATCTCGCTCCCTGGTTTCCGGCCGGAGCGGTCCATGTCGCGGTCGTCGACCCCGGCGTCGGCAGCGACCGTCGCATCTTGGCGGCTCATGTCGGCGACTGGTATTTTGTCTTGCCCGACAACGGGCTGATCTCGCCGTTGGCCGACCGCTTCGCAGTCAAAAGCGTCGTCGCTTTGGATCGCCCTGAATTCTGGCTCTCTCCGGTTAGCAATACGTTCCATGGACGCGACGTGATGGCGCCGGTCGCCGCCGCAATCGCCCGTGGTGTTCCGTTGGAAGAACTTGGGGAATCGGTCGACGATTGGCATCGAGTTCACATCCCGCGTCCGCGCGTGATGTCAAAGTCGATTCAGGGCGAAGTGATCTACGTCGATTCGTTTGGCAATCTGATCACCAACGTCTCTGCCGACGATGTGCATGGCGACGATGTCTTTCGGATCGGCGATCGCGTTGTCAACGGCTTGGTCCGCAGCTATTCCGATCGCACCGCCGGGCAGTTGGTTGCGCTGATCGGATCGTCGGGGCGGCTGGAGTTTGCTGTCGTCGATGGCAATGCTGCGGTGCAGTTCGGGGCAGGGCAGGGGGCTTCGGTAGAGGTCGACTTGGTGGGCGAGACGCAGCGGGTCGGGGACTCGCAATGAGCGCCAGCAGTTTGTGCGAGCGATGTGCTCATGTCCGTGAGATCGTCTCGGGCAAAGGCTCGCGATTCTTGATGTGTCGCCATGGTTTGGCGAGCGATCAATTTGCAAAGTATCCGCCGCAGCCGACACTGGTCTGTGTGGGATTTGAATCGCGGGGCGATGGCGAAGAAAAAGGCGAACGCGATTTTTGATCGCGTTCGCCTTAATGCGTTTGTAAGAACTAAGTCGGTCCGGCGTGCGGCGGCTTAGGGATGCAGGTGAGGTTCTTTGCCTTCGTAGGCGCGGTAGAAGTCGTGGATCGCTTTCTTGAGTGCCACGGCGGATTCGGGGGCAGCCGTTTGCTTGCACTTCATTGCGGCGACCATCACCGCGTGTGCGGTGGTCAGCTTCTTGGTGTAGTTTTCGCCGTCGGCTTTCAGGCGTTGCGTCATGAAGTATTGGGCGATCGTTTGTTGGATTCGCGTCGCGTGATCTTCTTTCGTCGTGACCCAGCGAACCAATTGGTTCAGGTCTTGAGCGTCGTGCTTGCCAGCGAGTTCGTCGATCTGAGCGATCGCCTTTTCGATGGTCGAGTGGTCTTCGATCATCGAAACGAAACGTCGTTCGTCGTCGTAGATACCGCAGGGAACCTCGCAGTGAGCGCTGGCCGATTTCGCGGTGAACGCCAGCAACATTGCCATCGCCAAATAGATTGTGTTACGCATCAAATGGTCTCTCTTTCCTTGGTGACTCATGGTGTGCTTGGCATCGGAGGATGCCCGGATTGTTGGATCCGGCGAGTGCCCGGTGGGCGACCCGCGACACCGCAGTCTACGCTATGTAAACCATTTTTGCGAACAATGGCGGCAATTCGTTTCGGCGGCTCACCCCGGTGCTCTGATATCGCATTTGGCGTAAAATGGATTCCCGCGGGCTTCACGTGTTTCCGCCCCTTCTTTCCAGCAAAAACAGTCCTTTTATGATCGATTTGCGAAGTGATACCGTGACTCGGCCAACCGCTGCGATGCGTCAGGCGATGGCGGATGCCGAGGTGGGCGACGACGTGATCGATGTCGATCCCACGGTTCAGCGATTGGAACAGCGGACGGCGGAACTGCTTGGCAAAGAGGCGGCAATCTATATGCCCAGCGGTTCGATGACCAATCAGATCGCGATTCGTGTGCATTGCGGCCGTGGGGAGGAGTTTCTATGCGAAGCCGATTGCCACGTCTACAACTACGAGCAGGGAGCGTTTGCGTCGCTCAGCGGTTTGGTCGCGCGGACGATTCAGGGCGATTCGGGCGTGTTGCGACTGGATCAGGTTCGCGGGACGGTCCGCCCTGATAACGATCATTCGGTGCGAACGCGAATGATCACGCTGGAGAACACTCACAATCGCGGCGGTGGTCGCGTGCAGCCGTTTGAAAACGTGAAAGGGATATGCGATTGGGCCAAGCAGCAAGGTTTGACGCGGCATCTGGACGGCGCGCGATTGTGGAATGCCGTCGCTGCGACGGGGATCGACGAAGCGACTTGGGCCGCTGAATTTGATTCGGTCAGCGTCTGTTTCAGCAAAGGCTTGGGGGCCCCTGTCGGATCGGCGTTGGTTGGCAGTCGCGAATTTATTCAGGAAGCTCGGCGAGCTCGGAAGCTATTCGGCGGCGGGATGCGACAGGCTGGCATCATTGCCGCCGGTGCGCTGTATGCGATCGAGCATCACCGCGCTTGTTTGGTGGACGATCACACGCATGCTCAATTGTTAGCCGAGGCGGTTCGCGATTCGCCCGGCATCGATTTGCCGACGCCCACAGTCGACACAAACATCGTGATCGCATCGGTCGATCCCGCTTGGGGAACGGCGGCCGAGTTTCGGGATCAGTTGGCGGCGGCGGGGGTGTCGGTGATGGCCTTTGGTCCGCAAGCTGTCCGGTTCGTAACGCATCGGGATGTCGATCAGGCGCAGATCGATCGGGCTTGCCAAGCGATTCGCACTGTCGCCCAGAAGAACCGCACGAGCGTGGCCACTTGATCGGAACGGCAGGCTCGGAATCGCAAGGGTTGCACACAGGGCGGGTTGCTCCGTGGCAGCTTGCGCTGGCGGCGAGTGCTGTGTTTTTGGTCGCGTTGGTTCTGCGACTTCCTTCCTGCTTCGATAGCCTGTGGGTAGACGAGCTCCACACGGCGTGGACGATCTGGAGCGACTTCAGCGATGTTCCGTCGCGAGCTCGGTTGGGAAATCAGTCTCCCGTCTACTTCGCGGTGATGTGGTTGTGGCATCAGGTCGTTGGGGATGCTGAGGTCGCATTGCGTCTTAGTTCGGTCTTGTTGGTGGCGTGCAGCTGTCTCTTGCTGGTCGTTGGTGTCTATCGACTGCATCGCGATCTATTGCTTGGGCTGTTGGCTGGTGGGCTGTTGGCAGTCGATCGGAACAGCATCTTCTTTGGCACCGAACTGCGTCCCTATGCTGCGGTAATTCTGTTGTCGACGCTGTTGGTGCTGGTCTGTGCTGGTGCTCTCGATCGTCGCAGGTGTTGGCGAGCAATCGCGTTGGTCGTTATCGTCGCCGCCTTGTTCTGGACGCACTACACCGCGATGTTAGTCGCGGCGGGAGTGTTGGTTGCGTTTGCGTTGAATCAAATCTTCCGGCAGCGATGGGGCAGCGCTTCGATAGCGAGTGTTGCTGTCGACGCGTTGCTGGTCTGGAGTGCTGTCGGCATTGCAGCGGCTGTGGAGTACCGCGCGATCGTTCAGTTGTGGGGCAGGCGAGGGGAGTGGGAAGCGTTTGCTGTCCCGCGACCTTTGAACGCAGCGGATTCGCTGGGCCAGAACCTTTCAGTCTTCGCCGGCGACATTGGGGCGATGTGGCCTTGGGTTCCAGCGTTTTTGGTTCCGTTGGCCCTGCTGGTGCTCGCCCGTTTGGCTGGGGCTCGGTTTGAAGTGCGGCGATGGCTTCCGTTTGTCGCAGCGGTCGTGTTGGTGACTTTGGTTGCGTACGGTTTGGCGACGCTGAAGGTCTCCGCTGTTTGGCATCGTCGCTACATCGTCGGTTTGCTGCCGGTCTTGGCGTGGGGATCGGCAGGACTCTGGCTCACCGCGATCCGTGGGATTTTTGCGTCGCTGCGACGGTGGCGACTTTCTGGTCGGTTGGTATCTTCGCCGGTGGCGATGCTGGCCGCAGCGGTGGTTCCCGTTGTCGTATTGCTCTTCTGGCAGGGAACGTTGGAAAACCTACTGCGTCGCGATCTGCACCTGGTGCATCGCGGCGAGGACTGGCGGTCTGCGGTCGCTGCAATCGACGAGCTTCGCATTGCGGGGCAACCGGTCGCCGTCGATGCAGGCTTGATCGAAGCGAAGCGATGGAAGCGGGACCGAAGTGAGGGACGTGGTGCCGAATCCGCGATGTTCCTTCAGTATCTGTGTTGTCCCGTGAACAATATCTATCCGCTGCGCGAAGTCGTTCCGCTGGCTGGCGTCAGTGAAGAGGAGCTGCTTCGCTTCCGGCAGCAGTCGGCCGATCGGAATTCCTCCGATCGCGAGATGCTATGGATCATCGCTCGCGTTCCGCAGCGGCGTCACGAAGCGGTCGCTGAACTGCTGCAAGCGTTTGCCTCGCGTCAAGCAGACCGCGCCGCCGGCGGCAAACGCTTCGAGTTCACCACGCACAGCTTCGGCGGCGTGCTCGTGATCCAATGGCGAGTCGAGTGACACGCCCGTTGTTCGCAGTCGTTGGGTAGCCGCTTCGTCGGCGAAGCATCAGTTCTATTGTTGCCGTTTTGGGAAGCGGGTGGCTGGGCTGCGATGCGATTAGCACAACGCTGTGATGATTTCTTTGGTTAGGTCTGGGGATCGCTGACGTTGGTGTTCGAGTTCGAGGACGCTGTTGATGATGGTGAGATCTTGGGCGTCTTTGAGGTCGGATTTTTTGATGAAGTTGTTTTCCCAGAGCCAGTGGGCGACTTCGCACCAATTCCACAGTAAAGCACCGTCGGTGATGTTGCATGCGGGGGCTGGGAAACCGCCTGGTCCTCGCGATCCGTTGATGTATTGGTTTACAAGCTGGCGGCTGCGATCGATTCGGCGAGCGATATCCGCTTGAGTTACCAGTTCGCACGAATCAACGCGGAGTACCGTCGCGGGGATGCCTGAGTCGCGGACACTTTTGATCGCGCTTAAGATCGCGTCTTTCAGTGAGGGTGCGGAACGCGAAAACGTTAAGTAGATGCGACCGAACCGCAAGCTGATCGTGGCATCGTCGCAGCCCGCCTGGAAAAGTGAGTCTTCTAAGCTGGGAGTTATCGTGTCAACTCCATCGAGCAGCAGGGTGAAGTCGAATTCGGGTTCGCGCTCAGTCATTTTCTTGTTCCGGTTCCTTGTCGATGGCGGTCATCGTGTCAACGTGCGGGCATCGGTCCACTTCTCGCCAGATGTGTCGTGCGTGGTTTTCCGGATTTCGGGGAGTCGACCAAACGCTGACGATGCAGCCTGACTGGCTGCTCTGTGGGCAATAAAGTCGACCCCAAGCGTGTCCTCCCGACAATTCGACACGCCAGCCCAGCGATTCAGCGTATTGGATCGCATTTTCGATGTGCTTGTTGGGGTGTCGAGGGCGGGGCATCTCGTTAATGATAGATCTCCTGTTGACAGTTGTCAACAAGAAGTAAGGGGTGGCGGGGGCGACGGGATAGTAGGTCCCGCTGGTAGGGTGTGAGTGTCGACGCCCGGCTTGTCGCGGTGTTAGGATGCCGAGTGTCGCAGGTGGTTCCCGCGGAGGCGTTTGTCGATGGATGAGGATCCGGAGGAGAGTGACGATCGGCTGAAGAACCCGCACGATCGGTTTGTGCGGCGGTTGTTGGGCGACACCGATCATGTCCGCGAGTTGGTGCGGTGGCAGTTGCCGGCGGAGGTGGTTGCAGAGTTGGATCTTGAAACGCTTGTGCCGGCTAAGGAGACGTTTGTCGATAAAACGTTACGGGGTGGGCTCTCGGATTTGGTTTTTCAAGTGGAGTTGGCAGGCGGAGGGGATGCGTTTGTGATGCTGTTGTTCGAGCACAAATCGGTTGTCGACGAGCAGGCGGTGTTTCAAGTGCTCCGTTATATGGTCGCGATCAACGAGCAGCGTCAACGCAACGGTCAGCCGCTTTGTTGCGTGATTCCCTTGATTTTGTATCACGGTGTGCGGTCGTGGGATGCTCCGCGGCGGTTGCCTGAACTGATTCATGCACCCGCGGCTTTTCGCGGTTATATTCCCGACTTCGATATGCCGCTGCTCGATTTGAGCGGCTGCAGCGACGCGGAGTTGCGGCGAGAATCGGTCTTCCTCGCCTACATGACGCTGCTAAAATATATACGGCGGGATGAGCTGCCGGAGCGTTTGCCCGAGATCCTGTCGCTATTTCACCGCTTGCTGCCGCCAGCGACGGCGCTTGAGAGTATCGAAACAATTCTCCGCTATCTCGTGGTCGGCACCGACCGCGTCTCGCGGCAGGAGTTGGTGACTGTGTTTACTCGCGTGATGCAATCCAAAGGAGCATCGGCTATGCCAACAATCGCAGAAGAATGGAAAGAAGAGGGTCGCCAGGAAGGACGTCAGGAGGGAGCAATGATTGGTCAGGTCTTAGCCTATCAGCAATTCCTTGGGCGGCCGACTTCCGGTGAAGAGGCGTTGTTGGCGATGGGGGCGGACGAGTTGCGTGCGCTGTTTGAGCAATTGCAGGCGGAGTTTCAAAAGCTGCGTCGTTAGAGCAGCTCTTCAGGAGAACATCGTCGTTTGGGAGCGGTGTAGCTCGCTATCTCGCCGGTGCTGCTGTGGGCGACGTTGCTGGCGGTGGAGGCAGTTGCAAGGCTTGGGCGTTTGGCGTGAGCGATTGCTGGTAGTGTTGCAACAGTCCGTAGACCGACTGGAATTCCGGACGCGCGGCCAGTTGTTGGAACTGCGGATTGGTCGCCACCGATTGGAAGTGGGCGAGGGTTTGTTGGACTTGTTGCGGCGTGGGGTGCGCGCCACCTGCTGTCGCCGAGAAGGGGAGAGCGAGGTAGGTCTTCCATTGTTCGTCGAGCAAGGCGAACAGTTTGGGAGCGATCTGCAGAAGCTGGCCGCGGAGCACGTCTGATTCTTGTGCCGTGTAGCGTTGGGCCAACGGTGGCATCTGGCTTGTCGACGTCCCTTCGGCCGGAGCGACTCCAGCGGCGTAGTTGGCGATCCGCTGCGTCAGCTCTTGTGCCGATGGCGGTATGACAACAGGTTGTCCCGGCGCCGGGCTGCGGTAGTAGGTTCCGGTGGATAGTTGGTCGATCTGCAAGACCGAGCCGTCGATCGCAACGCCCGCGAACAGGCCGCGGCTGCGCGAGTAGGAGTAAATCTCTGCCTGAAGTCGTCCGTCGGTCGCCACGGCGCCTTGGAGTCCGACGGGGCCGGCCGCTGCGGCTGCATCGGCACCGATCGTCAGCGTGCCTGACAGGATGCCTTCAACGCTTTTGGCTGTCTTGAAGACCAATACGATGTCGGACGATTGCAGTCCCGCTTGCCAGCCGATGTTACCGCCGGTCAAGGTGATGAAAACGGGAGCGTGCCAAATCCCGTTGGGCTCGCGAACGAACAGCAGTCCGCGGCCGTGACGAGCTCCGACGATGAAGCCCCCTTTGATCACATTGGGGATGAGCGCTACGCCATGCGCGTCGGTGAGCATCGATTGCGGGATCTGGTTTAGCGACGTCGTCATCGCTTGGCTGAGCACCGCCGAGGCAGCGATGACAATACCCTCTTCAGCACTTTGGGCGGACGCCGATTGCGGTGGGATTGCCAACGCCAGCAGCAAAAAGCAGATAATGTAGCGAGCCATCCGTGCGTACCTCAAGGGATTTGTTCAATGGGATTCGATTGTCGTTGAAGCGGTTGCTCAACACGATCTTCCGATTGTAGTAGATTCCCTGCGGCGGCAGAACAGCGACTCTAGGCTGTTTTGGGATGCCTTGCTGCGGATGTAGTATCCGCCGCGATGGGCTAGCGGCTTGTCGGTTTAGTCAGCCGTTTGGGCGTTAGCCCCGGTTCCGCTGCCACTAAACCGGGGCTAACGCCCAAACGGCTAATGCAAGGAAGCTCGTTGTGACTAAACCGACAAGCCGCTAGCGTCTGGTTCGTCAGGGGGCCGCGACCTATCACCCCGCGTGGCGGAGTTCCCCGAGGGGAATCAGGGGTTGGTTGCTCTTGAGCGCTCTTATGGGGCCTAAGCGTGGCGTTCGAAGCGAACTTCGCCGCCAACGATAGCATGGGTCGCTTGGCCGAACAGTTGTTTTCCTTCCCAGGGCGTGCTATTGCTGCGGGATTGGAATGCGTCACCGCGAACGGTCCAGGCGATGTCGGGATCGATGATTACGATATCCGCTGGAGAGCCAGGCTTTAAGCTGCCGCCGGGGACGCCCGCGATCTCGGCAGGGCGAGTCGATAGCCGGGTGATCGCGTCGGGCCACGAGAGCAGGCCTGGGCGGATCATGTCGGTGTTGATCGACGCGAGCGTTGTCTCCAGACTGACCATGCCAAACGGAGCGAGGTCGAGGTCGTTGACTTTCTTCTCGCGAGCCCGCGGTGTGTGCCCCGTGGAGATACAGTCGATCGTGCCATCGATTAACGCTTCGCGGCAGACTTCGATATGTCGCTCGTTTCGCAGCGGCGGCCGAACTTTAAACCGAGCGTCGAACGATTCGAGTTCCTTGTCGGTCATCGACGAAAGAGTTTGCGGCCAGACGCTAGCGGAGATGTTGATCCCACGCTGCTTCGCTCGCTTGATCAGCTCGACACCTTGCAGTGTGCTGATCGGGCCGATATGCAGTCGCCCGCCGGTCGCTTCGGCCAGTCGTAGGTCGCGGGTCACCGCCAGATCTTCCGCTTCGGTCGGCAGTCCCTGCAGGCCAAGGATCGTCGAAACGCGTCCTTCGTGCATCACGCCGGTGCCTGTCAGTTCCGGGACCAGCGGCAGGTCGTAGATTGGCAGGTCCAACATGTGGCAATATTCGAGCGCCTTCTTCAGCAGGGCGCTGTTGGACGTCGGCCGCGGGGCGTCGCTGAAGCCGACCGCGCCAGCTTCAGCTAGCAGGCTCAGTTCCGCCATGTCGACTCCCTCGCGACCGCGGCTCAGGCAAGCGATCACGTGGATTCGGCAGGTGCGGGCCCGCTGCGCCTTTTGGCGAACAAACTCGACAGCGCCAGGAGAGTCGATCGGCGGGTAGGTGTTCGCTGCGCACAGGATCGTCGTAAATCCGCCGGCAAGCGCCGCATTGCCGCCAGTTTCGATCGTCTCATCCTCTTCGCGACCCGGTTCACGAAGTTCGGTTCCCAGGTCGATCAGGCCTGGGGCGACGATTCGGCCGCGAGCATCAATGCGTCGGACGTTGGGCGGCAGATCGCCATCGTCGGGGTTGATCGCCGCGATCAGCCCGCCGGTGACAAGCACGCGGGCCACGCGATCGATCGATTGCGAGGGGTCGACGAGGCGGCCGTTTTCGATCAGCAGTGGTGTCATGGTCAGTGGACGATCGGTTCGCTGGTGGAAGAGTTGTGGGGGGCGTTTGCCAGAAGCCAAAGGGCTGCCATCCGGACCGCGATCCCGTTGGTTACCTGTTCCAGGATCACCGAGTGCGGGCCGTCGGCAACTTCCGGGGTGATCTCGACGCCACGATTGATCGGGCCTGGTGCCATGATCAGGATGTCCGATTTGCTGCGCCGCATTCGGTCGGTGTTCATCGCGTACAGGTTCGCGTATTCGTGAACCGATGGGAAGGGACGTGTCGTCTGTCGTTCAAACTGAATTCGCAACAGGTTCAGTACGTCGCAGCGCGGCAGGATCTCGTCGAGGTTGTAGGCGACTTCGACATCCAGTTCGCGCCAGCGATGGGAAACGAGGGTCGAAGGGCCGCACAGGATCACGTGCGCGCCGAGCTTCTTTAGTCCCCAGATGTTCGATCGGGCGGTTCGGCTGTGCGCGATGTCGCCGACCAACGCGACCGTCAGACCATCGATGTTGCCGCGATGTTGGCGGATCGTCAGGATGTCCAGCAGGCCTTGAGTGGGGTGTTCGTGAGGCCCGTCGCCAGCGTTGAGGACCGAGCAGGAGAGTTCGCGAGCTAACAAGTGGGGCGTGCCGGGCGTTTGGTGCCGCGTCACGACCCAATCGACTCCCATCGCTTCGATCGTCTTGGCGGTATCGATGAACGTTTCCCCTTTGGCGACACTGCTGCCGGAGGAGGAGAACTCAACGGTATCGGCTCCCAGGCGTTTCGCAGCCAATGAGAAGCTGTTCCGCGTGCGAGTACTGTTCTCGAAGAACAGGTTGGCACAGGTCTTGCCCGCTAGTAGCGACAGTTTTTCGCGACAGTTGTTGGTCGCTTCCTTCAATTGTTGAGCGGTATCTAAGAGTGTCCGCAGCTCATCGACTGAAAGGTCTTGCAATCCGAGCAAGTGGCGGCGGTTCCAGCTCGACGGTGGTTCCGGCAAGGTTTGGGACATGGGGCTCAGCTGTCGTGAGGTGGCGGAATGGCTGTCGGTCGCATCGAATCAAATTGGCGGAGATTCTACCGAAATCTCGGCGAAAGTGTCAGAGGGCTGCTAGCAAACAATTATTCGGTAACCGGCATAATCGTTAAAGTCGGCCGTGTGTGGCAGCCGATCGGGAATCAAAGTGGAAGCGTATTGCCGGGGTTCCGGGCCGCTCGTTTCCCAGCCGGGGGGCTCAGCGAATTGTTCGACGACGCAGCGAATTGCTGCTCGCAAATCCGTATCTACCCGCGATTGGGAAACCTCATCATGTCACCTCGCCACTCGACTTGCTTGGTCGCTGCCTTGCTGGCTTTCTGCCTGCTGAACACCGGATGTGCCAGCTTGACGCTTTTTCCGAGCACCGATAACGACGCTTCGAAGGAAAGTACGTTAAGCGAATCGCCTCAGGCAGCGATGTTTCGAGCCATCCAAACCGCGCGACAAACCAATTCGATCGTCTTGCAAGTCGAAGGTGCCGACAAGCCGATGCGAGTGATCCCACTTCCCGCCGATGGGAAGACGGTGTTCGTGAACGACCTGCTTCGCCAGGCCGGCTTGAAAACGAAATACAGCGGGCTGGACATCGTCCTGTTTCGCACCGCTACCGGGGAAATGGATGGCGTGAAGATGGCTGTCACGTTCGACACGAAAACGGGCCGCGTTAGCACCGGCACCGACTACGCGCTCCGCCCTGGCGACCGCGTTACCGTTCGTAAGGTGCTGAACTCAACGATCCAAAACGTCTTGGATGGCCTCGTCCCACCAGTGGCTCAAAGCTAACGCGTTGTTTGGATCGCAGGCTTTCGCCACTCGTCGCTGAGACTCGCATCGGTTGAAGCCTATTCGTCAGCCACCTCGCTAAGGTTCGAGGCTTCAGTCGACCGAATGAAGTTGCGGTGGAACTAGACGTTTTCGATTGTTCCGGTGCTGTCGGCGAATGATTGAGTTGGCGATCCGAGTCGCTGCAGCATCGTGGCGAACAGGTTCGACAGCGGCGTGTCCTCGTGCGTGACTTTCTTCTGCCAGGGCTCTTGCCCTCCGTCCCAAGCACCGCCCTGTGGGTTGCTGCCTGCATGGTCGATGTATTGGCCATGCTTGAAGCCCATCTGTTTGCCCCCGGCCAGAATCAACGGGTAGTTGCGGGACAAATGGAAGGCGCTCGATGCCGATCCAAACAGTAGCAGCGTGTTGTCCAGCATCGTTCCGGTGCCGGCCGGTTCGGGAGTCTGTTTCAGCTTGCCGATGAATCGCCCGTATTCTTCGTTGAGGAACTGGCAATAGATGGCAAAGTTCTTCCAGCCGCCAGGGTTTTTGGTCTCGTGCGACAACGAATGTGCCAGGTTGAATCCAACGGCGCGAGCCAGGTGATCGCTTCGGCCGACACCGTTTTCGCGGCCGATCTGATAGGTGGCGACGCGAGTCGAATCGGTCTTGAACGCTAGGTAGATCAACTCGAACATCGTTTGTAGGTACTCGCGAGGTTCGTCGGTCGTCAGTTCCAGGTTCAGGTGATCGCCATCGATCTTTGGCAGCGGAGCGTTGATCCAGCGTTTCGCCTTTTCGACTTTGATCTCCGCCTGGCGGACTGAGTCGAGGTATTCGTCCAGGTTCTGTTGGTCGGCCGACGAGAGCGTCTTACGAAGCGAACGCGCATCGACCAGCATGTCGTCCAGTGCGCTGCGGCTGAGTGCCAACCGTCGAGCTGAATCGCCGTCGCTCTTGACGAACAACATGTCGAAGATCTGTTTCGGGCGGTGTTCGGCGGGGATCGCCCGGCCGTTGCGATCGAACGAGATCGTGTGAGCGCCGCGAGCGGTCCCGGTGCCTCCGTCGGTCGACATCACCAACGATGCAAATCGCGTTTGGTCCCCCACAACCTTCACGTACTCTTGGTCCAACGAAATCGTGTTTGCGTATTCCATATCGCCGCCGCCGGTGGCAGCACCGGTCAGGAACTGGTCGGCGTTGTTGTGGCCATGCGAATTGCGGCTCTTCGGGTGCGAGAATCCCGATAAGACGGTTATTTCATCGCGCAGCGGTTCCAGTGGTTGCATGCACTTGGTGAAAGTGAAATCGTCGCCGTTGCGATGGGGGAACCAAGCCCAGTCCTGGTAGGCGGGGTCTTCTGCCAGCGGCATCGGAACGCCGTCGGGAAAGTAGAAGCATCCCAGGCGTTTTGGATTCGCGCGGGCTGCCGCGCCCCGCGCTACCGGAGTGGCGAGAGATCCAAACATTGGCAGAGCCAACGCGAGGCCCGTTCCTCGCAGGAATCGTCGGCGATCGATGCGGTTCATGTTCAATTTCATAGCGTTGCTCCGCTGCGGTTGGTGGCGGTGAAGTTTGGTTGCGTCTATTGGGTTTGAAACAATTCGCTGGCAATGATCGTTTGGATCATCGTGGCGAGTCCGTCGCCACGGGTTCGCACTTCCGCGGTGATCGTGTCGACATCGGCTCGATCGGCGAACGTCAGCGGTCGCCCGAGCGCGTAGGTGGTCAGCTTGTGGACCATCGCCCCGACAAATTGGTCTTGCCGGTTTTCTAACAGGAACCGCTTCAAGCCCTCCATCCCGTCGAGCGTCTCGCGGTTGAAAAGTTCGCTCGACGCAGAGACTGGTTTCCCGTCGATCTCGTTTCGCCATCGCCCTAAGGCGTCGTAGTTTTCAAATGCGATTCCCCAGGGATCGATCTTCACGTGGCACGACATGCAGGCCGCGTGATTGCGGTGGTCTTCGATCCGTTCCTTCAGCGTCATCTTCGCGATCTCCGGATCGGCGAGATCGATTTGCGGAACCGCGGGAGGCGGCGGCGGTGGCGGATCGTTGAGGATGCTTTCCAACAGCCAGACGCCGCGCTTCAGTGGATGGGAATCGGGCCAGTCGGAATTCATCGCCAACAGGCCAGCTTGAGTCAGGATACCGCCAAGTTTGAAGTCGCCGTCTAACGCTACGCGGCGGAAATGGTTCCCGCGAACCCCCTTCAATCCATAGTGCCGGGCGAGTCGTTCATTGGCCATCGCGAAATCGGTGTGAATGAAATTCAGGACGCTTTCGTCGTGCTTCAGCACCTCGTGAAACAACGCGATCGGTTCGTGCTGCATCGCTTCTTTCAGCAGCGGATCAAAGCCGCGGACGTTTTGTTTGATGTTCAGGAAATCGAGCAATTGCAGGTCCAGCCACTGGTGGACAAACTGCTTCGCAAATCGCTCCGTGCGAGGATCCGCCAGCATTCGCTGGACCTGTTCGGTCAGCGTTTGCGAATCGGCCAGTTGCCCACTGTCAGCCAGTTTCAATAGCTCTTCATCGGGCAGACTGCACCACAGGAACATTGACAATCGTGTCGCCAGTTCGTGTGGTGAGAGCGGTTGCCGTTCCGGTGGAGTCTCCGGAGTTTCATCCGCCTGGTTCTGTGCGATGTACAGAAAGTGAGGCGACGAAAGGATCGTTGCCAGGACTTCGGTGACCGCTTCTTCAAAGCTGTTGCATTGAGGTCGCAGGGTGTCGAACAGCTTAAGTTTCCGGTCGAGTTCGTCCTCGCTGATCGTGCGGCGCCATGCGCGGTGCATGAACGCGGCGATGATCTCTCTCGCGCAAGCCGGCTCATCGTCAGCGTTTTTGCTGTCGAAAAAGATCTTCTTGTGAGACGCCGGCGGCCATTGGTCGTAGACCGGCGCGGAGATCTCGACATAGTCGACTTGAATGTCTCCTTGAGAGGCCGTGCTGTTGGCCAAGCGGATGTATTCCGACGGACTGGGCGTCACGCCCATCGGCGACGTCTTCCGCACGGAGTTGCGAGGGTAGATCTCGCCCAGCGGGAAATCCCATTGATAGATCGCCGGTTCGTCGGGCCCGGCGGTGATCAGCGTGTCTTGTTCGCTGACCCGGATCAGTGCTCGCCCCTCGTTGCTCGCTTGCCAACCGAACAGCATCTGCATGCTCGGGGCGGGGGAATCGTCGCTGGTGGTCCGCGAGGCGCGAACGCGAACTCGCATCGTTCCCTCGTCGGGGACTTGGTTCCCAAGTTCCACGATCAGCTTGGTGCCACGGTTGGCTGGCAGGACGGCAACTGTATCGAACGACTCGGGGAACTCGGCCGGCGAGTCGGTCGGGGCGAACGCGTATTTGGCTCCCTGGTAACGCCAAGTGGCCTCTGCGGTGCGACCGGTCGACAGTTCGCGAAAGTAGGCTCCGCGATGCGATTGCTTAAACTTCGCATCCAGTTTGTCCAGTTCCTCCTGCTGCTTGGCGGGATCGTCCTTGAACTGTTTGGTTACCTTTTCGATCTCTTTTGCTTGTTTGGGCCATTCGAAGTTAGCCACATCTTTCATCGACACGCCCCAGTGCCGCACGGCAGGCCGCTGGCCGCGAACCGTGGCGCGAGCGAGTGCTGTTCGGGCGATCCGATGATAGGTTTCAAACTGCGAGACCGACATGTGCAGCAGTTCGGAGCTGTTCTGAAAACCGTCCTCCGAATGCGATTCCGGCGGCAGGTCTTTGGCAAAGTCCCAAGGCAGACCTAGCAAGTCTTGCAATGCGTAATTGTATTCGTAACGTGTCATTCTTCGGAACGCAGAGTGGCCGCCCGATCGACGCCGCACCGTCGACGCGACTTGCATTTCATTGGCCAGCCAGTTGACGACCTTTTCGCGATCCTCGTCCGTTAGTTCACCTTCGTCGGGCGGTGGCATTTCGCCTTTGCTGATCGCTGCAAAGACTTCGGTCCACCAATCGACATCCTCCCCCGACAAGAGATCGGGATCGAGCGTATCGATCCGCACGTTCCCCTCTTGCGCACCGGGGCCGTGGCAATCGACACAGGCCTGTTGCAAGATCGGCCCAATCGTCTCGCGGAACTCCGCCAGATCCGGCTCCGGATGAGCCGGAGGTTCCGCGCTCGGCTGCACGTTCTTGAATCGTGACTTCTGTGCGCCAACGGCTTTCAATTCTTCAAGGCTCGGCCGCTCGTCGGCCACCGACGTATGCAATGTGGCAGTGCACATCGCCAGCAAAAGCCAAGCGATCAGCGGCAGGAAGCCTTTGTTGTCGCGCAGAGAGTATCGAGTGTTTACGTCATTCATGCGTGAAGGCTGCGCCGAAAACGCAGCAGAAGGGCAGGGTGGTGGGCCAAATTTGGCGGGCAGTGGGGGAGTGCGAAGCCGGTGGGCTCACAGCTTTAGCATATCGCAAACAGGTCAAGAAATCACGCGGAAATAGGAGATCGCTAACCTCGCCGACACCTGTTTTCGGCGCCAGCGCAATACGGTTCAACGAAGAGCCTCGGACAGTGGAAAGATTTAGCGGCGGGATGTAGTGGACGAGGTTACGAGTCCCAGCGATTTGGTCTGATGCAAAAGGACTCGTAACCTCGTCCACTACGCTTCGTTGAACGGTATTGGTCGCCAGCGATTGTCGGCTGATATCAAAACCGTCACTTCATAGCGTTTTTGTGCTGCGGGGTAGGGGAGGGCAGGGCGATCTCAATCGCCGCTGACGCGCCAGCGGGCTCGGAATAACCAGATCATGATCCCCATCATGCTCGCTAGCAGGCAGATCGAGACGCCGAAGTAGGCGGCCAGAAGCGATAGGTCGCCGACGTTGGCGATCTCGCTGCCGTCGAGGCTCAGGTCGGCGTTGAGCGGCACCGAAATGGCCGCCACAAACGGACTCGCCACGCCCCACCAACGCGAGGCGTCGATCGTCTCGGGCGAGAAGTTGAGGATCCCCATCAACAGCACCGCCGCCACGGGAGCGACATATAAAATCAACAGGCTCAGATAGGTTGCCATCAGGCTGGTCGAGGTCTTGTGGAAGACGGTCGAACAGAACAACGCCACGACCGAATCGACTAAACAGACCATCAGCACGATTGCGAAGAACGACAATACCGCCAGCCAGTTAGTCCAGTATTGCGGGACCATCAGCGTCGCTAGCAGCAGCGGCCACAGCAGGAAGGAGGTCAGGACGGCGGAGATTCGAAAACCGGCGACCAGTTTGCCCCACAGGATCTTCCAAGGGGTGATCGTGGTCGTCAGCAACAGGTCCAAGGTTTGGCGTTCCCGTTCTCCCGTCACGCTGCCGGCAGAAAAGACCGGGCCGACAAGCATGTTGAAGACGACGACATACACGGTGTAGAAGGCACACAGGTGCGAGCGGGCGAACAATAACAACGCCATCAACGGGATCGCCAACAGCATGCTGATCTGGATCACCAGTCGCAGCATCAGCGTTCCTTGGCTGAAGATCTCGCTGTGGATCTCTTTGTCGTAGACCGGGTTGGCGCCGTCAGCCATCAATTCGCGGCGACGCGGCGGAGCGAACAGTTTGTCGGGGAACTGGTCCCGTTGGATGACAAGGCCGACTGCCGTTTCGGCTTCGCGGTCCAGATCGACCACCTCTTTTCCTTCACTACCCATGTCGGGCGGATACAACATCCGGGCCGCCGCGTTGGCGCACAGCAGCAAAACCAAGGCGATTCCGAAAGCTGGGATCACGGTTATGGCGAGGTTCAATCGCAGCGCCCCTTCCTGTTCCAAACTGGTCCAGAAGAGAACGCCTAACATCACCAGCGGCAGGATCACGAGATAGCTGACGACCAGCGATGCCGACGTGCGGCCGAAGTAGCTGCTGCATGCGACGCCGATCGCACCAAAACAAACGACCGACACGATCAGCCCGAGATAGGCGGCTAGCACTTCGTAGATACTCACGCCTCCCAGCGGCAGGCACAACACGATGATCGGTAGCGAAGCGACGATCAACATGCCCAGATGGGTCAACGAAGCGACCATCTTGCCGAACACGATCGCGGTCGGCCGCAGCGGGCTGGCAAGCAGCATCTCGTATGTCTTGCGTTCTTTTTCGCCGGTGATCGTGCCGGCTGCAAAGCTGGGAGCCATCAGCGACGCCAGCACGTATTGGCCTAAGAAAAAGAGATCGACCAGCTTGCGAGCGCTCGGCGGATTCTGCGTCAGGTCCAACTTCTCGTCGGTCGGCCAAGCGACCAGCACGACCGCGGCCAATAGGACTTGGTAGAGTGCCAGCAGGAAAAAAGCCCGATGCGTGCGGAGGTTGACGAGCAGTTCGCGTTGCAGGACGGGATTTTCAAACACAAACACGGGATCGATCCGTAGACGCAAGCAGTGGGAATGAAAAGTGCATCGTATCGTAGTGGATCTTGTTAAAAGATCCGTCAGCGCAGAGGGTCTTTAACAAGGTCCACTACGTCTAAAAGGTTCTTCGCAACAAGGATCTTTAACAAGATCCACTACGTTTAGATCGGCCTGGAGACGTAGCGCCGGTCGGAGATGGCAATGGCGAAGCGTTTGTTATAGTCGCAAACCGCGACCCTCGCACGCTGCCATCGCCGACTTTGCCGGTTCGCCCGCGTGACACCGCCTCACGCTTCCCATTGGTTCATCCGCGTCGCGATCCGCCGCAGCGTCTCTTTATGCTTCTCGATCGCCATCAGCCCGGCCAGCAACATCAGTCCCATCGTGATTCCAAACGCCCACCACGGCCAAACTTGATCGATCGCTCGCCCCGCGTGCCAGACCATACTGATCAGCCCGACGACGACAAAGCCGGTGCCGAGGTAGAGGAACGCCCGCACATGCATCACCACGCCGATCGCGATCCCGGCAAAAGCCAGCAAGATCAGCACGATCGGCCCCCAGATGCTCGATCCAATCTGCTGGACGATCATGTCGGCGGTGCTACTGATATAGATCGTCAGCGTCGCCGCGTAGCGAACCGCCGTGACGATTTGCGGTTGCAGGCGTTTGCGTTCGGCATGCACTGCGGCCAAGACACAGGCCGCCGGAGGAATCAGCCACAATTGCGGATGCTGCAAAAATCCCCAACCGGGATTCTGAGTCAGAGTGACCCACAGCGCGGCGTTGGCTGCGATGATCCCGGCGACTCGCGTGATCCGGTCTCCCGGCCAAAGTGCCGACAAGGCGAGATAGAAGACCGCCGCCAGCAACAGGACCACGTTGTACTGAATCTCGCTATCGGCAAAGATCCAGTCCTGTCCGCGTCCGGTCAGCCAGAATCCGACCAGCGGAATCAGCGGCAGGAAGAGGGCTGAATTACGCAGCGGTCCCAGCAACACGGCGTCCTCGCGTCGCTGAGCCCATGTCGATAGGCCGGCGCTGACAAAGGCCAGTGCCATCACGATGTAAGGCCAATATTCCCGCAGTCCCAGCGTGTCGGGCTGGCAGGCGAGTTTGTTCGCCACGGCCAACAGCATCAAGACTTGAGCGGCGTAGACGAGTCCTTGGCGATGGGGAATCGTTAACCGTTCGGCGGCGGAGGCCAGGAACTTTCCAGGAGCGATCGCGATCAGCAACGCGAGCAAACTGAACAACGCGATCACCAAAGAGGTTCCCACGACCAGGATCGTTGGAATCTGAGGGATCCCGACGCCATCGGTTCGCAGGACAACTTCCATCGCCAGCAGGCCGAACAATGCGATCGTCGCAACGCTCGCAGAAAAGATCGCAGATCGCCGGATCGGGGTGCTCCAACGTTCGGGATCGAGTGCCAGTATGCGCGGGGCGACCCAGGCGACCAGCGGGATCAACCACACCGATGCGATAAACAGACGCATTGTTTGGGCGAGGGCTCGCGCTTGGCCGAGGTCGACACCACGCACATCGGCGACCGAACCAAACATCGCCGCGATGCACAGCGAGCCGACTGCTATGGTTCGCAGCGTGTGCGAGGCACTGTTGCTGCCGATTCGGCCGATCGCGATCGCACAGGCGATGATCGATCCGATCCAAACCCAACACCACAGCGGCTCGCCATGGCCCAAGATTGCGCCTGCGGTTCCAAGCATTGCGAACAGTAGCGTCGCGATCAACAGGCTGCTCAACTCTCGCCGCATCCCCGTTTCACTGTCGGTTCGCCAGGGGATTTGTCGATCGGCAAGGAAGCGACTGAGCATCCGATGCAGCGGCCACAACCACGCGGCAATTGCTGCAAGCATGCCAAGCGTTAGTCCCGCGATCGGGGAGAACGCTCGCGAGTCGTGCTGCCAATGCGACGCGACGAGCATCACGGTCGCGGTCGATAGGCAGGCTGTGATCAGGTAAGCAACGGTCACTTGCCCGCGGCTGTCCCAGCGGATCGTCGACGCCACGATGGCCAACAGACCAACCGGCAACAACAGGATCGCGGTGTTTCCCATCCGTTCGATCGCGTGGATGCCAAGTTCAAAGCAGTTCGATGCGATCGCTGGCGTTAGGATCGCCAATAGCATCGTCCCAACAAACAGAAGCACCGTGTCGATCTTGAACTTCAGCAGTTCGCTGGTCGGCACCGATCGTTTGTAAAAGACAAACCGCAACCGCCAGAGCACGCCGCAGAACAGTAGCCAGACGATGGCGATCAGGATCGTTGCGAAGAAATACCGGCTGCCAACGATCATCTGCCAAGCGTTCGACGCATATTCGTCGACCGCCCCGGTCAGCAGGATTCCCGAAACGATCGGCACTCCACTGAGCAGCCGGATGCCGCGACGCGATCCGCGATGCAGCGTGACCGCCAGTCCGACCAGCGTGCCGATCGCCCATGGGATCAGCCAGAAGTTGGCTCGTGGCGCGTCCAATGCAACACTCAAAAGGCCGCTGGCAATCAACAGCCCCGATCCGACCAACGGGATCGCGATGGCGCGGCGGCTTGGCGTCGCATTCGCAACGCTGATCACGGCGGCAAGAATCGTGGCGGCCGACCAGATCGATAGCATCACTCCCCACGCGACCGCCGCATCTTCGGAACGCCACGCGGTCCAGGCGATAGCCACCGTCGGTCCTGCCAGCGTCATCCAACCCGCCACGTCGACGAGGCCTCGCTGCCGTCGGCTGGCGATAAACCAAAACGCTCCCGCTGCGATCACAAGGGCGAGCCCCATCGCGTTGCCGATCGTCGATACGAGCAATGCCGGGACGCCTTGTACATTCCAGGCGATCTCGCTCGCCGTCACGACCCCCGAGATCAGGTTGGCCGCGATTCCGATCGAGGCAAGTTGAGATGTCGCTGTTGGCCAAGCATCGGGCCAGATCCGGAGGACCGGTAGCGAAAGGGGCGGCATGACGCTGGGGGCTTCCTGTTGCCAGCGTTGCAGCCAGCGGATGACTCCGGTTTGTTCGGCGCTCCGTTGAAACGCAGCGAGAGCAAAACAGCTGAGTCCCAGCAGGTGCAGGCTGTTTACGGCGACTCCTGTCGGTTCGCCGATCGCTGCGATCCCAGCGGTCATGAATCCGATGATGCCAACGGCCGCTGCAGCCAACGAAAAATCGGCTCGCCGATACCAGGTCGCCTGCACCGCGAACCAGACCGAACCCAGCAGCGCGATCGCGGAGGCGACCCAAGCGGCGATCGGATCGATCGTGCCGCCAGAGATCAGCGGTTGCCAGATGCCAAAGACCAGCAGGGCCGTCGTGGGAATGCCTGCCCACAAAGCGGCGGACGTCCTCTGGCTCGCCATCAGGCCGTTTTCGATCGAGCTGGCGAAGATCGTTTTCCGGATCGTTGCCGTTCGGATCGAGATGCCGATCGCGATGGCAAACGCCAGCGTCGCCGCAGCCAACGTCGGGACTTGGGACGCGGATGGAGAGAGCGTTGCTGCCAGCCATCCGATCGCCGCATAAGAGAGCCACAGCAGCATGACCGCCGCGCTGAGAAGCGTATCGGCAAAGCGAAGTCGGCCGCGATAGAGCACTCCGATTGTCGTCGTTGCCGCGGCAAACAGGAGCGCTGCGAGAGGAGTGATTCCGAATCGTTGCCAGCCGACGATCCAAGTTGCCGGCTCGACTGCCGAGTCGGTCGGCGCGATGTACAACCCGATCGCGGTCAGAGCGGTGATCGATGCGAGGAGGATGCTGGACAAGCTGCCGGCAAATCCAAGCTGCCGATGGAGGCCGATCGGATGATCTTCTGCGTTAGGCCAAGCGGTTCGGGCTACGAATTGGATCGCGTGCCAGAGCAGGGCGTAGCCACCGGCGACCGCGACCAGCATCCACAACACGGTGCCGTCGATCCAGTGAAGTCCCGTGGTAAACACCGTCGGCTGGTAGGCGTGCAGACCCAGCGTCAGCCCGAGCAATCCAATCGCTTGACCACAGGCGAACCATGTTCGCTGCGCCCCGCGGGTGGCAGCGAGGATCCAGACGATCGCGGCGGCGGAGACCATCGCGGCGCCGCGGATTGGTTCAAAGGGGACGATCAAAACGGCAAAGCCTATCGCTAGTAGACCCGTTCCTTGTAGCCAGCGGTCGCAATTTTGTAACCGTTGTTCGCTCGGAGCAATGTTCGAAATGCGAGGCAAGAAACGCCAGACCAATGCGAGGGCAAACATGCCGATCAGCAGGAGGCTGGCCGCGCTGGAGGCGGCATGGAGCAGCGTCTCCAGCGAGTTGAGCCATTGCGTTTCGGGGCGGCATGCAGCGATGCTGAAGGCAGCCAAGCCAAGGCCGCTCAAGTGGATCGCGGCAGGTTGGTTCCAGGCTCCCGCCAGGCCGATCGCAAGCGACTGGATCATCAGGATCGCCAGGATGACGGTCGCCGAGATCGATCCGCTCCAAGCGACCGGACCGATCGCAACAGCGGCGGTGACGGCGAGGCCCAACACCGCAGCGATGCCGCCGACGATTGCCGGTGGCTGCATCCAATCGGTTTGTTTGCGGAGCGTTGCCGCAATGGCTGCGAAGCCGGCCGCGATCAATGGCAACAGAATCGCACTCTCCCCCGAGACCAGTCGTCGCCACAATGGGAAGCCCGGATCCCAGCCGGTTCCCATGATCGCATTGCCCGCGATCAACAGCAGGCCGATCGCCGCGGTGGCACTGGCGACATACAACATCGTCGGCACGCGAAGAGCGATTGCAAGTGCGATCGAAAGGCCGGCGCAAAGAGCGGCCCAGGCGATC
The DNA here is from genome assembly GCF_007753095.1 of Rosistilla carotiformis. Taxonomy (NCBI): domain Bacteria; kingdom Pseudomonadati; phylum Planctomycetota; class Planctomycetia; order Pirellulales; family Pirellulaceae; genus Rosistilla; species Rosistilla carotiformis. The sequence continues at coordinate 402,619 of NZ_CP036348.1, forward strand.
AGGTGCGTTTGCGAACCGAGCGTTGCGGGGAACAACGCCGCGACGATCACTCCGGCGATCATGATCGTGGCGGTCGCCATCAATCTCAGCACGCTGCTCGAATCACGCGTGAATCGGTTTCGCAAGACGCCGCCGCAGGCCATCAGTGCCAGCACGGCAGGCAACATGCCAAAGGTCAGCGGCACGATCGATGTCAGCCCTCGCGGCAGGTGGAAGGCAAAAAAACCGCTGACCACCGCCAGCGTGTAGATCGCCATTCCGACCAGCAGTCCAAATCGCCAGCCGGCTGGCGTCGACATCGGTCGGTCGCGTTTGCGGATCAATGCGGCGACGATCGCTGTGCCAATCACCGCCGACGGCAGCAGGTTCAACCAAGCTGCATCGATATTCCAGTGTCGGACAGCGGCCGGAATGAAGGGCATCAAAAACGAAGGGCCGCCAACGGCGAGGCTCATCTGCCAGCGGTCGCGTCCGAAAATCGCTCGCCCGGCCAGCCACAACATCACGCTGTAAGCGATCGTTGCGATCGCGATCACGGCCAGAGTCAGCGGCTGCGTCAACTGGACCGATCCGCCGTCGCCGGTGGCCAACGCGATCCCCGCGACGACGTTCAGCGGAATCAGCAGCGTGACGATCACCAGCACCGCGCGGCTGGTCTCTTTCAGATTCCACTTTCGCAGCGTGTACAGTCCCGCCGCTTCCACTCCCGCGGTTCCCAACAAGAAGACCAACGATGGCAGCAAGCGGTGCGTCTGCTGCATCGTGCTCCATAAACTGATCACCAATCCGACGCTACAGATCACGATCAGCAGTCCCGCCAGCAGTTCGCCCCAGCGGATGTTGTTCGATGCCAGGAAGCTTTGCAGTACGGCTCCCATCGCCCGCCGCGGTTTGTTCGGAACAGCTGTCGCCGCCGCGACGAATTCTGGTTCCTCTTCGGGCGATCGGTCCAGTGGATGTCGTTCCACGGCTGCTGGCGCATCTGCAGACGGCTCAGCTGGTTCGCGCGAATCGATCCGCGGTGGCGTGAGCGATTGCGGGGGAACGATTTCGGCGATGATCGGTTCGAGATCGGCAGCGGTCGAAGAGCCGCCGAGCTCTTCGGTTGATTCGGGTTCCGCGGTCGCTGGCGTCGCCAAGCCGGCTAGCTCTCGCAGGCGTCGATGCTCTGTTTCGGTCAGCTTTCCCTGCCAATACATCGACGCGAGGATGCGACTGAACGAGAGCAGGTCTTCGTTGCGGTCGGGGGTTTTATGCGAGTTTTTTTGCGGGTCGTCGAAAATCTTGCGAATCACGAAGGCCGCGACAACCCAGATGCCATGTCCGACGAGGGTCACAATCGTCATGATCAGCAGGAAGAAAAAGAGCGGTTCCATGGCGACATCACGTTGTAACGGTTGTTTGGTTTTGAGCAGCTGGCGGCGTGCGGCAGCTCCCGCTTGTAAGTATGGCTTACGCAATAGAGCCCAGCGACGGACGAACGTTGCGCACCCAGGTGTCGATTGACCCGTTGTGGCAATCGGTGGACAATGGATCGCACGCCGATCGCCCTTTTTCGCCTCTGCATGTACCGAGAACGCTGTTGTCCGACGACGCTGAATTTGACGAATTGCTGGGGGAGATCTTTGAAAGGATCGAAGCCGGTTCAGCTCCTTCGCCCGAAGAGTATCTCCAGCGTTATCCGCAGTTTGCCGACGAATTGACCGAGTTCTTTCGCAATCAGGCTTGGTTCGCCGCGCCTGCGTTGGCCGAAACGCTTGCCGGCGATTCCGAGCCGATGGTCGCCGCGTCGTTTGTCGGTTGCGAGGTCGGCCCGTATCGATTGATCGAGGAGATCGCTCGCGGTGGGATGGGAGTCGTCTATCGCGCACTGCAAACGGAACTCAACCGCGAGGTGGCGGTGAAGTTGATCAGCAGCGGCGCGATGGCGTCGCCGGAAGAACTGCGACGATTTCGCCAGGAAGCCGAAGCGGCGGCTCAGTTACATCATCCGAATATCGTGCCGATCTACGACGTCGGCAGCTGGCGCGGGCAGACCTATTTTTCGATGACCTTGATCGAAGGGGAATCGCTGCAGGACTGGGTCGCGTCGCGGCGATGCACGATCCAACAAGCAGTAGTAGCGGTTCGCGAGATCGCCCGCGCGGTCAGCTATGCACATCGCCGCGGGATCGTGCATCGCGATCTGAAGCCGGCGAACATCTTGGTCGATGGCGAGGGGAAGCCGATGCTGACCGATTTCGGATTGGCCAAGTGGCATCGCGACGGATCGGCGCTGACGCAGACCGGCCAGATCTTGGGGACGCCGAACTACATGAGTCCCGAGCAGGCGAGCGGTTCGACGAAGATCGGCCCGTCGGCGGACATCTATGCGTTGGGAGCTGTCCTCTATTCGCTGTTGACCGGCCAGCCTCCTCATTGTGGCGAATCGACTGTCGAGATTTTGACCAAGGTGTTGGGTTGCGAACCGGTTCCGCCGCGCGAACTAAATCGCGAGGTCTCGTCCGATCTGCAGCGGATCTGCATGGAGTGTTTGAACCATGATCCGAAGGAACGCTACGCCACGGCGGCGGAATTAGCCGACGACCTCGATCGCTATCTCAACGGCGATTCGATCTCCGCCGGCCATTCGGGGATGTTCTTGGAGTTGGCTCGCACGCTGCGACGCGACCAGCATTACGAACACTTCCGCAATTGGGGTAAGGCGTTGGTCTTGATGGGGCTGAGTATCTTTCTGGCTCACGTGGCGATCTTCGTGTTGGTTCGCCGCGGCCATTCCGATTGGGCCGCCTACTGGACGCCACGCTGCTACATGGCGGTCGCGCTGACGGCCGTTATCTATTATTACCGCAGCGGGACGTTGCGGGCGCGGAGCGTTGCCGAGCGACCGATCTGGTCGATTTGGATGGGGTACCTTGTCGCCTTGGGAACGATGAATGCGATCCTGACGCTGCGCGGGACCAGCCAAGTCGAGGTCTTTCCGTTTGCATCGACCTTGGCCGCGTTTGGCTTCGTCGCATTGGGAGGCCACGTCTGGGGCGGCAGCTATTTATTGGGCGGCCTGTTTGTCGTCAACGCGCTGGTTTCGGTCTTCATCGGGCAATGGGCGATCTTGTCCTTCGGGGCCTGCTGGCAGCTGGCCCTAGCGGTGTTGGCGTATCGCTACCGCAAAGATGCACCATCGTAAAACGGTGGGGGCGGTGTAGGGATCGATTGCAAGCCGCGGGCGCGGCGATCGCATGAAGCCTGCAGCGCGAGTCGCAGGATGGCTTGTCGTCAACGCGGACGCTCATTCCCTGGGCATGGCGAATTCAACTCTATTTCAACACGGCACCAACGGGGGAAGTAAGTAGGGGACAGTCAAGGTTTTCGGTTTGTTCACACAGAGACACTAAGGCACGGAGGTCAGGGCCAAATTGCGTGGCCAGCGGTCGACTCCACTTCGAAACAATGAAAGTCCTTCTTCCCCGGCTCCGTGCCTTGGTGCCTCCGTGAGAAACCCTTTGTTGGAGCAAATTGGGGGCAGTTACAGTTTCCGTTTTGTTCACACAGAGACACCAAGGCACGGAGGTCAGGGGCAAATTGCGTTGCCGCCGTTCAACTCCACTTGGAAACAATGAAAGCCCTTCTTCCCCGGTTCTGTGCCTTGGTGCCTCCGTGAGAAACCCTTTGTTGGAGCAAATTGGGGGCAGTTACAGTTTCCGTTTTGTTCACACAGAGACACCAAGGCACGGAGGTCAGGGCCAAATTGCGTGGCCAGCGGTCGACTCCACTTCGAAACAATGAAAGTCCTTCTTCCCCGGCTCCGTGCCTTGGTGCCTCCGTGAGAAACCCTTTGTTGGAGCAAATTGGGGGCAGTTACAGTTTCCGTTTTGTTCACACAGCGACACCAAGGCACGAAGGTCAGGGGCAAGTTGTGTGGCAAGCGGTCGACTCCGTGTGGAAACAATGAAAGCCCTTCTTCGCTCGGCTCCGTGCCTTAGTGCCTCCGTGAGAAACTCTGTTTTTTGACATGTCGGCAGCGATGCCGATGCCGGCACTTCGCTCGCGTAGCTCGCTTCGTTTGACCTCGGCTATGCAAAGGATCGGAGCTTCGTCCTTCTGAACCACGTGGTTTTGAGCCGCGATCGCTAACTCGTTTTGGCTTGTGTCGAGGATCTTTTACGACAGAATAGACCTTCCTTTAAAAATCACCAGCCGCGGCACCAAGTCAATAAGCGAGTACGACACATGCTTAAACCTTTTACAAAATACAACCTTCGGCAACTTGTTGGCATGTGCTGCGTGCTGCTGTTTACGACCGGCTGGATGGTGGCCGCTGCCGATGATTTGAGTGCTGACCAGGTTGGAGACGATTCCGTCACGATCGTCACGTTAGGCGATTCGATTACGAAAGGGGTGCGATCGGGAGTGACGGCGGAGCAGACGTTTGCCGCACTGGTCGAGAAGGGGCTGCTGCAAAATGGGGTTAAGGCACGCGTTGTTAATGTCGGAATCGGTGGCGAGCGAACCGATCAGGCGCTGAAACGGCTGGATCGGATTGTCGAACTTCCGGCGGAAACGAACTCACTTGCCGCGAACTCCACCATGCAGCCCGATATCGTGACGATCATGTACGGCACCAACGATAGTTATGTGGATAAGGGGAAGGCGACCAGTCGGATCACTGTGGATGCGTATCGCGACAACTTGCAGACGATGGTTGTTGAGCTGCTTCGGCGTGGCATTCTTCCTGTCTTGATGACGGAACCGCGTTGGTCCGAAAAAGCGTCGGTCAATGGTGTTGGTGAGAATCCAAATGTTCGTCTGGAGCCATTTGTGGTTGCCTGTCGTGAAACGGCGGCCAAGTGGCGGGTTCCGTTGATCGATCATTTTGCCGCCTGGACCGAGGCCGGCGACGCTGGTACCAATCTGCACCAATGGACCACCGATGGCTGTCATCCGAATCCGACAGGGCACCAGGAACTTGCGGATTTGATGTTGCCGGTACTGCAGCAGGCGGTGGGGCCCGAACTGAAGACTCGCCAGAAACTGGCCGCAGGAAAAAACGTACGCGTTGTCTGTTTTGGCGACAGCGTAACCGGGGTTTATTATCACACCGGCAGCCGCCGGGCGTATACCGACATGCTGGGGATCGCTCTGCGGCAAGCTGCGCCCCAGGCGAATATCGAAATGATAAACGCAGGGATCAGCGGCCACACCACCGAAAATGCGTTAGCTCGCATCGATCGCGATGTCATCGCTCACCAACCCGATCTGGTCACTGTGATGTTCGGCCTGAACGATATGACGCGAGTGCCACTGGAGAAGTACCGCGAGAATCTGAAGGCGATCGTCCAGAAGTGCCAGGCTGCCGGCAGCGAAGTGGTTCTGGCCACTCCAAATAATGTCATTACCACCGCCGATCGCCCGACGGAAAAGTTGATTCAGTATTGCGACGTCATTCGTCACGTTGGCAGCGAATTGAACGTTCACGTCTGCGATGTGTATCGAGAGTTGGACGCGGTTCGGGAAGATGCGGCGTTCGAATGGCGACTGTTGATGAGCGACCCCATTCACCCGAACATGGCGGGGCACAAGCGGATCGCTACCTGTCTTGCTCAGTCGATCACTCGGCAGCGTCAGTCGCTCGACGATGTTCCTGCTCCGGCGAATCCTGTTGATAGAACTCTAGAGTCGCTGAGCGAAGGGAAGCCGGTTCGAATCCTCGCCATGCCTCCCTTCGACAAATCGATTGCCCCGGCACTTCGGACGTTCTATCCCGACGCTGAAATCACAGTCGATGCGTGGCCGACCGAAAAACTTACGCTTGCCGAAATTGAAGCTTCGGCCAAGGGACGCGTCAGATCGCTAAAGCCCGACCTTGTCCTGATCTCCGTACCTCGCAGCGCAGCGTCTGACAGCGACGAAGCGTTTGCCGAGTCTTACGCATGGATCATGAACTGGTCGTTGAACTTCGGTTCACCGACCTGGGATGTTGTCGTCGCGCATCCTGCGGTGACTGATCTGACTTCGGAGCTTACCCAACGCGACGATTTGGTTCGCCGATTGGTTAATGCCCAGGACCTGTCACTGATCGACCGCCCCGCTGGCAGTACAGCCACTGCGGAGGAAATTCTGCTTCAGTGGCTGCAGCAGTTTGCGAAGTAAACATCGATGAAAAACAAGTGGCTAGCGGGGCGTTGAAATACTCCATCAATAACCTGCTAAGCAGGTCGCATTCTGTTTTTTCGTTTAACCGCAATACCGTTTAACGAAGCGTAGTGGACGAGGTTGCGAGTCCTTTTGCATCAGACTAAATCGCTGGGAATCGTATCCTCGTCCTCTACATCCCGCCGCTCATTCTTTCGACGCTCCGAGACTCCTTCGTTGAACGGTATTGCGTTTAACCGCGAGCCCCTCGGGCCGCGCGACCCAGGAAGCGCGGGGCGATGCCCTCGCGGTTGACCTAGAAAATTTCGGTTCACTTTGTCGCTGGCGGATGCAGATCTCGGATGCCGTTTTTCAGGCTGTAGAGCTGCTTCACTTCGTCCTGGTCCAGAACGCGGTTGAATACGCCCAGGTCGTCCATGTATCCGACGTAAGATGCACCCAGAACGAGTAACACCTGCGACGGATCCCAGCCGAAGGTCAGGTCCCAGTTCTCGATCGCTCCTTGCAGTTCGCCGTTGATATACAAACGACCCGCTTGTGGTTTGCTCTTGTCGTTGACGTTCTCGAGCGTGAATACAACGTGCGTCCATTCCTCACGTGTGAACGGAGGACGATCGACTTGCACCATCGGGCGTTTGTTAAATGGGATATCCGCCCAGGATACATTGTCAGGATTCCAGATATGGAACAGCGGGCGAATGGCATAACGGAAATAACGTGGCGTTTCATCTTTTGAGAACTCAAGGAAGATGAACCCCTTTTTCCCGTTGTCGCCAACGATCTGGATTGGATCGCAGTAGCCGGGCTCGAGGTCCAAGTCTGGATTCAATTTCAACCAGACCGAAACGGTGGTGCTCCAATTATCGTCGTTGTAACCAAGGACACCACCGTCTTTAAATGTTGGCTGAAAACCGCTCTTCTTTGGGAAATGCAACGCACCTCCAAATCGTCCAGCCTCAGGACGAAGCTTTGCGTCGTCGTTCGCTTCGGCGCGAAGCAACTTTCCGCTTCGCCGGACGTAACAAATTTTGTCGCCGGTCGAGAAGTCCGCGTCCAAGCCCTTGTCGAATGAAGCGTGCAGTGTCAGAGCGGAAGCGAGTTTGCTGTTCGATGGGATCGGTGTTTGGACTTTGGCTTCGTGTTCGGCCAATGCGGCGGAGGTTAGCATCGCGATGGCGACGGCAATGCTGAGGATTGGAACGGTTCGTCGAATCAAATACAGGGCGGGGCTACTCATCGGGTGGGCTCTCTTGAGTGATTTGATGGTGGGAGGCGGGAGGATGACCTTGAAGGAATCTTTTCGTAGGACGACTTGAAATCATATTCCCTGCACTTGCTCTTGTCACGGAATCTGGCAAGCCTCGATCGTGCGCCTTCGCAACGGCGATCAATGGCTACCGTCACAGGAGGGATGCATCCGTTGCAGTCTGCTATGGACGGGATTATGCTCCGGACCGGCTGCCATTGGCCCCATCGAGCAGGGATTGGGGCGGGCGGTTCATCGACAAATTGGCGGACCGTTGGTCCTTCGGTTCTTTGTTGCGGACACGTTACCCAGGCCTGCACTTCGCTCGCGGGGCTCGCCTCGTTTGGCCTGGGCTATGCAAAGGATTGGAGCTTCGCCCCTCGGAACCACGCGGTTTTGAGCCGCAGATGCGCCGTAGGCTTTACGTGGACGCCACTACCGCGGCTTCGAATAGGTTTGACCGTCGGCACGCGTTACCCAGGCCTGCACTTCGCTCGCGGGGCTCGCTTCGTTTGGCCTGGGCTATGCAAAGGATCGGAGCTTCGCCCCTCGGAGCCACGCGGTTTTGAACCGCAGATGCGCCGGTAGGCTTTACGCGGACCCCACTGCCGCGGTTTCGTCTTGGGGTGACCGTCGGCACGCGTTACCCAGGCCGAAGACTCCGCTTGCAGAGCTCGGTTTGCTTGGTCTGGGGTAGGAGAACGCTTGTTGGTAAGTTTTTTTCGGTTCCTTCGGCGTTGTTCTTTGGGCGGAGCCAAGGTTCTGCGGGATTGCATTGTTCCGGTTTTGCGGGTTGGTCGCGTCGAGCGGGCTTGCTTCATGCAAGCGTTCGAATCGGTCGATTCATAACAACACATCGTCCGTCAATCGAACCAACGACCTCGCGAGGATCGCGCCGTGTTAACAAGAATTGCCTGTCTCTCGTTGCTCGCGCTGAGTGCCTTGCCCGCTTTGGCGGATCATCCCTACGGAAGTCTCGACTTGCCGCGGGTCGAGCTGTTCGATTGGGTCGAACGCATCGAGCCGCTGTCGTATCGAGCTCGTTACAATCGGCCGCGCTACGTTGGCGGTAAGATCGCGTTTTACATCGCGCCAAGCAGCCAAGGGGCGATGTCGTGGCACGAGAACGTCCACAACGGAAACTACCGAAATCACGCCGGGCCGACGATTAAGAAGTACTATTATCCCAAGCCATGGGAAGCCTTGCAGGTAGGTCCCCGCAGCGCTACGCAGGGGCAATACAAAGTGCTCGAGGTTAGTCCGGCCGAAGTTGAATCGGTGATCATCGAACCGCCAGCCAACTGATTAGTGCATCGCCATCATTGCGGTTCCTCTGCCAGACTAGGCAACTCTCGGCTGCGACCGCGCTCACATGTCTTCCTGTGTGTAACGAACTTCACCGTTTGTAAAGCGTGTTGGGAGGGGGACGATCGCGAAGCGAGCAAACGGCATCGAGGGCAGCCATCCTGCGCAACGTTTGCTGCAGCGCTGAAGAGGTCGATTGGGATGCGTGCTGGGAGTTAAGGGGGCTGGCTGGACCTTGCAAGGCGGCTGAATGAGGCTCATCTTTACTCTGCGGAGTCGGAGCGATATGCGGGGATCCTACGGTTGGTCCAAACTGCCACTCCTTCCGTGATCGCTTCGGTATCTCGTAAATCGCCTGAAGGCCCAATCTTGAGGCCCTCGCTCGGTCTCGTTGTCGCTTTGCGACTCCGGTGAGTTTCTCTTGCGTGCAAAGAGTTTTGGGTATTGGGTATTTGGGTGCTGGGTATTTGGGTGCTGGGTATTTGGGTGCTGGGTATTTGGGTGCTGGGTATTTGGGTGCTGGGTATTTGGGTGCTGGGTATTTGGGTGCTGGGTATTTGGGTGCTGGCAGGTGAGGGCTCTTTGCGTTGTGTTCTCTTTTGGTTGTTGTTGCTGCGGAGGAACTTGCGGTCGGTCTGCCCGATCGCGGTCGGCGAATTCATGGATTCTTCATGTTTGCAATTTTTGCTTGCGTCCTGGCGTGGTAGGATTTACCTGAATGGCGAAACGGAACGGTCTACTTGGGGATTGTGATGCGTGGGAACGTGCTGAGAGAGTATCTGGTTGAAACGGCGACAACGATCTTCTATCGCGATGGTTTCCGTGCAACTGGCGTCGATGCGATCGCCAAAGAGTGCAATGTTGCCAAGAAGAGCCTCTACAACCACTTTCCGAGCAAAGATCTGTTGATCGCGGAGGTTCTTCGGTGGAGGCACGTTGCATGGGTTGAATCGGTGGAGCGAACGATCGGTGCGGCAAATGGGCCTGAAGACGCCATCATGGAGTTGTTCGATGCGACCGGGCGGGCGGTTCGCACCCCAAAATACCGCGGCTGTATCTTCTTCAATGCCGCCATCGAGTTCCCCGACGCATGTCCCGAAATCGGCTCGATCATCGATGAAAACGTTCGCTATTCCCATCGACGATTGGTCGAATTGGCGACCGAGGCTGGCTTGGAAAACCCTGAGTTGGTCGCGATTCAGATCGGCGTGTTGCGGCGCGGCGCTCAAGTAACCGCGATGGCGTCAGGAGATGCCGACGTGGTGGGGTTTGCCAAAGAATTGGCGTCGCAGGTTATCGCTGATGCGAAGCGTCCCAAGTCGAAAAAACGAGTCCGCCGCAAGGCTTGAGTCGGATTGTTGGGTTGACCGAAGTAGACCGCTCGGTTACTTTCGGGTGAGTCGCTGTTGTTAGGAGCTTTCGTTGCTCGAGTCGCAATGAGCGTCGCGTTGTCTTGTTGCCGCAATTCCGAATCCTCGGAGAACGAACATGAAAACGATACCCACCAGCCTTCGCTCAATGTTTCTTTTCTTTGATGCGAGGGATCTGTTGCGATGGTGCTTTCAGCCTTGTCGCAAAGACCTCAGCAATAGCGTTGCGGATTGGTGTATTTGACGCACCACTAGAGTCTATCGATTGACTTGCGAATCCCACGCGTTGTTCGATCTTGCCCGTCGCTTCGGCAAGTTGGGATGCCGGTTCCTCGTCATGGCGGAGTCGTGAAGGCGGTTGGTCTTGTTTCTATTGCCTCCGCTCTCGTTTGAGACTTCCATTCGAAGTCGCGTTTACGCACTGTCTACCAAAGGGAATGATTGCATGATGACACGAAGAAATTTGATGCAAGCTGGAGCGGCCTTGGGGATGGGGGCTGTTGTCGGTGGTGCCGCTTCTGCACAAGCTTTAAAGGTTCAGAATTCGACCGGCGAATTCATGAAAACGAAAGGCAATATTGATCGCGATGCGGCGTTGCCAATGAACGAAACTGGCAACGGCAAACGCTATCGGCCCAGTTCTAGGATGGGACTCGGGGGACTTGCTGCGGGGAATGGGTTCAACACGATTTCAAGCGATGAAGAAATCCTGCAAATGCTGAATGCAGCCTGGGATTCGGGAGTCCGTTACTTCGACACCGCTCCGTTTTATGGTTTGAGTCTCAGCGAGCGACGGTTCGGAGATTTGTTGCGAAATAAGAACCGCGACGACTATGTCTTGTCGTCGAAGGTAGGACGACTTCTTACACCTTCGGCAGAGCCTTTGCCAAAACGATGGCACTGGGCAAACCACTCTCCCTTTCATTACAGGTACGACTATTCTGCCGCGGGAACGCGTCGATCGGTGGAGGACACGCTGCATCGCATCGGTGTGTCATCGCTCGACATCGTCTTCATTCACGATCTTTCTCCTCAGAACAGCGACTTCGGTGACGACTGGCTTAAGTATTTTGACGAAGCTGTCAACGGCGCGATGCCAGAGCTGACGAAGATGCGGGAAGAGGGGATGATCAAAGCGTGGGGGCTGGGGATCAACACATCCCATGCGGTCAGCAAAACGCTGGATGTTGCAGATCCAGATATCTTTATACTGGCGCTCCAGTATTCCATCTTGGACCATCAAGAGGCATTGGACAAAACCTTTCCTCTGTTAGATGAACGCGACATTTCGGTCGTTGTTGGTGCGCCACTCAATGGCGGGTTCCTGGCGGGACGAGATCGGTTTAATTATTCGAGCTTCATTCCCGAAGAGATGAAAACGAAATTTGCAGCGATAAACGATGTCGCAGGGAAGTATGGAATCGATATCAAAACAGCTGCACTTCAATTTGCAGAGGCACCATCCACCGTCTCGGCGATTATCCCCGGTGCGCGAACAGCTCAGCAGGTGAACGAAAACATCGCCTCGATGAAGGTTGGAATCCCAGAAGCATTTTGGAGTGAATTGAAGACCAAGAATCTTATCGCTCAGAATGCTCCAACAGGCTCTTGAATTTGATGGTGTAATGGGGCTGCTTGCTTTTGATTTCCCCGTTGCGCTTCGCGTTCTTGGGTCGGCGGTGCCTGGGGGCAATTTTTTCGAATGTCCGATGACGCAAAAGGATTCCTTCCATGAAACTGTTCCTCCAAGGTCCACGCCTTGTTCTGCTTGCTGTGGGATTCAGCTGTTCGTTACTGTCGGCTAGCGATGTCGTCTGGCCAGGTTTTCTCGGTCCAAAACGGGATGGCTGGGTGAGTCATTTTCAGCCGCCCGCTGCGTGGCCGAAGTCGCTGAGCAAGGTCTGGCAAATCGAAGTCGGGACGGGATACGGGTCTCCATTGGTCGACAACAATCGTGTCTACCAGCACGCGCGGCAGGGGATGGACGAAGTGTTGCGGTGTGTTGACCTAGCTACGGGGAAGGAGGTCTGGAAGCAGACGCACGCGGTTCCCTTTAAGGCCTCCTCGGGCGGTGAGAGGCATGGGAACGGCCCGAAGTCGACACCGATTCTTGCGGACGGCCGAATCTTCACGATGAGCAGCCTTGGTGATATTTCGGCTTGGGATGCGGAGACGGGGGAGCTTCTATGGCGCAGTGACTACGGAAAACGTTTCTCGCAAAATCACCCAAACTGGGGCGCCTCGACTTCGCCGGTTATCGATGGGGATCACGTGGTCGCCCACTTCGGGAATGACGATGAAGGGGCATTGATTGCGTTAGACGCCAAGACGGGTGAGGAAGTCTGGAGTCAGGGGAACGATGGAGCTGCCTATTCATCACCTCTGGTTGTCGAAATTCACGGTGTTCGCCAGATCGTCGACTGGAACCATCGCGCCCTTGTAGGTGTGGACAGTCGCTCGGGAGAGGCGTTGTGGGAGTTTCCGCTTCCGCAATTCACCAGTAATCAAAACATGCCGACGCCCACGTTTCACAACGGGCGAATCCTCTTAGGTGGTGAAAATCGCGGCATCTATGGACTTGAGCCGGAGTTGCATGAGGGCAAATGGGCGGTGAAGGAACGCTGGTTCCAAAAAGATGTTGCTTTGGACATGAGCACCGCCGTGATCAATGGAGACCTATTGTTTGGATTCTCGCACTATAAGGCTGGGCAACTGTTCTGTTTGGATACGGAGACCGGCGAAGTTTTGTGGCGGGGGCCGGGGCGAACGGGAGCCAACGTGGCATTTCTTTCGATTCCGGATCACGTTATCGCGTTGTTTGACGGTGGGCGATTGCAGGTGATCAAGGCGACCGGCAAGGGGCTTGAAGAAGTCGCCAGCTATCGGGTCGCTGATAGCGAGACTTGGGCACCACCTGTGCTGTTGGGCACCGGTCTCCTGATCAAGGACCAGCAGAGCCTGACGCGATGGTCGTTTGAGTAGTTCGATCTTCGAGGCTCGCGTCCTCCCGGTCGCGGACTGAATTCGATGCGGGGGGGCAAGCTGCTGGCCTGTCGCGATCAGCAGCTGATTTATCAGACAGGATGCCTGTCCCACTTTACGCTCATTTCGGTTGCAGTTCGCTCAGCCGGAGTGTTTTTTCTAGCTGGGCTTTCCCGGCGAGATCGCGGACCTCGATCGTCACGGTTGGATCGGCTGCGTCCCAGTCGATGTTGATGACACCAAAGTTTTCTTCGTGATAGGTTTGCTTGATCGCCCGAAAGCGGTTGCGAGTTGGCGTTCCGCGTGGGTGCTTCTGGTTGAAGCTGCTGGAAGTTGCGTCCAACAGCGGGTACGCGACGCCGTCGTTTGCGATCGACATCTCGGCCCAGTGTCGGTCGCCACTGACAAAGATCACACCGCTGGCGGCAGTGCTTTGCACGAGATCAAACAGACGCGTTTGTTCGTGCGGCATATTGGCCCAGGTTTCTTGGCCAGCGGATTCGGCAACCACTTGCATCCCCGACGCAATCACGCGCAAGTCCGCTGGCATGCGAAGCTGTTCTTCCAGCCACTTCCACTGCGCTTCGCCCAAGATCGTCTTCTCCGGATCGTTGTCCGGAACATAGGGGCCGCCCAGTTGGCGAGGCCCTGTCTTCAGCGGCGAGCGAAAGTACCGCGTGTCCAGCATGATCACCTGCAATCGTTTTCCCGGCGGCCCAAATCGTTTCGCTTCGTAAATGCCGGGTCGCTGGCGTTTCGGTGAATCGGCCGGTTCGCCCCAGAAATCGAGAAACGCTTGTTGGGCGGCAACGCGCTGTGGGTAGGTCGCACCGCCATCGTTTACCCCGTAATCGTGATCGTCCCATGTTGCCATCACTTGGCATTCCGACGTCAAAGCCTTGAACCCATCGTTGCTTGCCAGCTTGGCGTACTTCGCTCGCATCACATCCATGTCCGATGTGTCGGCGTAAATGTTGTCACCCAGGAACAGCAACAGTTCGGGCTGGGTTCGCAACATGACGGGGAAGATCGGCGTCGGATCATCCTGCTTGATACAAGATCCAAACAAGACACGGCGAATTGCCGTATCGGTCGACGCCTTATCAGCGGGTTGCTCGGCTGAAACAACCAGCGGGGCAAGGATCAGCAAACCAATGAAACATGGATTCCAAATACGCGACATCATATGTTTTGCCGATCGGACAAGATGTGAGAAATCTGTGAAGCTAAGAAGAAACCGACATCGCGTTGGCATCCTGCCTGCGTGTGCCGATGGCAGATTTTAGTGCAACGCGAATTGGTTTTGTACCTGCGCAGGTTAATCGCCGCAGGTCTGTGGAGTGTTTGTGATTCGGCAGATTAGCTGGCACTCGCTAGTTCGGCGTTGTCCAGGGAAGCCGGACGCTAGCTCGTGCTAGCTGATACTTCCGGTTGAAACCGTGAGTTGCGTTGGTTTTCAGTGATTTCCAGGTGGCTTGCCATTTTGGAGTCGGGTAGGATGGGAAGCTCTCGCCGCCGGTTCGATCCGGCCGTTTCCTGCCCCACATTCCGCTCAATCGAAACATGTGATGCTCGCGATACGTCGATTCACATTCTGCTTGTTCCTGCTAGCTTGCGGCATGGTCGCGGGGGCGGAATCGCTGCAGTCCACGTTCAAAGAAGCCGTGCTGCCCGTTGTGCAAGCCAATTGCCTGGAGTGCCACAACCAGGAGACGACCGAGGGCGATCTCGATTTGAGTGCCGATACCGATCTCGCATCGGTCGTGAAGAACTACCGGCGTTGGTCGATTGTTCTGGAGCGTTTGGAAGCTGGCGACATGCCGCCCGAAGATGCGGATCACCAACCGACAACGGCCGAGCGAGCCGCGGTGATCGCGTGGATCCAACAGGTCAGGACGGTCGAAGCGGAGCGGACTCAGGGGGACCCTGGCATCGTGTTGCCGCATCGGCTCAGTAGCAATGAATACAACTACACGATCCGCGATCTGACGGGTGTGGACATCCAACCGGCAGCCTCGTTTCCCGTCGATCCCGCCAACGAAGCGGGCTTCGATAACTCGGGTGAATCGCTCAGCATGTCGCCTGCTCTGCTGAAAAAGTACCTCGCTGCGGCAACGATCGTCTCCGAACATTTGGCGCTGACGCCCGGTGGATTTGAGTTTGCACCACATCCGGTCATCACTCCCACCGATCGCGATAAGTTTTGTGTTAACCGCATCATCGATTTCTATCGGAAACAGCGGACCGATTACGCCGACTTCTTTGAGTTGCTGTGGCGATATCAAAATCGCGAGACGCTCGGAATGGCGGGTCGGAGGCTTGAGCAATTAGCCGATCAGAGCGGTCTGAGTCAGCGGTACAGCCGAACGCTGTATCAACTTTTGTGCGAGCCCGACGAAAGCGACAACGGCGGGGAGATCGGGCCGATCGCAGCCCTCAGGCAATTGATGAGTGAACTGCCCGATGCGTCGACGCCTGAAAACGTGGCGGCTGCGGTGAAGGGTTGCCAGGCGATGGCATCGTTTGTCTCGACCCTGCGATCATCGCTTGTGCCGGAAATTGCAAACTTGACCTCTCCCGGGGTGCACAACGGTTCGCAGCCATTGGTGCTTTGGAAGAATCGTCAGTTCGCCGCCAATCGACGTCGTTATGTCGGCGATACGCTCCCCGATGGCAGTTTTGGATTGCCCGATGATTCGAAGGCGGCGGAGTTGATGCAGGTGCCCGGCGAAGCGGACGCGGCCCCGTACAAGCAGGCGTTGGGCGTGTTCTGCGATGTGTTCCCCGACACGTTTTTTGTTTCCGAGCGGGCCCGGGTGTATCTAGATCCGAAGAAAGAGCAAAAGTTGAAGGGGCGCTTTCTGAGTGCCGGGTTCCACAGCCAGATGGGATACTTTCGCGACGACGCGCCGCTGTACGACTTGATGCTCGATGACGCTCAGCAAAAGGAACTCGACCGTCTGTGGTTGGAATTGGATTTTGTGACTTCGGCTCCGATGCGTCAGTATGCGGGCTTCATCTGGTTCGATCGGACGGATTCACAGTTCATGCGAGATCGTGTTTTCGATCGTTATCGGGCGGAGGACAAAGACAGCACTTCGGCAGAGAAAGTGGCTGGGCTGGCCGACGCATACTGCGAGAAAGCCGAACGGTTGGGGGGGAGCGAGCAGGCGTTGGAGGTCATTCGGTTCTACTTTGACGATATGAATGCGACCTTCCGGCGACTCGAAAAACTCAGCATCGATTCGCAGCCTCGGCAGCTCGATGCGTTGATCGAATTTGCTCAGCACGCCTACCGACGCCCTTTATCGAGCGATGAAATTGCGTCGATTCGGTCGTTTTATGATTCTCTGCGGAACGAGGAAAGGCTCAGCCACGAACAGGCGATTCGCGATGGAGTGGTCGCCGTTTTGATGTCGCCTCATTTCTGTTACCGGATGGATTTGCCAAACGATGCTGTGGCCGGATTGGAGGCAGCGGACGCGGAGGTTCCCGCCATTGTGCCGTTGAGCGATTATTCGCTGGCCAGTCGGCTGAGCTACTTCCTGTGGTCGAGCCAACCCGATCGCGAACTGCTGGAACTTGCCAGCAAGGGACGGTTGCATCAACCGGAGGTGTTGATCGAGCAGTCGCGTCGGATGCTGAAGGACGATCGAGTCGAAGGATTTGTCGTCGAG
Source organism: Rosistilla carotiformis (assembly GCF_007753095.1). Taxonomy (NCBI): domain Bacteria; kingdom Pseudomonadati; phylum Planctomycetota; class Planctomycetia; order Pirellulales; family Pirellulaceae; genus Rosistilla; species Rosistilla carotiformis. The sequence goes on from NZ_CP036348.1 coordinate 419,352, forward strand.
TTCACCGGCAATTGGTTAGACTTCCGCCGATTCTCTGAGCACAACGGCGTCGACCGCCAGCGGTTTCCCGTGTTCACCGATGAACTGCGTCAGGCGATGGCTGAGGAACCGCTTCGGTTCTGCCGTGATCTGATCGAACGCGACGGATCGGTGTTGGATTTTCTGTATGCCAAGCACACGTTTGTGAACCCCGTTTTGGCCGAGCATTATGGCGCTGACGTCGATTCATCGGGCGATGCGAACGAGTCCTGGAGTCGGTGGGATCAAGCGGGGCAGCACCAGCGCGGTGGCTTGCTGCCGATGGCTGTTTTCTTGACACACAATTCGTCGGGCCTTCGAACGAGTCCGGTTCAGCGCGGTAATTGGTTGGTCCAGCGGATACTTGGTGAAAAGGTCCCCGCGCCGCCAGCGACGGTCCCCGATCTGCCAAGCGATGAATCCAAGCTCGGTGATCTGACGCTGCGTGAAGCGCTCGCACGCCATCGCCAAGATGTTGCCTGTGCCGGATGCCACAACCGCATCGATTCGATGGGGCTGGTCTTCGAGGGGTACGGTCCAATCGGCGAACTTCGCGATCTCGACTTGGGCGGCCGCGCGATCGATGACTCGGCGGTCTTCCCCAATCAAGACAAAGGCAACGGGCTAGCGGGCGTGCTCCAATACATTCGCGATGCCCGGCAAGAGGATTTCGTCGACAATCTGTGTAGAAAACTGTTGGCCTTTGGGCTCGGGCGGACACTGCAGCTATCGGACGAGTCGATTATTACCGACATGAAACATAGGCTCGCTGGCAATGATTATCGATTCAGTTCGATGATCGATGCGATCGTGACGAGTCCCGCATTTTTGAACAAACGTATTCGCATTTCTCTCGACGAAACGGTGACAATTCCATGAGCAATCAAAAAAAGCTTGCAAGCTCGAAATCCAACCGTGCGGACCGCGCCGTTTCTCGACGAACGCTGCTGCGAGGCACAGGTGTGGCGATGGCGCTGCCGTGGCTGGAATCGATTCCGGTCTGGGGAAGCGAAAAGCTTACCGACGATCAGGTCACCGCCTCGCCGCAACGCTTTGCCGCGTTGTTCATGGGCTGCGGTATCAACCGCGATCATTGGTGGGCCAAGGGAAGTGGCACCGAGATGGAGCTTGGGAAGAGTCTTGCGCCGATGGAACCGATCAAGCACAAGATGAATTTCATCACCGGGCTGTATAACGAAAATGCCAACGGTGTCGGCATCCACCCAGGGCAGACCGGCAACATTCTTTCCGGTGCGTCGCTGAAGAAGGGATCGGAGTTGCGTGGCGACATCAGCATGGATCAGGTGCTTGCCAATCACTTTGCCGAGGAAACGGTTGCTCCAAGCTTGGTGCTTGGTTGTGAGCAACCGACGACGGGGTACCACGAAACAAATTTTTCGATGGCCTACAGTTCCCATATCTCTTGGCAAAATGCGACCTCGCCGGTGCCGATGGAAGTCTATCCTTCGCTTGCCTTCGATTCGCTGTTTGACAATCACGGCAGCCGGCGGATGGAGAGTATTCTCGACCGGGTGCGCGAAGAGACCGCTTCGCTGAATCGTAAGATCAGCCAGTCGGACCGCACTAAATTGGACGAGTACCTGAGCAGCGTTCGGGAAGTCGAGAAGCGAGCCGAAGCGATGCGTACCGTTCACGCGAAGGCGACCGAGCGAGCCCATCATCGCGGTCAACCGATCGCTGCGATGAAGCGTCCCGACGACGGATTGCCCGAAGACATCCGCGAGCATATGCAATTGATGTGCGACATCATCGCGATCGGTTTTCAGACCGACAAGTCACGCGTGGCAACGCTGCTGCTGAATCGCGACCTGTCGGGATTGTTCTATCCGTTTTTGGATGTCACCAAAACACATCACTCGGCATCTCATGACGACCGCTCCGACGAATACGAACGGATCTCACGCTACTACTGCTCGCAGTACGCCTACCTGGCGAACAAGTTGGATGCGATGCCCGAAGGGGATGGGACCGTTCTGGATCATTCTTGTCTCTTGTTCATCTCGAGCATGTATTCGGGCAGTTCTCACGATTCGACGAAATTGCCCGTCTTGTTAACCGGTGGTTTGTCCGGGCAGATGGAGACAGGTCGAGTGCTGGACTATCTGGACAAGGGAGATGACGATCGCAAGCTTTGCGGTATGTATCTAACGATCATGAACCGGATGGGCGTGAAGTTAGACCAATTCGGCGACGCCGAAAAACAACTCGCCAGGTTATAGATGGAACCGCAATTTGCCTGATTGATTTCCCGGCGCATCCCGACTGGATGCAAGTCACTAGCCGCAAGGAAACATCGCGTCACTTGTGGTCTTCGGTCGATCGTATCGTTGACGCCCAGGGTGTCGGCGTGCTCCCCTTTCTGGACCGGTTGCAGTGAGGAAGTCAGGAAGCACTTTTTCGCATAGATTACGTTTGCTGAGCCCGCTGCGCTCGACGCGGTCGCAATTTCTCTGCGGCGTCCCTACGGCAACTCGCTCTCGGTCAGCGGAAATGCAAACTCGAATTGGTGGCCTTCGGCACCTGGAACAAATTTGGTTCCCTCGCACAACACTTCGTTGTTGGGGTGGAACGTCCAGGCTTCAACGCGATTTTGGGCGGGGTGGAAACGGTAGAGTCGTAGCCAACCGGTGCTGTAGTCGGAAAGAACTTGATGAACCTGATTGCCATGGTCACCGAGGGCAACTTCGTGAAGCGAGTGGCTTCGGCTTTGATCGCCACAGCAAATCATCGAGAGGTTGGCATGCTTGCGAAAGCATTTCTGCCACATCTGTTCTGGAGTATTTCCAAGCTCGCCATGAACCTTTTTCCATTGCATTCGTCCCTTGGGGGCATCCATGTAATCGTTGGGTGCCTTGGGGTGTTGCTGGGGTCCTAGGCACATGTGCGTCGTGATGATCGCTCGCCGATCGCTGTGCTGCGCTAAGACTTCATCGGCCCACGCCAAGACTTCGTCCGGCGCGTTGCATTCCAGGTGCAGGAAGACAAAGTCGATGCCAGCGGTTGAAAACAGTTGGAAGCTGTTGGCGTTGTTGCCTGAAACCTCGACGCCATGCGTCTTCGGTGTGTAACATCCACCGTACCACGGGTAATTGGCAAATCGTTCCGTCGGGAAGTACTTTTGGAACAGGGTCGAATCGCCCGCCCTGGTCATGTCGTGATTGCCGACCGAGATACCGTAGGGAACTTTGTCATGCAGGCGGTTCATGCACTGTTGAGCGACGGTCCATTGTTCATCGATGTTTTTATCGATGATATCGCCAACATGGCTGACGAAAACAATGTTTTGTTTCTCCAGGTTTGCGAGCGTCCAGTCGATGTGTCGCGTGAATATTGCATTCGTTAGTTCGCCGTTTTGGAGACGATACGTTTGCGTATCAGGGATCACGACAATCGAAAACGAATCCGCGCTGGCGGCGGGGAGTGTTCGTTTCTGAGCATTGGCTGGGGAGGTGAGACTTCCTAGGTGGAATGTCAAGGCGAGGAACAGCAGAGGGAAGGGGAGCTTGTGGCGCGGCGAGGTGGACAACGGTTGGTTACTCATTGGATAGGTTTGGGTGTCTATGAAAAGACGGCAGGCAGCTTGATCGTTTTCAAGCTGCGCTGCCGTTCTAATATAGCGAGTGGATTATCGCTTCTTCTTTTTCTCTGAGGGTTCTACCGCGAAATCGTAGGTGGAATCCTGGTGTTCAAATTCATGTTTGGTGACGAATGTGTCAAACAGTGGTTCGACGATCGGTTCGCCATCTTGGTCCATCTCGGCTTTGGTTTGAAAACCGGTGACCTCAAGGTTGTAGGCACCTCCGACCAAGCCCATACCAGGCTGTGTCGCAAATTTGCCATCTTTCACATAAGCAACACTCGCGGGACCTTTGTTACCCGATGTCGTATCGGGTGCAAAAATGATCTCACCTTCGGGCAAGGGTTGCCCTTGGAATGTCACATTGCCTGTCACACTATATTTGCCGGGTCCGGCGCTACTCGAGTCGCATCCGACCAATGCGGTCAGCGAAGGAACAAGCAACAGTATCGCGGCGGAGCAGTTAGCGATTGAAGTTGGGAATTGGATCATTGTGGCAATCCTCCAATCGGCAGGGAATCGTTGCGGATACCGAGTTGGCGATAGATGTTTAGGTCCATCGTTTCGCTAACGAAATTCACCGATGCATCCCCCATCAGCATGTTGCAACCGCCGGGATGGAAGCTGCCGAACAGACGCGAGTATCCTGTTCGTGAGTCGGTGCTGCCCATCGGGACGCTGCCGGTTGGAATGCGTGAATTGATCGGTTCGTAGGTTCCGGCCATGGTGACGGGGTGTGGCATCGTGCCGCCGGTGCCCAGACGAATCGAAGAGGCCCAGCTGAGGTAGAACGTCGACGTGGTGCCCGCTTCGGTCAGGTGGTACTTGGTTTCGCCAACCAAAAAGGTATTGGTCGTTCCATCGGTGATGTCGCGAAACTTGCTGTTCGAATTCGCGTACAGGATGCCGTTGACGAAGAAGACGTTGGAGTTTCCGCCCCAGCAGTTGACGGTGGTTGAATCACCGCCCCCTTGGACGCCGAAGTAGCTAAGGTTGTTCACGCCGCCACCGGAGGAAGGATCCGATGGGCATTGGTAGCTCGCGTTCTGTTCGAACCACAATGGGCGGTTTGGCGACGAACTGGAGACCTGGCTCGTGAACGAGGCCGACAAAGGAAGGTCGAAGTCGTATTGATCGTAACGCGCGCCTTCTTCCATAAAGGGCAGGATCAAAACGGTCCATGGTGCGCCTTGCGTGGCAGCACCGGCGTTGCACCATGTGTCACCCACACCTTTGGTGACCTTTTCAGCGACTATGCCGCCTGGCGGAAAGCTGCGGTGCGTATCGTGATAGTTATGCAGTGCCAAGCCGATCTGTTTGGTTTGGTTGGTGCATTGGATTCGGCGGGCGGCTTCACGGGCTTGCTGAACTGCTGGCAATAGCAGTCCGACCAAGATGCCAATGATCGCAATTACGACTAACAATTCGACAAGCGTAAAGCCCTGTGTCTGATTTTTTCTTGTTTGCATTGTGTTGCTAATTTTGAAGCTCTGGTTCTAAGAAGTTTCTTCGTGTACGTGAATCATGTCGTGCAGGTTGAATGACACTCTTTGGGTTGGCACAACTCACGGGATCCTACGAAAATGCATGTGAAGCAGGCGTTAAGAACAAGTTTGGATTCTGGATTGTGCTGTTTTTCTTATAAAGGATAGTGCTTGTGGAGGGTGGTGGCTAACCGAAGGTGCTGGTTGCTCTTGGGTTGAGTTGGCTAGGCTGAGGTGCTGTGTTCGTTGCATAGGTAGGGTTGATCCTCTTGGTGTGAATTGAGGATGGGGCTGGATATCCGCGACGTGGAGTGCGATGTGTCGTCGCAGCGATATTCACAGCAGAGCACCTTCGCAAGTCCCGGGATGGTTTTCGGCAGGCAAGGCAGGTTGCGACTCCGTCGCAGCGCGTTTTCGTGGCGGCTAGAGAGCGGAGGCCCGCGCGTCGTGACTAATTCCCGAGTCACGTTGAGATCGGGATGCGGTCACGGATTCGAAGATATTCCCGGAAACGCCACTGGCGATCGTGTCCACTTCGGACTCGTATCCTTGATGGGGCCGAGGCCGTGAGGATCTATTCGGCGAATACCACGGGGCGCACTCCCGATGGGGTTCGGGGGTTGAATTGCGATGCAAAGGGGCCAGGGTCTGCAGCGAAGTTGCGTTTAACTTGGCGATTCAGAAAACTAGGCGTTCACTGCGCCTGTGCGTTTGGAAACCCGCCCGCGTGTCGCCGGAGCGTTTTGATGTGAGTCGCGGAAGCGATCTCGGCTGGTCTCCGTGCCAGGTCGTGAATGCCGCTCCGGCCGATTCGGCAGGATAGACTCGCCCGGAAGTCTGCCCATGCCAACAGCGAGCTGCAGGCCGACAAATGGGCAGCTAGTGCTGGGATGGGGCAGGGGAGCGTTCTTTACAGCAGGTCCTCGCTGTTGCCGGTGAATTCGCGACCGAGGTGTTGGTAGGCTTTGGGAGTTGCCATGCGGCCGCGACGGGTGCGGACGATCAGTTCGTACCGCAGCAGAAACGGTTCGACTTCGTCTTCGATCGTGTCGATGCTGACGTTCATCGTGTGCCCGATCGCCTCGATTCCCGCTGGTCCGCCACCGAACAGCCGGATCAATGTGTCGAGATAATTGCGGTCCTGTTTGTCGAGTCCTAGGGCGTCGATCCCGGTCATCTTCATCGCATCGATCGCTGTCTGGTAAGTCGCTTTGCCGTCGCTGCGACTCTGCGCATAATCTCGGACCCATAATAACCGATTGTTGGCGATCCGCGGCGTGCTGCGACTGCGGCGACCGATCTCCATCGCAGCTTCTTCATCGACCGGGACGTCCAGTTTCTTGGCGTTGCGTCGCACGATCTCAGCCAGGTCGTCGAGGTCGTAGAAATCCAGGTGCTCGCGGATCTGGAACCGGTCGCGGAGCGGAGCGCTGAGCATTCCGGCCCGCGTCGTCGCCCCGATCAAGGTGAACGGCTGCAGGTCCAGGTTCAGTGTCCGCGCGTTGACTCCTTCGCCCAGCACGATGTCGATTCGGAAGTCTTCCATCGCCGTGTAAAGGTACTCTTCCACCGTCCGCGGGATGCGGTGGATCTCGTCGATGAAGAGGACCGAATTTTCCGAGACGTTTGTCAGGTAGGGGATCAGGTCCTTGGGAGCCTTGAGTCCGGCGCCGTTGGCGATCTGGACGGCGGTCTTCAGTTCGTTGCCGATCACCGTCGCAAACGTTGTCTTGCCCAGGCCGGGAGGTCCGTCGAAGAGGATATGTCCCAGCGGATCGGATCGCCCGCGGGCGGCATCGATCGCGATCTGCAGTCGTTCGATCACATCGCGTTGGCCGACCATATCGGCCATCCGCTGCGGACGCAGCTGGCGATCTTGTTGGTCTTGTTCTTCGTCGACACTGGACTGTTGATAAATCGCTTCGCGTGCCATTTCCGATCCGTGGTTGGCGGGATGGGGGGCGGGAACTGTCTGGCGGTCTCACCTTGCCCACGAGGGAACCAAGCGTAGGCTACCAAAATTAGGCGAATCGCCAAAGATAGCGAAACATGCTAGCTAAGGCTTCCTTTGGTGCTCATCACGCCTTCAACACGTGGGTCGACTTCGACAGCCATCCGGACGGCCCGCGCTGTCGCTTTAAAGACAGCTTCGGCGATATGGTGGCTGTTGCGACCGTAGTGCATCAGCACGTGCAGATTGCAGTGCGTGTTGGCGGCGAAGCTTTGCCAAAAGTGTTCGATCAGCTCGGAATCAAAACTTCCCAGCTTCGGATTCGCGATCGGGGCTCGGTATTCAAAGGCATAGCGGCCGCTGAAGTCGATCGCGACGGTGACCAGGGTTTCGTCCATCGGCAGGGTGAAGTGGCCGTAGCGGCGGATGCCGGATCGATCGCCGAGGGCTTTGTCGATCGCTTGGCCCAAGCAGATCCCGACATCTTCGGTCGTGTGGTGGTCGTCGACTTCCAAATCGCCGCTGGCGTCGACCGTCAAATCGATCAACCCATGACGGGCGAAAAGGTCCAACATGTGATCGAGGAACCCGACGCCGGTCGTTCGCGTGCCAGTCCCTTGGCCGTCGAGGTCGATCGAAAGGCTGATGTCGGTTTCGCCCGTTTTGCGTTGAATCGATGCGGCGCGTGTCATGGGATTCTCGATTTTTTGTTGCTCATCGATCGACTGGCCCCAAAGTCGATGGAGATTGCCTGGGAAGCGGAGGAATCGCCGCTGCGATCATTCGGCCCGAAGGCCGCCGATGACGGAACCGTTGGGGCAGGTCCGCCAACTTTTCAATTTAACGTAGCAAGCCCATTCTGGATACGTGCATCGGTTGCGGGAGACGAAGCGTCGCTTGTTCAGTCGCGCCGGCCCTCCCCGGGAAACTCGCTAAACGCTCGTTTACCGACCCTCCCTTGGCTGCGCCGGGCGGGTGGAGTTGGGCAGCGCTTCACCCTCCCCAAAACGCAGTTTTGCGGGGGAGGGTCGAACGAGCGAAGCGAAGTTCGGGGAGGGGCGTCTGCATGTGTCGCGCCTCGACGATGCGCGGTCGTCCCTCCCCGGAAAACGTCGCTAAACGCTCGTTTCCCGACCCTCCGTTGGCTGCGCCGGGAGGGTGAAGTTGGTTCGACAGCAGCGCAATCGCTGGGGTAGGGCAGGGCGGTTTTCCGACCCTACCTTGGCTGCGCCGGGCGGGTGGAGTTGGTTCGACAGCAGCGCGGTCCCCGCAGCAGGGCAGGGCAGGGCGGTGGGCTGGGATTCTTCGCGTGCTCTCGTGCCGTGTTCCTTAATATAGAAGGGGCGTTGGGATCGGAGGTCCGCCGCTATTTCTCGTTTTTTGCGAATTTAAACGCTAACCCTTTTCGTTTTCGAGGCATTTGCAACCATGCAACCCGAGCTTCCCAATCCGCCCAGCGATGCCGAATTTGTTGGCCTGTTGACCCAGAGTCAGCTGTCGCTGCTTCTCTATGTCCGCAGCTTGCTGCCTGGCGAAGCGGATGCCAGCGATGTCGCTCAGCAGGCCAACGCGAAGATCTGGGAAAAGCGAGCCGATTTCGCGTTGGGGACCAACTTTTTGGCTTGGTCGTTTGCCATCGCCCGCTTCGAGGTTTTGAACTACCGCAAGCGGCAGGCTCGCGATTCGCGGCTGACGTTTTCCGAGGACCTGGAGCAGACGATCGCTAGCGAATTGCAGCAGATCGACGACGATCTGTTGTCGCGTCAGGAGGCGCTGCGAAAGTGTCTCGACGGGCTGAAGCCGGAGGCTCGAACGCTGTTGATGGATCGCTACGAGACGACCGAATCGCTGGCTGATTTTGCTCGCCGCATCGGTCGTTCCGCCGGTGGCTTGAAGGTTTCGCTGCATCGCATCCGCGCGACGCTGGCCGATTGCATCGAACGACGCCTCGCAACGGGAGCCGCGCGATGACCCCTGAAGAACGCGAACAACTGATCGACAGTTTGATCGATGGCGAGATCGACGAAGCCGATTTTCTGCGGATCGAAGCGGAACTGTCGGTCGATCCCGAGGTCCGGGCCCTCTATTACAATCGCTTGAAATTAGATTTGTTGCTGCAGCGCGAGGCGAGCGGATCCGTTGATGATTCCGGTTCTGATGTGGCGCAGGCGGTTGCGCCTTCGGCGGCGATCCCGCCGGTCGCGTCTGTAAATATTCTGCAACGTCGTTTGACGGGAATCTTCGCTGTGTTGGCGGCGACGGTTTTGGGATTTGTTGCCTGGTCGGTCTGGAATCCGGATTCGAGTCGTTTAGGATCGCCCGCCGGATTGGCGGGCAAGTTGGAACCGACAGCCGCCGGGTTTGCGATCTTGCAGGGGCAATCCGATGCGGTTTGGGAAGGCGATCCGTTGGCGACCGGTTCGCTGGTGCCAAGTGGCCCGCTGCGGCTGCTGTCGGGGGTGGCGCAGATCGAATTGTTCAGCGGCGTGCGGATGGTGATCGAGGGGGACGCGCAGTTTGTCGTCCAGTCGGCGATGCTAGTTCAACTGGATCGCGGTCGCGCGAGGGCTCAAGTTCCCGAAGCGGCTCGCGGGTTCCGAGTTCAGACGCGGCATGGCGACTTGATCGATCTGGGTACTGAATTTGCGATCGACGCCGGTGACGAAGCGGCTCGCGTCGAGGTATTGACTGGCGAAGTCGAGCTGCACGGACAAGGTGCCGCGCGACAGCGCGTGCTCGAAGGAGCCGCGTGGCAGTTGTCTGATGCGGGCGTTTCCGAGCGATCGGATTCGGATTCGTTGCAGGTGCTCGGCCCCGATGCGTTTGAGCGTCAGTTGTCGTCGCAGCAAGTCGATCAACGGCGGCGGTGGCAGCAGCGTGTCGCGTCGATGCGAGAGGACGATCGTTTAATCGCCTGGTATCAAACTCAACAGACGTCGGCCGATGGGCGGCAGTTGCCGAATCTTGCCCAGAGCGATTCGCAGTCGGCGGGGGCCGCGGCGATCGTCGCATGTCAGCCATCGAGCGATCGTTGGGGACAGGCGGGCGGTGCGCTCGATTTGAGCCGCACGGGCAGCCGGATCCGCGTCGACGTGCCGGGAGAGTTTGGCAGTTTGACGATGATGTGTTGGGTGAAGATTTACAGTTTGGATCGCCTGTACAATTCCTTGTTCCTGACCGACGGGCATGAGCTTCAAGAACCGCACTGGCAGATCATGAACGATGGCCGGTTGTTCTTCTCGGTGAAGAAGTTCGATGGGGCCGAAGGGAAGCGTCGCCGTCCCGACAAATACAACTTTTATTCGCCGCCGTTCTGGGATGCATCGCTCAGCGGACAGTGGATCATGTTGGCAACGACCTACGATGTCCAGGCTCGCCGCGTCTCGCATTACTTCAACGGTGAGGAGATCGGCAGCGAAGCGATCCCCGCCGATTATCTGGTCCCTCGGGTAACGATCGGCCCGGCGTCGATCGGCAATTGGAGCGAACCGATGTATCGCACCGACCCGCAGTTTGTCGTTCGCAACTTGAACGGCAGCCTCGATGAATTTGTCTTGTATTCGTCAGCTCTTTCCGGCTCGGAAATCGCTGAACTGTATCGCTTGGGAAACCCCGCTCGGTGAATGTCATGAATCAGAAAACCCATCACGCGATTGGCTGCCTGTTGTTGCTGGCGTCGCTGGCTGGTTCGGTCGCCGGGGCCGAAGAAACGGCCGGTGGCAAGGCTGATGAAAAAGAGCAGGCGATCGAGCGAGACTTCACGCTGAACGTGTTGCCGGTGCTGCGCAGCAAGTGTTTGGGCTGCCACGGCGGCGACGCCGATGACATCAAGGGTGACTTGAGCGTTGTCGATCGCGAGGCTTTGCTGCGCGGCGGCGAATCGGGCGATCCGACGGTTGTGCCGGGAGAGCCCGGCGCGGGGACGATGCTTGCGGCAATCCGTTGGGAGAGCATGGAGATGCCTCCCAAAGAAAACGATCGGCTTACCGAAAAGCAGATCGTGGAGATCTCGCGTTGGATCGAACATGGTGCGCCGTGGCCCGATGAGGCGACGCAGCAACACTATCGCGATTTGGAGAGTCAGAAAAAATCGACGGCCGACGGGATCATCGTCTCGACCAGCGGAGGGCTTTCGGAGGACTGGACCCATCGCCGGTACGCCGCCGACGATCTGTGGGCCTACGCTCCGCTGCCTGCGAAGAAATCGTTGGCCGCCAATGGCCTGGCTGTGCCGGCGGCGATCGATCTGTATATCGATCGTCAATTGAAAGAGGCGGATTTGCAGGGGAGTGGCGAAGCGACGCCGGCGGCGCTGCTGCGGCGGGCGACGTTGGATCTGACCGGCCTGCCTCCATCGCCCGCTCAATACGACGCGTTCGAGATCGCTTGGCAGCAGGATCGCGAAGCGGCTTGGACGGCGCTGATCGATCGCTTGTTGGCCAGTCCCGAATACGGCGAGCATTGGGGGCGGCACTGGTTAGATGTGACGCGTTACGCCGACACCGGTGGGATGGCAAACGATTTTGAACGATCCAACATGTGGCGTTATCGCGACTATGTCGTGCGGTCGTTCAATGACGACAAGCCGTACGATCAGTTTGTTGTGGAGCAGTTGGCTGGTGACGAGTTGGCCGATCTGTCGGTTCGCCAGCGGACCGGCGGCGACATCAAGTCGGTTCATCAAGTGCAGCTCGATGGCGATTATACGCCCGAGGAAGCAGAGTGGATCGTGGCGACCGGCTTCCTGCGGGTGGGCCCCTGGGACAACGCGATGATCGAAGCCGAAGAGGCGCGGCAGATCTATCTCGATGATTTGGTGAACATCACCGGCCAGGCGTTTCTTTCGACGACGATGCGGTGCTTCAAGTGCCACGATCACAAATTCGATCCGCTGCCGACGCGCGACTACTACCGTATGTATGCAGCTTTTGCGACGACGCGGATGGCCGAACGGACCGTTCCCTATCTGGAAGACGAGAGTCGCGAGGGGTTTGATGCGGGGCGAGCTCACGTGCGGCGGATGCTCGATTTTGCTGTCGCTCAAAAAAAGAAGCTCGTCGACAAACGAGAGGCCGCCGCGCGGGCGTGGTTTGAAGAACACGACCTGCCTTATAAAAACGAAGCCGAACGCAAGGGGCTGCCCGACGAGGAGAAGCCGGCGCGGCACGTTGGTTTATCGATTCCTGAGCAGGGGGAGTTGAAGGTTCGTGAGCAGGATGAGTGGATTTGGAATCGGCGGTTGGAGCGGTATCAGCCGATGGCTCAAAGCGTGTTTAACGCCGAGGCGGGCAGGCTGGCTTGGAATGGGGCTCGCAAGTTGAGGATCCAGCGGTTGAAGAAGAGCAGTCCGCTGACGAATCACATTTTGTTGGGGGGCGCATTGACGGCGTTGGGCGAAGCGGTGATGCCGGGCGTGCTGAGTGCCGTCTCGTTGCCTGTCGATCCGGCGGCAAAAGATCCTTTCCTGTTGCCTGCCGATATCGATGGCCGGCGGTTGGGGCTGGCGCGTTGGATCGCCAGTCGCGACAACGGCTTGTCGACGCGTTCGATCGTCAATCGGGTTTGGCAATATCACTTTGGAATCGGATTGGCTGCCAACTCGATCAACTTTGGCGTCAAAGGGGCGAAGCCTTCGCATCCGGAGCTGTTGGATTTTCTGACGGTTGATTTTGTCGAGAACGGTTGGACGCTGAAGCGGCTGCATCGGGCGATCATGCAATCGCAAGCCTATCGCCGCAGCACCGTGCCGGTCGATCCGCAACACATTGCCAAGGCCGATCCAGGGAACCGGTTGTTGTCCCATTTTCCACGGCGACGGTTGAGTGCCGAAGAGCTGCGCGATGGGCTGCTGCAGATCACCGGCGAACTGCAATCGACGCGCGGAGGGCTGCCGGTGATGCCGGAGATCAATATGGAGGTGGCGCTGCAGCCGCGGATGATCCAGTTCTCGTTGGCGCCGGCCTACCAACCGTCGCCGACTCCCGAATTGCGGAATCGCCGCACGATCTATGCCTACCATGTTCGCGGCCAATCCGATCCATTCACCGAGCTATTTAATCAACCGAATTCGAACGAGACGTGTGAGGTTCGTGAATCGGCGGCCGTTACGCCTCAGGTTTTTGGTTTGCTCAACAGCGACGTGATCACCGATCGCAGCATCGCGTTGGCGCTGCGACTGCAACGCGAGCAGCAGACGGTTGCGGATCAGATCGCTTATGCGTTTCGTTTGGTCTTGGGGCGCGAGCCAACATCAAATGAATCGCAACGACTGACGCAGTACGTTCGCGATATGCAAGCGTATCACGAAGGAAAGGCTCCCGCAGCGGTTCGTTATCCGACCGAGATCACGCGTTCGTTGGTCGAGGAGTTTTCGGGAGAGGTGTTTGAATATCAAGAGATCTTGCCGGTCTTCGAGCAGTACGTTCCCGATGCCAAAGCAAACGACGTGTCGGCCGCGACGCGAGCCTTGGCCGACGCCTGTTTGCTTTTATTCAACACCAATGAATTTATGTATGTGGAATGACCATCCCCTTCGGTAGTGGATCTTGTTAAAGATCCCTCCCCCGTCGACACCGGGTCTTGTTAAAGATCCCGTTTTAAATAAATCCCATTTCTCGAAGGATCTTTAACAAGATCCACTACGGCTGTGGTGAATCGTTAACTCTGACTTTCCGTCCACTTTTTCCTGCGAGCGAATCGATGAACGTTCATCCTCAAATCAACGACTCACGGCGATCCTTCCTGTATCAACTGGGAGCTTCGCTCGGTTCGGTCGCACTGACGAATCTATTGGCTAGCGAAGCGGCTGCGGCCACGGGACCGTTGTCGCCCAAGCCGCCGATGATGCCGGCCAAAGCGAAAAACGTGATCATGTTGTTTATGGAAGGGGGGCCCGGACACATGGACACCTTTGATCCCAAGCCGGAATTGACGCGGATGCATAAAAAGGAATCGAAGCTGAAAGCGGGACAGGAGTCGGGTTTCAAGTTCTTCGTCGGAAGCCCGTTTGGTTTTCAGAAGGTCGGGCAATCGGGGATCGAGATGTGCGACCAGTGGAAGCATCTGGCCGATCCCTACGTGGCCGATGAGTTGTGCAATTATCGCGGTTGCCAAGCCGAATCGCTGAACCATCCCGAAGCGCTGTTCCACATGAACACTGGAAGTCGGCTGGGAGGCGATCCGGGGTTGGGCGCTTGGGCGACGTACGGTTTGGGGTCGGAGAATGAGAATCTGCCGGGCTACGTCGTGATGACGGAGTTGGCGTTGCCGCAGGGAGGCGCGGGGAACTGGACCAACGGTTTTTTGCCTCCCTATTACCAGGGAACGCGGCTGCGACCAACGGGGTCGCCGATCTTGGACCTCGCGTCGCAAGAGTTCAAGTCGCGGGAACACCAACGCCGCGCGCTCGATGAGCTGGCGCGATTGAACCAATCGCATCTCGAATCGTTGGGGGCCGACGACCAACGGTTGCGGGCGCGGATGGAGAGTTATGAGTTAGCGTTTCGGATGCAGACCGAAGTGCCGGGAGTGATCGATCTATCGAAGGAGACTCAGCAAACGCTGGACATGTATGGGCTGAACGCCCCGGAGACCGAGACGTTTGGTCGGCAGTGTCTGATGGCTCGACGGTTGGTCGAAAGCGGTGTCCGGTTTGTGCAGATCTTCAGCGGCGGTTGGGACAGCCACGATTACTTGGAACGTGGGCACACCTCGCGAATCAAGAGCGTCGATCAACCGATGGCGGCGTTGATCCGCGACCTGAAGCAACGGGGAATGTTAGAGGATACGTTGATCATCTGGACCGGCGAATTTGGTCGCACGCCCGACAACAACAAGCGTGGCGGCGTCTATTCGTTGGGCCGCGGTCACAACAACAACGCGATGACGATGCTGATGGCCGGAGGTGGAGTCAAGCGAGGTGCCATCGTTGGTGGGACCGACGAACTTGGATCATCCGCCGTCGAGTGCGTGCATCCGATCCGCGATCTGCACGTAACGCTGATGCACCTGTTGGGACTCGACGACAACAAACTGACCTACCTGCACGCAGGTCGCTATAAACAGCTGAGCCAATTCGGCGGCGAAGCGATCAAAGAACTGATCGCTTAGAAATTGTTGGAGTCAGAGGCTTTAGCCGATCAGATCCCCGCGTTGGAGTCCGAGGCTTCAGCCGACGGATCTCGACGCTGGAGTCCGAGGCTTCAGCCAAAATACTACAGCAGCGAGCGACATGATGGGTCGCTCGCCGCTGTGAGGTTCAAGGGAGGACTGCTTCGCAGCGGAATCGTTTGTGATCGTTGTTGCTACTTCTTGTTCGCAGCTTTGGCTTCTTCGGCCATCTGTTGTTGATGGGCCATTTCGTCGTTGACCACCTGTTGCTCGAAGGCTTCGATATCCGTCGGATCGGTCATGGTGGGCTGTTCGGAATTGCATCCCAGCAGTGGGAGGGCAATCAACATCAGCAGGGTAATCGATCGATAATTCATGATGCTAAGTTCTGTCGATAGAGGGTGGGATTATTGGATTAGAAGAGATCTTCATCGATGGGTGCGCCATCGCGGATGGTGCAGAAGTTCTGGAAGTTGACGGCGTCGATGGTGTAGGGAACCATCACGACCGACCCATCGGCGCGAACACCTTGGACACCGCCAACGTGCGAGCCGCCGAAGCGATTCGACCAGTGCGCCGGCTGGGTGCTGTCGGGATGGTCGTTGTCGGGTTCGGGCAAGAAGTTGCCGTAGCGGACGATGTCTTGGTCCCAGCCAGCGTTGGCCCAAACTTCGTTGTCTCCGCCAGCAGTACCGAAGGTCGACCAGTGGACCTGCTTTTCAGCGACCAGCAGCGTGTTGGAGGTACCGTCTTTGATATCCTCCAGACGACGTGTTTGGTCCGGCTTGAGGTTGGTTGTGCCCGTGGGTAACGGTAGGGTTTTCCATTGGCGAACGAAAGGTCCTTGCCAGGTTTGGGTTGTGATGCCGCCGTTGCCTGCGTAATCGGCGCGAAAGGTTCCGTTCCAAAGTTGAGCGGTGCGGCGGGAAGGGCAGGCGTAGGATGGGATCAGCGAAGAGTAGACGTCGGCGTTGGTGGGCAATTCATGGACGTTGTTCTGTTCGATGAATGGAGTCAATTGGTACAACCAGCTCCAACCTTCACGGACGGTCGAACTGCAGCATGTCGCAAACGGTCCATCGGATCCGCCGGTCGGTAGGTGGCCAAACGTGTCGTGGAAGTTGTGGGTGGCGAGGCCAATTTGTTTCAGGTTGTTGCTGCATTGCATACGGCGGGCAGCTTCGCGAGCGGCTTGGACGGCTGGCAACAACAGGCCAACTAGGATGCCGATGATGGCGATCACAACAAGTAGTTCCACGAGGGTGAAGCCGCGGCGTTTTTTTCTAGGATGTCGCATGGTGAGGCCTTTTTGAAGTGAAGGTGAAGATGACAAACGAGTCGCCCTGAGAATGGGGTGGGGCAGGTCGCTTGTGTGACTGGAAATAATGTTTTGTGACAGTCAGTAAATTGCGGCAGCAGGATAACCCCATGCTTCGACGGTTAGGAAGGCTTCGTCTAGGCGATCAAACCCAAATTCATCGGCTCTTCATAGATGTCACTCGGATCGCATCTCCAAGTGAATTTGTCGGGAATTTTGTGCGTCCTAAGCGTGAACTTGTCTGGTTGGTTAGGCGTGTTTATGAGGCCAAGGCGAGGGGAGGCAACGGTTTTCGCTTGAGATCGCTTGCCGAGGATAGGGGACGGCGTGGCCGAGCCGAGGTGGCAAGGGATCGTTCGGACGTGTTCCATGTCGTTCATTGGCACCGCGAACGAGAGGCAGGCGGAATGTGGAACGCGCGCCCTGAATCGTCGCTGCGGATGTCGGGGACGCGACGAATGAGGTGGTCATGCCGTTTTGGAATTCAACGTTACCGAGCACTTGCCCTCCCCAAGATCGTGGCAAGTGCGCTAATTCTTGACAACTTGTTTGGTGAGATCTACAGTGGATCGCGTGAGAGGGGAGCGGATATCCAGCCTCGCCATGCCAGCCTGGTCGAAGCCGCTCGCTTTCCAAAACGATGAGTTAACACGCTCGGACTTTTAAATTCGTTGATGAATTCCATCCTTCCCCCGACGAACTATCGCATCTGCCTCCAGCTTTGCTTGCTGGTGTCGTCGTTGTGGGTTGGACCCACCCCGATCGTCCATTCGCATGCCAGTGCGATCGATTCGAGGATGGGGGATGTTGAATTAGTCCAGCATCTGCAGCGACACCATCGCGATGGATTCAACCAAAACAATGGTTCCGACTGGCATCTGCATTGGTTGATGCGTGGGGTCGGTTACGCGGGACTCAACGGCGAAGCGTCGGTGGTGCAATCGCTGCCATGCTATTCCATGTCGTCGAACGCTCCGGTGGATTTGTCCCTCGGAGACTTGCTGGCGGCGAATCCTGTCGATTCGTTTCGTGGTCGATCCGGCACCGAAGTGGATAGGACTTTGTCGAGCTCCAATTGGTTCAGCGGCCAGGCTTTGAGCCGCATCTCTATGCCGACTTGCTCGTCGGTCATGCGCTGTTAACCGTCTCGGGTTCTCCGAGTCGCTGCTGCTTTCAGCTTTGCTGAATCGGGAAACGCATGTTGACGCCAAATCGCTTGCGTCACCAAGGGTTTGATCGCGTCGGTTGCTTCTCGGTATCGGATTTCCGTGTCATCAGCGCGTCTGCTGCTTCCCTCTGCCATCCTGCCAATTATGAGTCATTCCATGAACCCCACCGAAACTTCTCAACGGCCTGCGCACCAACCGACGTTATCCGCGCGAGGCATCGCGCTGTCCGTCCTGTGCCTCCTCCTCTTCCTGTTGATTGCGGCGATGTTTATCAATCGTCGTGGCGAGTCACACGATCATGCAGTGGGGACGCAGCAGGCCGATGCGACCCCGATTCAATTGGCAAATTTTGAAGCCGATGATGTGACGTCAGCAGGTGCAACCGACGCGGGAAACGCTGATCGGACGGAGTTGTTGGAACTGCCCGAGTCGCGATGGGAGGTGTCGGGGATCCAGCTGCGCCCGGTGGAGCGTGGGGCTTTTGAGACGACCGTGCGGTTGACCGGAAAAGTGTCGCTGAATCAAGATCGCGTTGCCCACATCTATCCGATGGTCGAAGGGATTGTCGAATCTGTTTCCGTTGGCCTGGGGCAGCAGGTCAAAGCGGGGCAGTTGTTGGCGACGATTCATAGTCGCGAGATTGGTGAAGCGAAACTGAAGCTGTTTCAATCGCGGTTGCAGTTGGAAATGGCCACGGCGAAACACGAGATGCAGACGGAGATCGCGAACAATGTGAGGGATCTGGTCAAGGCGTTGCGAGAGCGGATGCCGATCGAACAAATTGAGGTCGCATTCCGCAGTCGACCGATGGGGGAGTATCGCGAACGTCTTCTAACCGCTTATTCCAGCTACACCAAGTCGCAGGCGGATGTCTCGCGATTGCAAGGTATTGCCAATTCGGGAGCCGTGTCGGGGAAGACGCTGCTGAGTGCAGAAGCCAATCGAAATGCGGACCAGGCAACTTTTCAGTCGCGGTTGGAAGAGGTGGAGCACGGGCTGCGAATGTCGTCGTTGCTCTCTTCCCAATTGCTGAAGGAAACCGAAACGCAGGCGGCTGTGGCGGAGACGACGCTGCATATCTTGGGAGTCCGCGACGAAGAGCTCAAGAAAATTGATCCCGCCGAGCAGGGAGAAGGCATTTCTCACTATTTGCTGCGAGCGCCGTTCGATGGAACGGTGCTGACCAAAGACGTGGTGCTCAGCGAACAGGTGCGTCCCGATGTGATGTTGTTGAGCATTGCCGACCTGTCGACGGTTTGGATTTTGACCGATTTGTATCAGGAGCACATTCCGTTGCTGGCGTCGTTGGCGGGGCAGACGATTCATCTGCACAGCGAATCTTGGCCCGACCAGACTTTCGAAGCCGAAGTGTTTTTCGCTGGCGAAACGATGGATGAATCGACGCGGACGATCAGCATGCGCGCGATCGCCGACAATGCGGAACATCTTTTAAAACCGGGGATGTTTGTCACCGTCGATCTGTCGGCGGTCACGCAACAGGATGTGCTGCAGGTTCCGCTGACGGCGATCCAAGAACACGAAGGGCAGAAATTCGTCTTCATTCACCGCGGCGAGGCCCAGTTCGAACGACGCAATGTCCGCGTGGGGACGGCCAACGAGAGATCGATCACGATCAAGCAGGGTTTGGAACCTGATGAATCGGTCGTCGTGCAGGGGGGCTTCATTTTGAAGTCGCAGATGTTGGCAGATCTGATGGGAGAAGAATAAGCGATGTTAAATTCCATCATTGATGCTTCGTTGAATAACCGCTTTATCGTCATGCTGTTGTCGTTGGTCATCCTGGGGATGGGGGCATTCGCGGCGATGACGATCCCGTTGGACGCGGTTCCCGATCTCACCAATGTGCAGGTCCAAGTGCTAACGAATTCGCCTGCCCTGGGGCCGGTGGAGGTCGAGCAATTCATCACGTTCCCGGTCGAGAATGCGATGAGTGGGATCCCGCGGATCACCGAGATTCGTTCGATCAGCCGATTCGGATTGTCCGCCGTCACGGTCGCCTTTGAAGATGGCACGGACATCTATTGGGC
The DNA here is from genome assembly GCF_007753095.1 of Rosistilla carotiformis. NCBI lineage: Bacteria > Pseudomonadati > Planctomycetota > Planctomycetia > Pirellulales > Pirellulaceae > Rosistilla > Rosistilla carotiformis. The sequence continues at coordinate 439,047 of NZ_CP036348.1, forward strand.
TCGGAATCTGATCAACGAACGCTTGCTGCAGGCGCGCGAAAACATACCGCCGGGGATGGGGACGCCTTCGCTGGGCCCGATCGCGACGGGGATGAGCGAGATCTACCAATTCGAAGTTCGTGCCGATCCAGGCAGCGAACAGAGTCTGTCGGATCTGCGAACGATCCTCGATTGGCAGATTGCGTTTCAATTGCGGAGCGTACCGGGGGTGATCGAAGTCAATACGTTTGGCGGCGAGCTGAAAACTTATGAAGTGCAAATCGATCCCGACAAGCTGAAGAACTATGGCGTTTCGTTGAGCGACGTGTTCACCGCCTTGGAGGAGAACAATGGGAATTCGGGGGGCGGATATATCGCGCACGATGCGGAGCAGCGGTTGATCCGCGGCGAGGGTTTAATTCAATCGCTGGACGATATCCGGTTGATCGTGTTGGACAGTCGCGATGGCGTGCCGATTCGTATCTCCGACGTTGCCAAGGTGGATTTCGCGCCGATGTTGCGGCAAGGGGCGGTCACCCGCGACGGCGACCGGGAAGCTGTCATCGGAATGGTGATGATGTTGATGGGGGGCAACTCGCGCCAAGTCGTGGCCGACGTCAAGGAAAAGATCGCGGAGATCAAAAAGACGCTTCCGCCGGGGGTGACGATCGATACGTTTTACGACCGCACCGAATTGGTCGCCAAGACGATCCATACCGTCGCGGAGAACATTGGTGTGGGCGTGTTCCTGGTAATCATGATGCTGTTCATTCTGCTGGGCGATGTCCGCGCGGGATTGATCGTGGCCGCTGCGATTCCGTTGTCGGCGATGTGCGCGTTGATCGCCATGCGTTACGCCGGCGTTTCGGCCAACCTGATGAGTTTGGGAGCGGTCGATTTTGGCGTGATCGTCGACGGGGCGGTGGTAATGATTGAAAACTGCGTCCGCCGGGCGATGCAGTACCAAAAGAAACATGGTGGCGATCGCGTGCCCGAAAGCGTGTTTCGCGAATCGGCGAAAGAGGTCGCCAAGCCGATTTTGTTTGCAGGCATCATCGTGATCATCGTGTTCATTCCAATCCTCAGTCTGCAGGGGATGGAAGGGAAGATGTTCCGGCCGATGGCATTCACTTTTATGACCGCACTCTCGGCGGCGTTGGTCTTGTCGGTAACGGTGATGCCCGTTCTGGCATCGCTGTTTTTGGCTCGCCGCGTGAAGGCAGGGGAGACGTTTTTGGTTCGCTGGATCAAACAGGCGTACCAACCGATGCTGGCGTTTGCGATGCGAAGGCCTGCGTTGATGATGGGTGGATCGGTGGTCGCGTTTGCGATCAGCGTGGTTTTGGCATCGGGGTTCGGCGTCGAATTTGTGCCCAAGTTGGACGAAGGGGACATCGCGATTCAAGCGACTCGTTTGCCGAGCGTTTCGTTGGAGACGTCGATCGAAATGACCAAGGCGATCGAACGCTGCTTGTTGAAGTTCCCGCAAGTCGAGACGGTGGTTTCCAAAACAGGACGACCGGAAATTGCTAACGATCCAATGGGTGTTTATCAAACCGACCTGTTTATTCGCTTGCGGACCGATCCGCACGAGGGAGATTCGCTGCCCAAGCCGCAATTGATCGAAGCGATGCAGAAGGCGTTGGAGGAGGAGGTGCCGGGGAACGCTTTCAGTTTCACCCAGCCGATTGAATTGCGGGTGCAAGAATTGGTGGCGGGTGTCCGTTCGGACATCGGCCTAAGTTTGTATGGCGATGATTTGGATGTTTTGAAAGCCAAGGGAGATGAGATCGTCAAGGCGCTCAATCAGGTGCCGGGTTCCGCGGATGTCGCGGCTCAGCAGATTGCTGGGTTGTCGTATATGCGAGTGAAGCTGCGACGCGATGCGTTGGCGCGGTATGGGATCAATGGACGGGACGTCCTGGATGCGATTGCCACGGTCGGCGGAATGCAGGTCGGACAGGTCTTTGAAGGACAGCGGCGGTTTCCATTGCAGGTGCGGTTGCAGCCCGAGTGGCGCCTCAATACCGAACGCTTGGCCGAGTTGAGGATCGATGACCCCAGCGGGAAACCGATTCCGCTTGCTCAATTGGCCGAGATCATCATGGAAGATGGACCGGTGGAAATCAGTCGCGATGCGATCCGCCGGCGCCTGCTGGTGCAGTGCAACGTTCGCGGCCGCGACTTGGCCGGCTTCGTTGCCGAAGCGCAAGCGGTGGTAGATCGGGAGGTCAAACTGCCCAGCGGCTACATGCTGCGTTGGGGCGGCCAGTTCGAGAACTTGCAGCAAGCGAGCAAGCGGTTGGCGATCGCCGTGCCGGTGGCGTTGTTCTTGATCTTCTCGCTGCTTTACATGACGTTCAATTCAACCAAGTTGGCTCTGCTGATTTATTTGAACGTGCCGATCGCGGCGACCGGCGGCATCCTGGCGTTATGGTTGCGGGACATGCCGTTTTCGATCTCGGCCGGCGTCGGCTTTATCGCGTTGTTTGGGATCGCGGTGATGAATGGTGTGGTCTTGATCGAACACATTCGGCATCTGCGACACAGTGGAGACTCGCAGCGCGACGCCGTCGTCCATGGAGCGATGGACCGGTTGCGACCTGTGTTGATGACAGCATCCTGCGGCGCGCTGGGGTTCATTCCGATGGCAATCTCCGCCAGTTCGGGTGCGGAGGTTCAGCGTCCGCTGGCAACGGTGGTCATTGGCGGATTGATCACCTCCACCATGTTGACCTTGTTGGTGCTGCCAACGATCTATCGCTGGTTCGAGCCAAAAGAGCAGGGCGAGGAATCGAGGAGCAGCGAATTGTCTCCCGAGTGACCTGGGAGAGAGCGTCTTGGCGGGGGGCGATCCAGCGATGTTGGATCGGCAGTTTGGTTGCGAGTGCCTTCGATAACAAAACTGTGGGCGAAAGCCTTCCCCCGCCATTTTTAGTTTTACCCGCCTGCGTGGCGCAAGCGTGGCGGTCTTCTCGTTTTCGAGAAGCTTTCACCGTGCGAGGCGACGCGTCGCGCTATTCGCGGCCATGGAATTGTTCTTCGCGAGGGATCGCGATAACGGGCCAGCTGGCGGGGAAAAAACGAACGATCTTTGTCGGGCGATAGCCTTCTAATAGCATCCCGCACTGGACTTGGATCTGGACTCCACTGCAACCGGGACGTATGGGAACTCGATTGGTGGCGAGAATGTTGCCCCCTTTGCGATCGTTGACCGGGTCGTAGGTCATCAAACATTCTCGGGCTACCGCGATCGTTCCCTTGGGGGCTAGGTCATCCTTCGCGCCCCCCGACGTTGGCCAGCCGAGCGGTTCGGGGACGATGATGCCAAAGTCTTCAAACAGGGTGAGATCGATCCCATCGAAGAAGGTGATCGTCACGATCTGTTCTTTATCATCGACGGCGTCGACCCAGCCGGGGACGCCGCGCTCGCGAACATGGTTTCGGTGTCGTTGCAGCTGTCGTTCCGATGCAAGCGTTCGACTCTCCTCGTCTAACCAGATATGGAACACGCGGCCGGGCCCGTAAAGCGTTGCCCAGGTGACATTGAGTTGGACGGTTTGCCCTGGTTCGATACTCTGCAGCGTTCCAAATCCGTCGCCGCGATAAACCACCGTGCTGGAGGTCAAATCGAAGAGCTTCGGATCGCCGATCGATCGATCTTCCTGTTGCAACGTGGCGGTGAGCTTGTTTTTCTCCAGGTCGACCTGGTCGATTTTCCAGACCTGATTCTGTCGCGCGTAGTAGGAAAAATCGTCTTCGACGCGTAGGCATCGCGTGAAGTCGACTTCGGGTGACGCCCGTTGATCGTTGACATTGTGTGGCTTGCCATTTCGCAGCGTCCAATGTTTCTCTTCTCCTTCGGGGCGTTCATAGAACCAACCGTGGAGATGGGTTCCCAGTGGAATGTCTTGCAGCGCCGCGGGGGCGCCGTTGTAGTAGACCGAGCCGTAAGGCAGCATCGTCGCATCGACAGGATAGTCCATCAGTGCACGTGGTTGGCTGTCGTCGCGATCGACGCGCAGCGTCAGCTTTCGCTCGGGAAAGTCGACACCGATCAGTTCGCCCGAAATGTAATGCGCCGAATTTTCCGGCGGAAACTGGCCGGGAACCGGTTGAAACCAAGGAAGCGATTCGTCGCTGTTTTCGTCCGTGCGGAATGCACTTTTCTCCTCGGCATGCACAACGCTTCCGAATACAGCGACGCAGGTCGTCGCAATGACAATGGCAATACTTCGCATACCTGTTCTTCGCATCTTCATCTATTGGAATTTATCGTCGACGCATCGCGACCGGTGACGATCGGTTACGCAACGATTTCAGAGATCGTGCTGACGCTGTCCTGGAAGTTGTCGGTTTCGACATCGACGCGCTGTAGCATGGTCAACAGCAGATTGCTCAGGCGTGCGTCGCTGTCGACTGGGCGGCCACAAATCTTGTAGTGCTCGTTGGCCTCTGCAACGTTGTACTTGCCGATCTTGGGAAGGTTGAAGTCGACGTGTTGGCCATGTTTGACGCCGAGCGATTTCCCACCGGCGTAGAGTGTTGGCAGGTTCGCGTTGCCGTGGCTGTGACCGTAGGCCATGCCGCTGCCCCAGAGAACTTGCGTCGTATCCAACAGGCTCCCCTCTTCGTCCTGGTGAGCTTTCAATTGGTCGAGGAAGTAGCTGAACTGTTCGACCAGGAACGTATCGGTCTGGGTTAAGCGGCGGAGCTGTTCGGGGTCGCCGTTGTGGTGCGAAAGTCCATGTCGGGTTTGCGAGATGCCGATGTCGGGAATCGAACCGCCGTTGGATTCGCTGCAGATCATGCACGTGATCACGCGTGTCATGTCGGTTCGCAGGGCGAGCACCATCAGGTCGTAGAACAGGCGGTGGTATTCGCGGACCTGCGTTTGGTCCATTTTGCGTGCGTAACGATCGGCTTCCGATTTAGGAAGGTCGGGGCGGGGAACGTTCAGCCATGCATCGGCACGTTCGGTTCGAACCTCCACCTGTCGGACGGCGGTTAGATATTCGTCCAGCTTGTTGCGGTCGGCCGCGCCAAGTTTTCCCGTGACTCGCCGCGCATCGTCCAGGACCGCATCGAGGATACTTTCCCGCCGATTCAATCGTCGCCGCACCGCCTCGGTCCCACCTTGTTCACCGACAAACAGGCGGTTGAAGATCGTGGTCACATTGCGTTCGGCAGGGATCTGAATGCCGTCGCGCGACCAGGCGAGCGAATGCCCTTCGATCGCCAGTTCAAGCGAAGGGAAACGGGTGAATTCCCCTTGGACTTCGGCCATCAATTGATCGGCCGAAACGGTGTTTCGGAAGGCGCCGCCATTGCTGGGAACGTTGGCTCCAGTCAACCAAACCTTGTCGCAGTTGTGATGCTTGCCGAGAACCTGCGGGTGATGCAGGCCGCTGATCGGCGTGATCTCGTTGCGATGTCGCTCGAGAGACGCTAGCGGTGAGGTCAGTTCATAACCCGCCCCCGCGGTTTGGATTTGCCAGGTGAGCGTGTTGACTCCGTTGGGAATGTAGAGGAAGACGCTGCGTTTGGGAGGCGATTTGATCGGCTGGGCCGCGACCAGTTCCGACGGCTGCATGCATTCCATCATCGGCAGCGCGATCGTCGCACCGAGTCCACGCAGGACGTGGCGGCGGTTCAGTTTCAAGCGATTGGTTTGGATATTCATTGGATCGATTTCCTTTCTGCCTACCGTTTCTGAAAGAGGTCGGATAGCACAAACGCCTTGACGATCTCCCGCACGCGGTAATCGTTCTCCTTCCCAGCTCTTGCGATTTCCCGCAATTCGTCGTGATCATCAAACGTCATGGTTCGGCGAAGTCCGTAGGTCGCCAGCTTTTCGACAAACGTTTCGTTAAACGTGTCGAGTTCGTCGAGCAGCAGTTGTTTGAATTGGTCCGAGTTTTCAAACTTGCGTCCATCGGGCAATTCGCCACTGGCATCGACAACCGGATCGTCGCCGGTCCCTTCGACCGATTCGTGAGTCCGCCATTTCCCGATCGCATTAAAATGATCGAATGCAAAACCGAGGGGGTCGATCTTGCGATGGCACGCCGCGCAACGCGAGTCGTGCTTGTGCGCCTCCAGCTTCATCCGCAGCGTGGCTTTGGGGGAATCGACAGGGTTCGGTTCGATCGGATCGATATTCGCCGGCGGTGGCGGTGGTGTCTTGCCCAGGATCGCCTCGGATAGCCACGCCCCGCGATGGACAGGCCGATGCCGGGTGCCGTCGGATGTGAGCGAAAGGATCGAGGCTTGCGTCAGCAGTCCGCCGCGGTGTGTGTCGCGGTCGAGCGAAACGCGTTGGAACGCATCCTTGGTGATATTGTCGATCCCGTAGAATCGCGCGAGCCGAGGGTTGACCATCGTCCAGTCGGAATCGAGGAACTCGCGTAGCGTCAGCCCTTGGTCGAGCACTTCTTTGAAGAAGGCTTGCGTCTCGCCAACCATGCTTTTTTCGAGATGCAAATCGTATTCGGGGTAGAGCTTTTTGTCCGGCGGAAACATGCCGACCTTGCGTAGATGCAGCCACTGCGCCGAAAACGAATCGCTGAATTTTTGGCCTCGAGGATCGGCGAGCATGCGTTCCACCTGGCGGTCCAGTTCCATCGGATCGCGGAGTTTTCCCTGTTCGGCGAGCGAGAACAATTCGTCGTCGGGCATCGTGCTCCACAACAGATACGACAGTCGCGATGCGATCTCCCAGTCGTTGAGTGTTGCACGGTCGGAGTTTTCATCCCCTTCGGCAAGAAACAGGAAGCTCTTGGAGCAGAGGATTGCCGTCATCGCGGACTTGACGGCGTCGTTAAATGATTCGCCCGCCTCGATTTCGCTTTCAACGATTTGCACGTATCTGTCCAGCTCTCCGTCGTACAGAGGGCGACGAAATGCGCGCCGTGCCATCGCCGCAAGTCCGGTGCGCACTTGAGCCATGTTTCCCGCTTCGTTTGGCATGTATTCGTCGCGGCGACGCTGTTCCAGTTCGGTCACGATCGGACCGCGCATCGAGATCGCATCGATGATCAAGATCGGGTACCGCGGGCGTCCCTGTTCGTCGGTGATCTTCATCTGCCAAGGGGCCCGCGGGTGGGCGGTGGTGATGAACGGGATCCGGCTTTCCGCGTTGGTTCGCGGATGGCGTGGCCCCGCCGCTGTGTTGATGACATGGATTTCAGGATTGCGAACCGCCGGCCAATGGACCCGAAAGGTGACCGTCGTCGGGTTGTCCTCCGGGGCAATAATGTCTTGTTCGAACAACACTCGATCGAGCTTGTGTTCATAGACTTGCATCCGCGGTGGTGGGCCATTTTCCGGCATGATCCCGCAGACGGTGTAGGTGATTTCATAGACGCCCGCTCCAGGGAACTTGCGATCCGGTCCGCGATAAGGATTCGAAGCGCGGAAGATCGCACCCGAAGTGGTCAACGGATAACGGATCTTGTCCAGCAGACCCGCCTTTTCGAGACGATCGTAGTGAGGTTGGTTGGGCCGCAATTCGACGGCCCGGTGACTCGCCTCCAAGTACTCGACCTTCTGATCGGGATACGCTTCACTCAAGACCACCTCCGCCGCGGTCATGTATTTTTCGATATGACTGGCGGACAATGTTAGAACGGAACCAAGGCGTTCGAAGCCGTTCCATTCCGGGTCTTCCAACAATCCGCCGGGGTCCGTCGCATCGTATTGCACGCCGATCAGATCGCGGACGGTGTTGACATATTCATCGCGTGTCAGTCGGTTGTACGAGACGCGGTCGCGGCGTGCCATTCGCGCCGCCTCCCCCTCCTTCAATCGGGCCGCGATCCATTCGACAATCTTCGCGCTTTCTTCGGCGGTGGGGCGAATCGCTTCGTCTTCGGGAGGCATCTCGCCCGAATTGATCCGTTCCATCACCTCCGCCCAAAACGGCGTGTCCTGCTGGCCGATCTCTTTCGACAACACGTCCAGACGGAACTCTCCTTCCTGCACGTTTGCGTCGTGACATCGCATGCAGTGCGCATCCAAAAACGGCTGCAAGTCCTTTTCTAGCGATGGCTCGGCCGAAGCAGCGCGCAAGGTCATGAGAAAGGAGACGAGTAGCAGGGAGAAGTTAGGGCGATGCAGCATGAGGATGAAAGAGTGCAGGCGATCTAAGGAAGGTGACAGGTCCGTAGGGGGCTAGGTAATGGTGGGGAGGTGTCCGAAATGGGTGATTCTACGCAAAAACTCTGCTCTAATCAATTTTAATCGAAAGTTTGCACCGGTTTGGGGGGGCGTGGCCCTGGGGCTGCGCGCTCGGGGCCTGTTGGCTTCCTTTTGCAAACAAGGCACCCACGCGGTCTCGTGAATAAAGCGGCAAATCCACCTTCAGAACTCGTTCCTACGTTGTCCGTACGCTGACGTGTCGCGTTGAGCGAATCGAGGTAGACTGTGGACAACTTTCCAAGCTCGCCATCGCCTCCTCTCGTATTTTGTCGGCCCGATGAAAACACCCCTCATGCGAATTCGCTACGGAGCGATCATTCTGGTGTTGATCGTGGCCCTGGCCGTCGTGGGGTTCCGTTATCTGGGCGACTACGACTGGATCGGGGCGATCTGGATGGTCGTGATCACGATCTCGACCGTTGGGTACGGCGAACAGAGCAACATGCCGCCGGAATTGAAACTGTTCACCGTCGTAGTGATCTTGTTCGGAATGTCGGCGGCGGCTTACACGTTTGGAGGCCTGTTTCAATTGATGATGGCAGGTGAATTGGACCGAGCTATTGGGCGACAGCGGATGACGTATGATCTAAATAAGATGACCGATCACATCATTGTTTGTGGTTTCGGACGCATGGGGCAAAACTTGGTTAGCGAACTGGCCAGTCAAGGGCGTCCTTTGGTGGTTATTGATACGGATCCTAATGTGATCCAAGAAAACAGTACACTGCCTATGATTTGTTGGCAGGGCGATGCCACGGAGGAGTCCACGCTCGAAGCGGTTGGCATCGTGCGGGCAAAGACATTGGTCATTTCCTTGCCCAACGACGCCGAGAGTGTCTTTGTCACGCTGACCGCTCGGAATCTAAATCCCGACTTGCAGATCATCGCGCGGGCAGAGAAGCAGAGCACGGGGAAAAAATTGCGGCAGGCTGGCGCGACGAAGGTGGTGATGCCCACGCTGGTCGGAGCCCGTCAGATGTTCCGCCTGATCACGCGCCCGACGACTGCAGATCTGATGGAACGGGTTTCAGAGAGCGCGTTTGTCGAGTTGGACCTCGATGAGTTCTTAATTCCCGAAGGCTGCTCCTTGGTGGGGATGACCGTTGAGCAAACCGACGCGCATCGCCGCCATAAGCTGCTGGTGATTGCTGTCAAAAAAACGGACGAGCATTTGGTATTCAATCCCGAGGGCGAATACGTCTTCGAGCCCTTGGATATCATCATGATCATGGGACACAGCGAAGATATCGCCCGATTTCGGAACGCCTACGGCATCGCGTGATTTCCGTTCCTTTCCGAGCGATCGGCATCGGCCGATCCTGCTTCGTTCGCCCCTCGAGACTCGCCGAGCCAAGGTCAGAATTCGATCTGATACTTCTCAGTCATCTTGCGTCGGATGTCGGCTGTTGAGATTGCGATCTCTTGCATGATTTTGTTAGCGGACGCGTACCCTTTGCTTGTCTCTTGTTGCTGGATCTGAGCAAGTTGTTCACCGTCCTGGCGTAGCGACGCGCGGGGATTGTACTGGTAACGGTAAGCGTAGGCTCCGCCAATGCTATTGTAGTAGGGGCCGTAATGGGCTCCGGCGGCCGCAGCGTACTTGTAGTTGTAGACTTGTGCGTCGGGCATGTTCATCATCCGCGAGGCCGTTCGCGCACCAGCCGACCGCATCGCGTTTTGCGATTGACGTAGCGCACCGGAAACCTGAGTCGCAAAGGTCACCATCTCGGGATCGACGTGCAGGATGGGCAAGGCGTCGATCTTCGCTGCATACTTCGCATACCAGATCGCTTCCAAGCCTGGCGTGGTTGTTTGGTGTTCCTGGTCTTCGTGCTTCAGATCGTTGATCAACAGGTTGATCGATTTGAAGTACTGCTGCGTCGCATGTGCCATCAGTTTTGGGTCTGGCTTTTTCGAATCGTTCGACGTGGAAGCGGTCGCCGCGGACGAAGCGTTCGGCAGTGGTTGAAATCCTGGGGGCATATCGAACAGGCTGAAGACACGCTGGATTCCGCTCGACTGCAGACTTCCTTTAAGCAACATCTCCTTCGGGCCCACCTGGACTTGCCAGTCCTTGAATTCTTTGAGCATCACACCGTGGCTGCCAAGCGTTTCCAGGATCAACGCCTTGGCAAAGTCCTTGGTGGCCGAGATGTCTTCGTCGAAATCGATCTTCAGGCCGCCGGTGACGTGGTCGCTGATCTCGATCCCCAACGTCACGCCGCGGACGCTCGACAGCGCGGTGGCGAGTTGATCCAGGTCGGCCTTCTTGCCTTGCAGCGATTTCATCTGCGTCAGTTGGTGGCGGATGAACTGTGGCGAAAGCAGGTGCTTTAGATCCATCGCCAAGATGATCGGCACATCCTTTTTGTCTGCGAAGTCTTCGGCCGCGCGCAGGTAGGGCGTCAGCGGCTTGCGGTCTGTCATGGAAAATACGTCATCGATCCAGACGGCCACTTGTTGGCGATCGGCTGGGTACATCACTCCGGCGATCGATTTGCCAAACTTGACCACGTAGGTGTTGTTGGGAAGGACCGCTGCGTCTTGCCGACTGATCGTATCGACGTTGCCGCCGTGGCGCTCGGTGACCGTCAACATGTCCGGCTCTTCGGTAAGATCCATCACCGATGCGTGCCAACGCGGTTGCATCAGTTCGATGTCCATTTGCGAAGCGATCGCCAAGTGCAACGCTTGGGGAGGCACCATCATCAGGCCGGCGGCAAATTTTGCCTGTTCGTTCTCCTTCCACTTCTGCTGAACGGCCAGCGGGCTGGCCATGATCTGTTCCATGTTGAACAGCACCAGCGTGTTGGCCTTGTTGGGGAGATGGCGGACCAGGTTTTCGAACTGGGCATGGCTGGCGGACGAATGAGTCAGCGACATCGCAGTGACCATTAGTGACGCGAGAAGGAATTTTTTCATCGCAGACTACTCGTTGGATTGAAGGATTTAGTGGAACGTTGTGGTTTGTGTGTCGCAACTTTGAAGGGAGCCCGTTACGGTTCCGTTGCTCGGATCACGCCGATGTAGAGGCTGCCGTCGGTATGCCAGGGATCGCCGCCGCCGTTGTATCCATCGTGTTGTTGATGGAAATTGGGTTCGATCGAATGCTCGGCCAGTTGACCGGTCTGTTCGAGGCATTGGAATAAGTAGTCGCGTTCGGCATCGATGTCGGCCGCGGTGACGTGCGTGATCTGACCGGTTGTATGGCTCAGCCCCACGCGTTTGTCATAGACCGCCGAGCCCAGCCATTTGGGCCGACCCTCGGGATTCACTTCGTCCGTTTTCCATAATCGAACATGATGTCGATGCCGTGGGTTGTCACCGACCGGTTGTTCGAAGGCCAGGTCTTCCTTGCGGCCAAAGAGATACAGGCTGCTGACCGGAGCGGCATCGTCGGGTCGCGACAGGACGGTGTCCGCTGCGATCTTGAGGTCACTTTTCAGACCCAACGCGGCGGCCGAATACCAATCGGCGGCCTTCATGATCTGCTGTAGCTGAGCTTCGCTCCCGATCAGTTCAACATTCAGTGGGTCGCCGGGATGGCCGTCGCTGGTTCGTGTGATCCGCGGTTGGTCGTCTAGGTCTTGATGTCGCCGAATGTAGAGTTCCCAGGCCCAAGGTGCAGCCAAATAGGCGACGGCAAGCCATAACAATAGAGAGGCGACAATCACTTTTGTGAGCCACTTTGTTCGGCCGTGTGGTTTTCGTTTATTCGTTTCTGGTTCGGTGTCCATCGTGTGTCTGTTGATTGGCTGCGGATCGGCAGGCCGCAGCGTGGTGCGGCCCGGCTGGTTCATGTTCGATATCGACTATTGGGCCTTCACGACGACCGGCGTTTGCCCGCTTCCGCTGCTGGCTAGCAAGGGTTCTCGTCGTCATCATGTTGGCTTTTTATGGCGGCGATTGAAGGCGTGGTGGCTGTATGTTCACCTGTCGGGTTGGAGCTTCGAGCGACAGTGCCGTTGTAGTCTTCGGCCTCAGGATTTGCACCTGGCAATTCACCCGAGAATCTAAATTGACCAAGGTTTCACAGATCCCGTAAAACATCGACGTCTTTCTGGAGTCGGTGTGGCCGGGGATTGAATGACGCAAACGCCAGCGTTCCTCGAACCTCTTCTGGCTGATGGGGATGTTGCCGGCCGGATCGGCCAGAATCGGACGTCGTGGTCTGCGTTGGGATCTTGTTGCGATCCGAAGGTCGGATGGCTGCGCCACGCTGGAGGGAATCAGCCTGCAGCATCGATTGGCGTGTTAGGCTAATTCGCTCGAGTAGATTGGTGTCAGCTGAATTAGATGACGGTTTCCGAGGGGCCTCGCAGCAGTAAGGTGAGGACCGCGACGTGTTGAACCACAGTGGTGCACTCGGGCGGGGGATTCAATCGTCCTTAGAAGTCGCGCAGACGCAATTGACAAAATGAATCGCCGGCCAATGTTGCCGGGCGACTCAATTTGTCTATCTTTTTGCGTCTGTTGATTGAGGTGTTGGTGATCGAACGGCTATTTGGCCAATTCGATCTCGCTCGGTTGCCAGCTTTTGTCGAAGAACGACGGCATTGGGCTGTAGAGACGCAGGATCGTGAACCAACCTTTGTCGGGGGCGGTCTGAATCCAGTTTCCTCGCGCGACACCTTCGGGTTGCTGCGGTCCGAAGTAGATCGTGGTCGAACCATCGTCGGCGGCTGTTGCGGCCGGAGAAGGATAGGACTGGCTGCCAGCGCGTGGGTATTTCTGTGGCGTCTGCAGCATCGAACGCGATTGATTGTCGTACAGTGTGAGCGACCAGAAAGCGTGGGCTGGAATCCCCTTGGGCAGTGTGAGCTTGTAGGTTTTGCCACCGTCGAACGCTTCGCCTTCGCTATCCAGGAACCCCATCAGGTACTGGGAACCGACACCGGGGATTCGCATGATCATGCCCGGCGAATCAAGCGTGTAGGCGTAGTAGAAAGCAGTGCGAGAATCGAGCGTTCGCGCACCGGTTGGTGGCTGCGGCTTGAACATCCCGTCGGCATACGCTGGCGGCGGAGTTTCGAAAAAGGCACCCCCTTCAAACAGCATGTTGCCCCACTTGGAATTGGGGTAATAAGCCCAATCGGGATGGATCGTTGCGTAGCGCCAGTTCAAGACGCGGCCTGTGGCGTTGCCGATCGCAGCGGCGTCGCTAAGGATCTTTTTCGTCCGCGCATCGGGCGCGAAAGGCTTGCCATGCTGGATGCCAATCGCCGCCAATTGCCCCGCCAGTTCGACGTCGTAGCTGGTGGCTGGTTCTTGTTGGACGTTCTCGTTGATCATCTCGAAGAAGCCATAATCGCTAGGTGGGATCGTGTTGAACGATTTCCCCGACGCTTCGATAAACTTCGTTTCTGGCAACGGCGGATTCATGCCTAACTTGACTTCACCCTCGAGCGCTTCGGCGATGCTGGTGCCAAAACCGCCGGGAGTGTAGGGGTAGAGCTTCAGGTTTTTCTTGATGTTCTCGACAGCAGGTTTGGGGTCGTTCTCAACGAGGAACGAACGGGCGGCGTAGAGGACGCGATTGGTCTTCGAGTGGGCAATGAAATAACCACCTTCGGGCAGCGGGCCGTCGTAGCCTGGTGGCACGATCAGATATTTGCCCCCTTGCCCACGATCGGGGCCAGGTCGACCGATGTCGATGATCCACGAGAACCACATGTCGTTGATGGTTCCCAGTCCAGCTGGCGGTTGCTCGAGCACCATCGGTCCGTCCGACAGATTGATCGCGCTCATGTAATAGACGGTGTCGCAGTTGGCTGTCAGGAACAACGAGCTGGCGTCCATCAGTTCGGAGAAGATGACGATCGAGTTGTCCGCCGCGCCGATACTCTCTAGTCCTTTGGCGATCGCATAGGCCGAGGCGCCGCGGAAGCTGTTGTTGTATGCCGACAGTGCGTTGGTAAAGGTCAGGATGTCTTTGACTGTTTTGGCGGTTCCTGCGGTGGGCGCTCCGTCTTGGAATTCAAGCGTCCCCAACGGGCTCTCCACTTGATCGGGAGTGCTGAGGGCCGCGGGGATGGGAGTCATCTGTTGCGCTTCAGCGCGGCGGGCCTCGGGAATCAGGCCCCACACCGCAACGGCGAAGGCCGCAGTGATCACGCCGGTTCGATTCAAATGGGTCATGGAATCATCTCGAAATGTGTTAGTAATTGAAGAGAGTTTCGCTGCAGCCAGGAAGCAAGTAGTACCCGGCAGGGGCATTGAGAAAGGATCCCGGGCCCGGTTTGGTTGCAGCCGACATCGTATTTGCACGCGTTTTGATGTCGGGTATCGTACCCCGCGACGGTAGGGGAGGCAATCGTCGCGATTTGAGAAGGGGCGAGTCGGGGAGGCTGTTGGAGTTCTCATCTGCCGCGCGACGGGGACCCTCCAAGATTGCGAATCCGCGGCGTTGGGTGAGAAAGTAAAGCGGGCGTTGAAGTATACTTTGGTCAACTTGGACGCGTTGTTTCTGTTTGACGAGGAATTTTAAGAGTGAATGCTTCTCTGTTTCGCCGCATGTCGGCTCTCTTTTTGATCGCTGCGGTGACGATCTCCGCCGTTGCTGACGACCATCGTTTGGTGCTGGTCGCTGGCAAGCCATCGCACCCGCCGCGGTTGCACGAATTTAATGCCGGCGTGCAGTTGTTGGCTAAGTGTTTGCAAGACGTTCCCGGTCTGCAGACCGATGTGGTCTTGAACGGTTGGCCCCAAGATGAATCGATCTTGGATCAGGCCGATGCGATCGTCTTCTATATGGATGGCGGGGCTCGGCACGAAGTGGTTCAAGAGGAAGGGCGGCGTTTGAAGATGCTCGACGCCCTCGCCAAAAAGGGCGTAGGACTCGGCTTCATGCACTACGGCGTGGAGATCTTAGCTGATCAGGCGAGCGACGAATTTAAGCGATGGATCGGCGGTCACTATGAAAATATGTTCTCTTGCAATCCGATTTGGGAGCCGCAGTTTGCCAGCCTTCCCGAGCATCCGATCACCCGCGGCGTGAAGCCGTTTGCGATTCAAGACGAATGGTATTTCAACATGCGGTTTGTCGCTGATATTCCCGGCAACGAATCGCGCGACGTCGAGGATCTCAAGTTTGTCCCGATCCTGGTGGCGAGTCCCAACGATGCGGTCCGCGATGGTCCCTATGTGCATCCCAAGGGCCCCTACCCGCATATCCAAGCATCGAAGGGGCGCGCTGAAGCGATGCTGTGGACGGTGGAGCGACCCGATGGCGGACGCGGCTTCGGTTTCACCGGTGGCCATTTCCATGACAACTGGGGCAACGACGATTTCCGCAAGGTGGTACTCAACACCATGCTCTGGACCGCCAAGGTGGAGGTGCCAGCAGAGGGCGTCGATTCGACCGTCAGCGAAGAACAGCTGAACGCGAACCTCGATCCCAAGCCGCCGCGAAAGAAGAAGTAGCGACCGTGGCGGAGAGGGGCTTTCCGCTACGGTTTCCCCTTCCTTTGTCGATCGAACCGCAGCAATGCGTTAGCGTCTGGTGCCTTGAGGAACCGTTCGCTAACGCATGTGTGGTGATTTGCACAAAGCGGCTTAGCGGTGTCAGCGGGCGTTGTTACGCCAGGGCTTTGTCGAACAGAACAAGCATCCGTTTCCAAGCCTTTTCGGCTTGTTCTTGGTTGTGGACGCGCGTGTCGGGCGGGCACCAGCCGTGCCCTGCCGGATAGACTTCGATCTCCGCGGGGAGATTTGCTTGGGCAAACGATTTTTCCAAGACGTTCTTCGCTTCGGGATCGCGTTGGTCGTCGTTCTCCGCGACCGCGATCAGGAACTGAGCCTTCATCTGCGGGATCAAGCGATGAGGGCTGTCGGGACTGTCGGTCGCCAGTCCACCGCCGTGGAAGGTGGCTGCTGCACCGACGCGGTTTGGCACGGCCGCAGCGGTGCGCATCACGATCGGTCCGCCCATGCAGTAGCCGGTGGTGCCGATCTTCTTACTCTTGTCGACTTGCGGTTGCGCATCCAACCAGGCGATGAAGGCTTTGGCGTCGGTTGTCTGCGTTGTTGAGTTAAGCGACTGGGCCAACGGACGCACTTCCGGAATCGGTGTGTTGGCTCCCTTCTCTGCGGTGGGCGCTTTCATCGTGCGGTAGAACGGATTGACGACCAGCACGCTGTAGCCCGATTCGGCTAGCCGTTGGGCCATCTGCCGGAATGCGGGACGCAGTCCAAAGATGTCGGGCCAGATCAAGACGGCCGCGTGGGCGCCAGTTTTCGGAGCGACAAAGTAGGCGTCGCAATCGCCATCGGGAGTTTTGATCGTCACGTCGTTACCGCTAACTTCTGCAGCATCGGCCGCTCGGGGCAGCAGCATCGCGGCGCCAACACCTGCGGCCGCCATGGAGCCAAGGTCGCGGCGGGAGTACTTTTTCAGGTCGTCTTCAAAATGATCTTGATCACACATTGCGGAGAGTTTCTCAGAAGGAAGGGAACGTTCAGGATGGAATCCCATTTTGTGCAGCCGCGCGACCGCAAATCAACAGGGCGAACGGGCGTTTCCATTGGTGGTATCCGCCTAATCATAAACACGTATCAGCCCCTCGCTTGGGCTGGTTCCCGTGGTCTAGTGGCGAGATGCTATGATTTCGGATCCCCAATCAAAACGGTTTCCCATTCGGTTCAGCGGCACCATGAAAAATAGAAGCTATCTCACGTTATCGTCCTTTCGCCTTGGTTTGACTTTCGTCGCGCTGCTGGTAGCGAATGGCTGGCAGGTCGCCGATGCAAAGGATGTCACTTTACGGGGCGTTGTTCGCGATACGAGCGACAACATCCTGCCGGGCGTTTCGATTGATGTTGTGGATTCGAAGGCCACGACGATGACCGACGGGGAGGGGAGGTTTTCGGTTTCAGTGCAGACGCCCGCCCCCTTTCGTTTGGAGATGAGCAAAGAGGGATATGTTGCATCGCAGGTGACCGTTTCCGATCCCGGCAAGCCGATCGAAGCGGCACTCGCTGCCGAGACCGATGACACGGGATTGATTCGATACGCGACGATGATCTCGATGTCGCACAGCGTCGGGGAGATTCGCCGCGATCCTCGGAAGTACGAAAACCGATTGTTGGGCGAGGAGCTTTTTAAGGAGTTGGCCGATCGATACGGAGAGAAGCCCGCCGAAGAAGCTGTCTTTCGGATCTATCTTCCGCCCGGCGTCCCCAAGCTCAACGGGCTTTTTTTGAGCTCCGAACATGGCGTGGGCGGGCCGATGATCGAACATCCGATGGTTCGCGCCTTTGCCGATCGCCATCGCTTGGCCTTGATCGGCGTTCTCGGGAATCCGATCCAACGCGGGATCTACCCCGCCAGCGCGTTGGATACGATCCTGGGTGAAATCGCTCGGGAAGTAAACCATCCCGAAATCGCCACCGCGCCTCTCTTTACGTTTGGTCATTCCAACGGCACCGGATTCTCTGCAGCGTATGCGGCGATGCGTCCCGACCGCGTCATTGGTTGGATCTCGTTCCACTCGGGCGCCAGTTGGCATCTGGTCTTTCCGGGCGTCGAAAAGGTGCCGGGGCTTGTGATGCATGGCAACCAAGACAGCTACTTCGATCAGGGGCAAAGCGAAGCTGTCGCATCGCTCCGCACCGAGCGAAACGCTCCGATCGCTCTATTGGTCGACGGCCAGGGTGGTCATTGGCCTCGCGAGCGAGAAGCCACGTATGCGGTGGTGTTGGCCTTTTGCGAAGCATGCCTCCGCATCCGATTGGCCGACAGCGAAAGGATCGCAGACGGCAAGCCATGGCCCAAGGCCCCGTTGCAACCCGCGGTTATCGAGTCGGGCTGGCTCGGGGATCGTTACGATCGCAGCGTCGGCGGGATGCAGAAACTGACGATCGCCAGCTACGCCGATTTTCAAGGCGATCGGAGTACGGCCAATTGGTTGCCCGATCAGGCGTTCGCCAAGGCGTGGCAGAGTTATGGGGAACGTCTTTCTATCGGTGGCGACCAGCCGCGGTAGCGGCGATCGTGAGTAGCCCACGGCGTCAGCCATGGGATCGCAATAAGCAAACAACGCAAAGCCCCGGAAGGGGCGACAGGTGGACCGCGATCTGTCGCCCCTTTCGGGGCTCGTGTAAGTTCCGTTTCTTAACCCGTCCCACGGCTGACGCCGTGGGCTACATGCTGTCGCCCCCTTCCGGGGCTTTGCATTGTTTTCGGGGTAGGACTTCTGCTACAGCAGATTATTCGCGAAGATCGAATCGACGGCGGCGAGTCGGCTGTTGCGCGACTGTTGCCGTTCCTGCTCGTCGCGCGACAGACCGTTGTTGTTTCCACCTCCTTGGTTGTTGTTTCTCGAATCTTTGTCGTAGTCGACCCATTTCGAATCGTCGTCGTCATCCGAGTCGGTGTCGAAGGCGGATGCGACGCTCGCCGCAACCGCTTGGCCGACGTCCTGGCCGACGAGGTCGTCGAAGTCGAAGTGGATCCCCAGGTAGACGCGGCTGCGACCATTTTCAGCCATCGCTTCGCTGAACGAACTGAACGATCGCGTCGCGTCGTCGAGAT
The DNA here is from genome assembly GCF_007753095.1 of Rosistilla carotiformis. Lineage (NCBI taxonomy): Bacteria > Pseudomonadati > Planctomycetota > Planctomycetia > Pirellulales > Pirellulaceae > Rosistilla > Rosistilla carotiformis. Next base: position 457,756 of record NZ_CP036348.1, read on the forward strand.
CCAAGCCGTAAGCCTCCTGCAGTTCGGGATCTTCCAGCAAGATCTCAAGTTCTTCGGAGGTCAGTTCAAAGGCGATGTCATCGGTTCCGTAGAAATCTTGTAGCGTGCCGAACAGGGCACCGCCAAACGTGGCGTGGCCGGAGATGTAGGTGGGGAATTGAGGCGTGAAGCCGATCTCGTCATCACCACCGTCGGGAGCTCCCAGGGCGGTCCAGTCGGGATCTCCTTCGGTGAGCGCGTTGCCGTCGAGATCACCACTTTGGATCGCGGTGACCGGTCGCCAGAACTCTTCGGTGAACTTCGTGTCCCAGGCGACGATCGCTGCGTCGGCCATCGCGACCGAAGCTTGTGCAAAGAGGGCTGCGTTCTCCTCCAGGGTGTTCCCCTCTTGCGCGGCGACTGTCAGCAGCACATCGTTGTAAATCGCCAGCGGTGTCCCCAGCCCTTCCCGGTCGTAAGCCCAGAAGATGCCGATCTCGGTCTGTTCCGCGGTCCGTGTGGTGCTGTCAAACGCGCCCAGTTCTTGGACTTCGTTGTAAGAGGCCGCGTACTCTTGGCTGGTCAGGGCCGGTGTCGTGTCGGGGAGGAACGCATCGGTCGAATCGATGGCAAACGTGTCGACCTCGCCCCAGCCCGGTCCCCAGACGGGAACATCGGGGTTCAGCGGATCGGCTTGGAACGAACCGACTTCGTCCGAATAGGTGTAGTCGACCACGGCGTCGGAACCGTCGTCGGCACGGTTGGCAAGGATCTGGTTTCCGATCTCCGTCCCTACCGTCAAGCTGTCGCTGAAGTTGGCATCGTTCTTGTAGCCGGCGAGGCTCGTTTCCAAGAACGCGTCCAACGTCGCTTGTTGGTCTGGATAGAGCGAACTGAGCACGGTGTAGGCGGCTTGCGATGCCGCCACTTCCGTGGTGATGGCGTCCGTTGCCACCGAGAGATCGTACTCGTAGAAGGTCTCGGCATCGGAGCCGTTTTCGCCGATCGCAACGGCATCGTAGATCCCGAGGTTCAACATCGCCATCGAGCGCGAGGCGTATCCGGGATTTTGGTTTTCCACGCTGTCGGCCAGCAGTTCGCCGAAGAGGTCGTTCCACTGCAGCACAACATCGCCGCTTTCATCCGATGTCGGCGTGCTCTCCTCTTCTTCCTCCTCCTCCGTCGTTGTCTCATCGGTCGGCTGATCGACCGAATTGTCGGGGCGATCGAACGTGTTACCGCCGTCATCGCGTCGGTTCAACCTATTGATCACCATCAACGCATCGATCGGGCTCTGTTGACCATCGTTGTTGACATCGGTCTTCCTGCCCGGACCCGATGCGGTTTGGCCATCGCCGTCGCTGGAGGATTGGCGGTTCATCTGGTTGAGGATCGTCAACGCATCGACTGCCGTCACGATTCCGTCCTCGTTGACATCCTCGGGGATCAGTTCGTTGTGAAAAATATTTGCGGCTAGCAATTGCCGTTTGTCCAGCATCTCGACGCGGCATCGTCGACGCGTCTTGTAGCGTCGGCGATTGGCTTGTTCCGCGGACTTGCGACGACCGAACCATTGATCCCAGATACGCGCCATGATTTTCACCAATCGAGAGGAGGGCGAGAAGAGAGGTGCCCGCACTGGGAGCACCGTTTCGCATTCCGCTTGGGAGTGCTCTCTATAGGTGCAGATCGGAGCGCGCTGCGCCACGGATCGTTGAAGTTTTTAGGCGAATAAATCGCGGCGCCAGCGCGACGCAGAGACGAGGTCGCGCGGTGAGCGGGCTCGCGCGTCCGGCGTTCCCAGCGGAATTGCAGTTTGCGTCGGGCCGCCTCGCGATCAGGCCAAGATGTTTTTGATCACGTTGCCGTGGACATCGGTCAGGCGGAAGTCGCGGCCGGCGTAGCGGTAGGTCAATTTGGTGTGGTCGAATCCCAGCAAGTGCAGGATCGTGGCGTGCAGGTCGTGGACGCTGCAAGGATTCTCCGTCGCTTTGAAACCAAATTCGTCGGTCGCACCATGCACAGTGCCGCCGCGGACGCCGCCGCCCGCCATCCAGACGCTGAAGCCGTAGTGGTTGTGGTCGCGGCCGAGCGTCTCGGCTCCGCCACCGGTTAGTTCCACGGTGGGCGTGCGGCCAAACTCGCCCCCCCAGATCACCAGCGTGTCGTGGAACATGCCACGTCGTTTCAGATCGGTCAGCAGTGCGGAGATCGGTTGATCGATTTCGCCCGCTAACTTTCGGTGCCCCTCTTCGAGCTTCGCGTGGTGGTCCCAGACGTTGCCGGCGCCGTGCCACAATTGGACGTAGCGGACGCCGCGTTCCAACAGCCGCCGGGCGATCATCGTTTGCCGGGCGTGAACTCCCGAGCCGTACAGTTCATGGGTCTCTTTGGTTTCGTCGGCGACATCAAATGCGTCGGCAGCTTCCATCTGCATTCGAAAGGCCAGTTCGTACGATTGGATCCGCGTTTCCAGTCGCGGATCGTGGCGGGTTGATTTGTGTTCGGCGTTCAGTTGTCGCAGCAGATCCAGTTGCCGTTGTTGGACTTTCGTCGTGGCGTGGGGGCTGTGGATGTTCTCGATCAGTTTGTCGATCCGGCTGTGCTTTGGATCGACGTAGGTTCCTTGGTAGCTGCCCGGTAGAAAACCCGACTGCCAGTTCTCGGCTCCTTTGACCGGTAGGCCGCTGGGACACATCGAGATGAAACCGGGAAGGTTCTGGTTTTCGCTGCCGAGGCCATACAGAGCCCACGCGCCGACGCTCGGGCGTGGCAAAACCGAATCGCCACAATTCATTAACATCAGCGATGGTTCGTGGTTGGGAACCTGTGCGTACATCGAACGGATGACGGCGATGTCGTCGATATGTTCGGCTGTTCGCGAAAACAGTTCGCTGACTTCGATCCCGCTTTTGCCGTACTTCTTGAACGCAAACGGCGACGGCATGCAGGCTCCCGTTTTTCGTTCGGTCGCCAGCGACATCGGCGGCGCCTGTCCGGCATGCTTTTCAAGCGTCGGCTTCGGATCGAACGTGTCGACATGCGATGGTCCGCCGTTGAGAAAGAAGTGGACCACGCGTTTCACGCGGCCGGGAAAGTGAGGTTGTTTGGTCGCCAGCGGTGACGCGGTCCGGTTGTCGTTTGCACTGGGCGTCGTCCCCTCTTGGTCGGCTAACAAGCTGTTCAGCCCCAGCATTCCCAGGCCGATGCCGGAACGCTGCAGCAGGGACCGACGGTCGATGCGATGCGATGGTGAGAATGGCATAGGGGATTAGTCCACAAACATGAATTCGTTGGAGAGGAGCAGCGTTTGGGCGAGCTGTTCCCAGCGGTTGAGTTGCCGCGTGTGCAGGCCAGTAAAGTCGCGTTGGCTGGCCCAGTCGGGGTTGCCAGCGGTCTCCGAGGCATCTTCCGCTGGCGGAATCCGCGTGATCTTCTGGGACCATTGATGTTGATCGCTATGCAAGACCTTGTAGATGTCGACGACAAAATCGATCGTCTCTCCCTGCTCGACATCGACCGAAAGGATGTCCACGTTCATCGCCGTGTTGTGAACGACCTCACGGCGCAACACCTTGTCGCCCGCGAGCACCCAGCATCGGATTCCGTCGCCAGGAGTTTCCGCATGATCGATCGTGGTTTGGATCCGGTAGCGACCGCTGGCCGGAGCGGTCCAGCGGCGGATGATCGCATGCTTTAGATCGTTGCCGGGGTGGCCGCCGTCGGCGTTGATCTGGGCCCAGCCGATTTGGCCGTCGGGATATTGGGGGCTGCCTTGCCAAGCGGAGCCGCTGAAGTAGGGCAGGGGAGTGAAACTCAACAGCCGCTGCGCCTCGGCATCGATCTCGCCGTAGCCGTAAGTCCACGCCTGTTTCGCCTCCTCCGCTGCCTCATCGATCGACTGGGAGTCCTCGTCGCGAACAAACGCCAACGTTGCGGCCAGTTCGGATTCGCTGGGCTGGCGCTGCAGTGCCGCCGCGAACATCTGGTGAATCCGATCGGCGGGGGCTTCGGAATCCGACCTCTTCGATGCGGCGGCGATCTCGCGAGCGCGGTCGGCGACAAACGGATGGTTCAAGCCGAACAACGCCTGTTGTGGAACGGTCGTTTCGGAACGCCGGGGCGTATGAAGATCGGGGTTCGCAAAATCAAAGACTTGCAAAACGCTCGGCAGCGACTGGCGATCGATCATCGTATAGATCGTTCGCCGCGATCCGCTGGCGGCCGAGGCGAACAAGTCGACAGCTTTGCCGCCGCGCTGTATGTCCAACGTTCCCGCCGCGGCGAGTTGTGCGTCGCGGAGTTCTTCAAAGCGGAGTCGCCTTGCGTTCATCCGCCACAGCAGGCGATTCTCGGGATCGGCGGTGCGAGCGGCTGCGTATTCCGACGGGCTGTCTGGCCCGGTCGATCGTTGGCGATAAGCTGACGAAAGCATGATCTGACGATGCAGCCACTTTGTGCTCCAGCCCGATTCGATAAATCCGCGAGTCAGCCAGTCGAGCAGTTCCGGATGCGATGGCGGTTCGGCGCGGGTGCCGAAGTCGCTGGTTGTCGGTACGATTCCGCGGCCGAAATGATGAGCCCAGACGCGGTTGACCCAGACCCTTGCTGTCAGCGGGTTGTCGGCCGACGCGATCGCCTGGGCGAGTTCCAGTCGTCCGCTGCCTCGAGCGAACGGGGCACGATCGCTGCCAGCGACGACGCCAAGGAATTGTCGCGGGACTTCATCGCCAATGTTGACCGGGTTTCCGCGGCGGAAGATCCGTGGCTGAACCAACGGCTCGCGGTCTCGCAAAACGATCGCATGCGGAGCGGCTGACGGATTGGAGATGATCCATTGGTCCACGGCGTTCTGTAGTTTCCAAAGCGCGACACAGGTGCCGGTGTCGACATCAAATTCGATGTTGATGATCGGTAGATCGGGAATCATGCAAGGAGATCCGTCGCCGTAAAGCACTTGCCGCAAGCTCTCATCGGCCGGATCGGGCAACTGCGTCGACGGTGTCACCTCGGTTTGATTTTCAGCGGCTTGTGTCGCTTTCTCGGCCAGCGTTTGCCACTGCTGGTCGACATCGGTGAACAGCTTGGCGTACCGATCGACCAGTTCCTGCTTGGAGCTTGGCGCCGTCGCAAACGCCGCCGCGACGCGTGGATTGATCGCGGGAGAGTCCTGTGAAAGGCTGGCCAGTGCCGCTTGCGAAAGCTCAGCGAATCGATCGTCGGGGAGTTGCGCCAGTTGATACCAGATCAAGAAGATCGGGTCGGATTGCCGCTCGGGCTGCTGCAGATATTTTTGCCAGCGTCGAACCGTAGATGGCAGTAGATCCTTTTTGCTGAGGATCTGGCTGAACGATTGTTCGGGATATTTGTCCAGTTCGAATTGAGCTTGCAGGTATTCGCCGATCCGTTGTCGGGCGAGCTTTGCGAATTCGGTGCGGGCTGCCGAGAGGCCAGCTTCCAGCGCATCGAGCCGCTTTTTAAGTTCGACTTCAAAATCCGAAAGTTCATCGGACGTAGGATGGCTTTGAGGTCGCGGCAGCGCGACGGGATGTTCCGCGCAGTTTTGGAAAACGCCGTACAGCGAGTAGTAATCGGCGGTGGGGATCGGATCGAACTTGTGGTCGTGGCAGCGGGCACAACTGACCGTCAGCCCCATCGTGCCGCGGGTGACGACATCGATGCGGTCGTCGATGATGTCGGGTTGGACTCCGAGAAATCGGCGGCCCAGGGTCAGGAAGCCCATCGCCGCCGCGGCCGCCGGATCGTCGGGGGCGGCTTGGTCGGCAGCGATCTGCAGCAGCAGGAATCGGTCGTAGGGAAGGTCTTCATTAAAGGATCGGATCACCCAATCGCGATAGTGAGACGCATGGATGAAGCGTTTCTCTTCGCGTCCGTAAACGTAGCCCTTGGTGTCGGAGTAGCGTGCAACGTCCAGCCAGTGTCGCCCCCATTGTTCCCCATAGGCTGGCGAATCGAGCAGCCGATCGATCAACAGCGGATAGGCGTCGACACCATCGTCTTCAACGAATCGTTGAACTTGTTCGGCGGTCGGTGGCAGTCCAGTTAGGTCAAACGTCGCTCGGCGGATCAGCGAGCGTCGGTCGGCGGACGGCGACGGCGATAGGTTGTGTTGTTCCAGCGCACGGATGATAAACGCATCGACGGGCGTCTGTCCCCAATCCACGTTTTGCGGAGTCGGCGGCGTGGGAGAGGTTAGAGGTTGGAAGGCCCAGTGCGATGCGGCGATATCGGCCATGTCGTTGCTGGGTGCGTCCGATTCGGGCCAAGCAGCACCGTTGTCGATCCAGTGTTTGAGATCCGCGATCGCGGCGGCGGTGAGTTGTTTTTCGCTGTCCGGCGGCGGCATCTTTTCGGATTCGTCATCGGAAACAATGCGGCGGATCAATTCGCTTTCGCCCGCTGCTCCCGCGACAACCGCCGCTCCGCTGTCGCCACCTTGCAGCAACGCCTGGCGGGAATCGAGTCGCAGTCCTCCCCATTGCGTTTTGCTACCGTGACAGCTTTGGCAATTGTCGGCCAGCAGCGGGCGGATCTTGTTTTCGAAGAACTCGATCGCTTGTGGCGACTGTTCCGCTGTTGCGATCGATCCAGCGAGGATGAATAGAATGACTGTTGCTGGGAGGCGATAAGCGTGGCCAGCAAACGGATTCGTATTCCGTGAGGCCAGCGCAGCGGCGGCGCAGCGCAACAATTGCGTTCGCTTCGACTTTAGGGGTGGGCTCATGTGGTTTTCACCGGCGGGATGGCGAACGAAAGCGGCGAGTCCGGGGGCCCCGAATCCTCTCCGCTTTCTTGGACTCCGACGCCATTATAGTGTCCCGGTCGCAGCGAAGCATCTTTGGCTCTCAATTGTCAGCGCAGCAGCTTGCGAGGCCTTGATCGAAGGCATCGTGCGGTGCCCGCGGCGCAGCGGGCCGCTTCGGAAGCAGGGTTTGGCAGCGTAGGCGATTGAACGTATCGTGCCGTCGATGAAGGCTTGATCGTCGTTGTATGAGACACGCTGTTGCGAATGCGTTACGCGTCGGATTGCAGCAGGCGAGCCAGGACGACTAGGGCGGCGTCGATCTGTGCGTCGGTGCCGATCGTGATCCGCAGTCCATCGCCCCAGCCGGCGTAGTCCATGTAGCGGACGAGCACTTGGTTCTCTTTCAGCGATTCGTAGATCGGTTTGAGTGCGCGATCGGGGTGGGTGCACCACAAGAAATTTGCGGCCGAATCGAGGACGTCGAAGCCGAGTTCCCGGAGCTTCCCCTTGGCTCGCTCGCGCGTCGCCAGGATCTTCGCTCGGTTCTCGGTTTGCCAATCGCTGGCGGCGATCGCGGCTGTGGCGGCGGCGATCGCGATCGCGTCGCAGTTGTAGCTGTCTTTGATCTTGGTCAGTTCGGTGATCACGTGCGGTTGGGCAACGAGGAACCCAAATCGCAGGCCGGCCAGCGAATACGATTTGCTGAGCGTCCGCGTCACCAAGATGTTTTCGTGTTGCTTGACCAGGTCGATGCAGTTCTCTTCGGCAAAGTCGCCGTAAGCTTCATCGACGACGAGAGGGCAGGGGAGGGGGGCGGCGATTTCCGCGACAGCTTGCGGCGACAGAACGGTTCCGCTGGGGCTGTTCGGGTTGGGCAGAAGGGTCAGTCGCGGATCGCCGTCGGGGCTGCTGAATGCGGCCGGTAGGGTCCAGTCGGCGTTAAACGAAATCTCTTCGCAGCGGGCGCCTTGGATCTCGGCGAGGGTCCGGTACAAGATGTAGCTGGGAGTTGGCATCCGCAGCAGGTCGCCGTCGCTCAAAAATCCGCGGACCAGAATCGTCAGGATCTCATCGCTTCCGTTGCCACACAAAATCCACTCGGGGCCGGGCAGGCCAAGTCGCTGCGCGGCCATGCGGCGAAAGGACGAACCGACGGGGTCGGGGTAGCGTTCCAGTCGGCTGTCGGCCGCCGCGCGGATCGCTTCGACCACGGCGGGAGCCGGTGGGTAGGGATTTTCGTTGGTGTTCAGCTTGATGAATTTGCCACCCTGAGGCTGTTCGCCGGGAACGTAGGCCTTCATCTTCGACAGCGCGGGGCGGAAGCGGAGTTTGCTGTTGGTCATCGGTTGAGATCGAGCTGGCGGTTGGTTGGTCGCCTTTCGCTCCGCGAAAGGATGTTGGTTTAATCCCCTTTCGCTCCGCGAAAGTGCGTTGGAGGGGCGTGCTGGTTGCCGCACTTTCGCTGAGCGAAAGGCGACCATCGGTGTTATCGGCGGATCGAGACGCTGAGTCGATGGGCGGTGAGGCCTTCTTTTTCAGCCAGCAGTTGGACGTCGTCGGCGATGTTTTCGAGGCCGGTTTGGTCGAACTCGATCATGCTGCCGCTGCGGACGAAGTCGTTGCTGGACAGGCCAGCGGCCCAGCGGGCGGTGCCGCTGGTCGGCAACACGTGACTGGGGCCCGCTGCATAATCGCCCAGAGCGACGGGGGTGTAGTTGCCGATGAAGGTGGCGCCGGCATTGCGAATCGATGTGGCCAGTTGGCGAGCCGATTCGCATTGAATGTGCAGATGCTCCGGTGCAAACGCATCGGTCATCCGCCGCGCTTGTTCGCGGTTGTCGACGAGGATCAACGCGCCGTAGGCTTCCAAGCTGGGGCGGGTCAGGTCGCTGCGTTCCAGGGTTTCTAGTTGCTCGCAGATCGCCGCGTACGTGGCGTCCAACAGCGACTGACTCCACGAGATCAGGATCGCCGAGCCGGGGGAGTGTTCAGCTTGCGACAACAGGTCGGCGGCGACGTGGGCTGGGTTGGCGGTGTCGTCGGCGATCGCGATCACTTCGCTGGGGCCGGCGATCGAATCGATGTCGACATGTCCATAGACTTGCTTCTTCGCCAACGCGACAAACAAGTTGCCGGGGCCGACGATCTTGTCGACTGCCGGGACGGTATCGGTTCCGAAGGCCATCGCCGCGACGGCTTGGGCGCCTCCCATCCGGTAGACCTCGGTCACGCCCAGTTCATGGCAGGTGGCGAGGATGTCGTTGTTGTAAGATCCGAATTTTGTCGGCGGCGCGACGACGGCGATCTCCCCGACGCCGGCGACTTGCGCGGGGACTACGGTCATCAGCACCGTCGACGGATAGGCGGCGGCGCCACCGGGGACGCAGACTCCGATCCGACGCAGCGGCACATACCGCTGGGTCAAGCTGACGCCTGGCTTGGGCGTGATCGTGACATCTTGGTGCAGGATCGCCGATTGGAACGTGCGGATGTTTTCCGCGATCCGGCGGATGCATTGCAGGAACTCGGGATCGGCGGTGGCATGGGCTTGCTGCAGTTCGGCGGCGGGGACGCGCAGCGAAGCGGCATCCAGATCCGCTCCATCGAGCGATTGGCAATAACGCAGCAGAGCGGTATCGCCATCGCGTTGGATATCGTTGCAGATCCGATCGACGACGGCGGCCGGAGCCAAGGCTTCGCCGAAGACCTTTAGCGTCAATTCGCGCCCCTTGGGGCTGACGACATCGCCAGCCGGGCTGAGCTTGGCACGCAGTTGGTCGAGGATCGCGGGGGCGGCGCCATTGCGGGCATCGACGCGTGGGATGTTGATGGAAATTGGCTGGTTCACGGCAGATCGCGTTTGGAGGCAAAGAGGACAATGCAGCTTCTTCATCAATATAACTCGCCCGCCAGCAATCGCGTATGGCCCACAAAACAGGGCAGGGGAGGGCGGATTTGGTTTCGTTGAGTCTGCGGGCTGACGCCCGCACTTGAACGCTGTCGCCGCTGTTCGATTGAATCGCGAAGCGATAGCAGCGACTAGCTGCAGGCGTCAGCCTGCAGGAAAGTGTGCGTCCGCGATTGTGCTAGCCGCGAAGCGGCGGTAGCAGTCGGTTGCTTTCGCCGCTTCGCGGCTGCGGCTTTCTGTGGGAGGCGTTTGATCTGCGGGCTGATGCCCGCAGCTAAATGCTTTCGCCGCGTTCGCGGTTTTTGCGGCTGTGCGGTTGAATCGCGAAGCGATGGCAGCGACTAGCTGCAGGCGTGAGCCTGCAGATGCGAGCGTTCGTGATTGTGTCAGCCGCGAAGCGGCGGTAGCAGGCGGTTGCTGTCGCCGCTTCGCGGCTGCGCCGGCGGTTGGGCGTTTGATCTGCTTTCGCCGCGTTCGCGGCTTTTGCGGCTGTGCGGTTGAATCGCGAAGCGATGGCAGCGATTAGCTGCATGCGTCAGCCTGCAGGAAAGTGTGCGTCCGCGATTGTGCTAGCCGCGAAGCGGCGGTAGCAGTCGGTTGCTGTCGCCGCTTCGCGGCTGCGGCTTTCAGTGGGAGGCGTTTGATCTGCGGGCTGATGCCCGCAGCTAAATGCTTTCGCCGCTGTCGCGACTGTTCATATTTGTTGTTCAGGCGTCAACGCATGGGGATGTGTGGGCAACCCCTTTTTTCTTCCCTGCGATTTTGCTTGTTGTCTCACTTGCGTGCCCCATTCAGTATGCTGGATGCGGAAAGCGGGGGCGTGTTCCTTTTTCAGGGCCGAACAGGGCGGAGCCGCGCTTTGTCTGAACCCGTTTTGTTTTTAGTTTCTCCTTTCCATCCAACAGGCGATCTTCACCTATGACACTCTCCCGTCGACGTTCTTCATGTTTCTACTTCGCTGCGTTTTTACCGCTTGTTCTGTTGTGGAGCACGTTGGTTTCGCTGTCCGCGAGTCCCGTTGCGATCGCAGACGACGTGCGAGTGATGAGCTTCAACATTCGTTATGGGACGGCGTCTGATGGCGAGAACCATTGGGAGCGGCGGAAAGAATTTGTTGCCGAAACCATCGCGGCCTACGATCCCGATCTGTTGGGGACTCAGGAAACGCTGGAGTTTCAGAAACAGTTCCTCGAGCAACGGATGCCCGATTACACAAGTGTTGGTGTGGGGCGAGACGATGGCAGTGACAAAGGCGAGATGACGGCGCTGTTCTTCAAGACCAAGCGTTTTGAACTGCGCGATGAAGGCCACTTCTGGCTCAGCGAGACGCCGGGCAAGGCGGGCAGCAAGTCGTGGGATAGCAGCCTACCGCGGATCTCTTCATGGGTGCGATTGAAAGACCGCCAGTCGAACTCGCCGCGCGAGATCCTGTTTATCAACACGCACTTCGATCATCGCGGACAACAGGCTCGCGACGAATCGGCCGCATTGGTGTTGCGGAAGATCGACGAACTGGGAGCGGACTGCGACGTCGTGTTGACCGGAGATTTTAATTCATCGGTTACCAGTGTGCCCTATCGCACCCTGTTCGCCGACGCCGCGGAATCGTCGCGGCTTGTCGACACCTTCGCGGTCGCGAGGCCCAAGGAGACGAAGGGGGATACGACGATCTCGAGGTTCCTGGGCGATCAGTTTGCCGGGCCTCGAATCGACTGGATCGCTACCCGTGGCAACCGGAAGATCCTCGACGCGCAAATCGATCGCACAGCCAAAGAGGGACGGGCGCCATCGGATCACTATCCGGTGACCGCACGCTTGCAGCGAGATGGTAAATAGTGATCGCCCAGAGGATAGGACGGATGCGACCGCAGGTTTCTGATTTAGCCACAGAGGTCTCAGAGATCACTGAGGGATGCGCTCGTTGGTGGTTTTTCTCGGTGGCTTCATTGCTTTTTAGTTCGGCGGGGGGCGCGAGGGGCGTTGCCCACGCGGTTAAACGAGCGGGGCAGTTTTTGATTTAGCCACAGAGGTCTCAGAGATCACAGAGGGGACGCTCGTTGTTGGTTTTCTCTGTGGGCTCGGTGAACTCGGTGGCTTGATTGTTTTTTAGATTGGCGGGGATTGGACGCGCGGGGCGTTGCCCTCGCGGTTAAACGCGCGGGGCTGTTTTTGATTTAGCCACAGAGGACTCGGAGATCACTGAGGGGGCGTTTGTTGTTGGTTTTCTCTGTGGGCTCGGTGAACTCGGTGGCTTGATTGTTTTTTAGATTGGCGGGGATTGGACGCGCGGGGCGTTGCCCTCGCGGTTAAACGAGCGGGGCTGTTTTTGATTTAGCCACAGAGGTCTCAGAGATCACTGAGAAGTGCGCTCGTTGTTGGTTTTCTCTGTGGGCTCGGTGAACTCGGTGGCTTGATTGTTTTTTAGATTGACGGGGATTGGACGCGCGGGGCGTTGCCCTCGCGGTTAAACGAGATTTCGCCTGAAGGCTCGACTCCAGCAGAGCGGCGTTTGGGGTGGCATGGGATATGCAGAGTGTTTGGCGATGCCACGACCAATCGCTACTTGAACTCTGGAGTCGATCGCCATGCAAGTCCTTACCGCTCAATGCCCTTATTGTCAGAACAAAGTCGATAGCACGATCGAACATCTCGATGGACCGGTCGTCTGTCCCGAATGCGCAAAACCGTTTGAGATCGAAATTCCCACTGCGGTGGTCACTTCGGTTCAGGAGGTTGGTCGGGAATCGGTCAACGCCGATCGGATGGCGGCGGAGCCGAGCGAGCGGACGTTGGCGAAGGTTCATCCGGTTGTCTTTCGCGCTCGGCCTCTCGCCTCCTTGATCCTCGGGGCCCTCTTTTTGGTATCCCTGGTTGTCCTGATCGCGTCGCTGGCCGGAGCTTCGATCGCTGGCTACGCCTTTGATGAAAACGCGATGCTGGGGCCGGCGTCGCTGGTGACTTGGGGTTGCGGAATCGTGTTGCTGGTGATCGCTGGGGTCGTTGGGGTCTGGATGTTGGTCAGTCGGTTTACTACGTTGACGGTGACCGATGACCGCACGATCTATCAGGAGGGAATCATCTCGCGGGCGACCTCCGAAGTGCAACACAACGACGTTCGCAATATCCAACTGGACCAATCGTTCACGCAGCGGTTGCTGAACATCGGCGGTGTTGGGATCTCCAGTTCCGGCCAAGATGATTTGGAAGTGGTTGCCCATGGCTTGCCGCATCCCGAACGGATTATCCGCTTGATCCGCGAAAACCAGAGCTAGGGAGAGCCTACGTTTCCGTGTCGCCCCGATCGTGGAAGGGGGAGCCGAGGCGGGGAATTGCGGCGGCTGCGGTCGCTTGATTCCGGTTGCGTTTGGTGGGGCCGGAGGTTGATGGGTGAACGTCCGTGCTGGCCTCTCTGCCTTCATTTGCGTCGACCGGTTGATGAGGGAGGTCGCTTTGAGAACAATGCGTTTACCTATCTTCCCATCTTTCCCACCAACGAAGTGAGTCAACGTGACTGTTTTTCGGATCGCCTGCTGCTGTGTCGTCGCATTGCTCTTTTGCCTTTCTCGCGATGCGGTCGCCCACGAGGGACACGACCACGGTACCTCAAAAAAGAATGGCTCAGCCCCTGTGGATGCAATGCAAAATACTTTCGAAGCCAACGGCAAGAGCTACGTTTGGAAGCACCGCCCCGATCTCGGGAAGCAGTCCGAAGCGATGATCGCTGCGGCCAAAGGGGGCCTGCACAACAACGCCGATCGCGATTCGTCGACTGGCGAGATCGTGACTGTTGTCGCCAAGCATGGCTTGGTGACGCTCGACCCCGAAATGAAAGAGTGGACGCTGGTCGAAGGGCAGGATCCGCTGTTCGCCGCCGGCATGAACGCTCACGGGACCGATTGTTTCATGATCGAGGATCAGTCCTATTGGGCTTTCAGTTCGACCAATACTGGCAGCGTCGTCGTCTCGCAGCGTGGCAAAGTGATCGCTCAGTTGACGCAGCCCAAGGGGGATGAGTTCGACAACCCAACGGTGAACGCATATTTCGCTGCCGGTGGCCGGTTCACTCCCTGCGACGTCGTCTATCTTCCAGTTGCCAAGCGGTTGGTCGTCGTGATCGGTTACGCTCCGGGCGACTTCGCTCTTTCGGCGGAAATCCGCGATGGCAAGTGGCAATGGGGCGGTCCCGCTTGGGGCGGCAAGGAGCAGGTCGGTGGTGTCTTCAGCACCGCGCATGGCGTTCAGGTGGCGACCGAAGCGGGGCAGGAGATCGTCGAAGTTGCATCGCGCAGCCATGGCCGCGTCTTTGCATTCACATCCAGCGGGGCTCAGATCAAGATGCCGGGCGCCGATGCCAAGTATTATCTCGACCTGCCCAAGGGATCGACTCCCTGCAACATCTCGCACATCGGTTCGAGCATGTTCCTGCCGCTGTTGAATCCACTGGCGTCGACCAAGGGGCTGGCACCGTTGTTGGTGATGGATGGTGGCAAGCCATCGGGAATGTTGGTTCCCGCGACTTACGAAACCTTGGGTTACATGCATCACATGCACGGCTTCTGCCCCGTGGAACGAGACGGCACGCTGTATGGCGTCGTTCTTTCCTGGCCCAATGGTGGCGAAAACGCTGCCGGCAAACGGAACGACGGTCAAATTGCGATCTTCGAAGCTGTCGAGCAGAAGTAGTTTAATCGCGTCCAGGCACTGCGGGACCGCTGTGCCTTGGTTGCTTTCCCCGCCGCAGAGCGAATGGTCGCGCTGCGCTGCCTTGCTTGCAGTCGATCGGACGTTAGCGGACAAAGCGTTTTCGGTAAGCGGCGGGAGTGATTCCTGTTGTTTCGCGGAAACGCTTGGTTAGGTGGCTCTGGTCGGTATAGCCGACGTCCAACGCGATCTCGGCAAGCGTGCGAGACGATGTCGTCAGCAACCGCTGCGCCGCCTGGATTCGTATCGAGCGCAGGTACTGGGTGGGCGACATCCGCAGCAGTTGTTGGAACCTGCGGTTGAAGTGCGTCGAGGAGAGGCCTGCTAGTTTCGCCATCTCGGGCATGACGATCGGTTCGCAGTAGTGCTGCTCGATGTATCTGGCGGCTGGCAGTAGTTCCTGCAGGTGCGTCGCAAGTTCTTTTTGTTGTTCCACGCGGTACATCGCGCCGGCGATTCCGATCACGTCGCCGCGAAGATCCAATAGCGGCGTCTTGGTGGAGACGTACCATCGGGGGACGCTGCGACGGTGAAGCACCAGCCAGATCTGGCCCGGTAAAGGGCGGCGGTCGCGGATCACGCGTTGGTCTTCGCTGATGTACGCTTCGGCCATGACCGGCGGGTGGAAGTCGCGGTCGGTCTTGCCCAGAGCTTCCGATTCGCAAGAAATTCCGTGGTTCTCCAGGAACATCGCGTTCACCTTCACAAACCGACTGTCACAATCCTTGGCGTAAAAGTAGGTCTGAGGTAGGGCGTCAAAAAGTGCAAAAAGCGATTGCAGCGAGGGATTGCGGGCGAAGAATTTCTCTTGGATGGAAGTATCGGCCATGGTCAAATCATACCAAGGCGAGGGTTTCGTGTCCAAGCGATCTGCAGCCACGGTGGCTAATATGAAGCGATGCACTTCATGAAAACTACACGATTTCCCATCGAGGCTTCTGTGCGGAGATTGGTTTGCCTTACCGTCGTCGGTCTGTTTTTCAGCTTGTTCGTCAGCGGAGGTTCCGGTCGCGCGGAGGCTGATGATGCGATCGGATTCTCGCAGGCTATCCTGCCGCTGCTCTCGGATCGCTGCTTTCATTGCCACGGGCCCGATGAGGGGACTCGCGAGGCGGATCTTCGGTTGGATATCGAAGCGGGGGCGAAAGCCGATCTCGGAGGCTATCGGCCGATTACCGCGGGGGATCTCGACGCCAGTGAGGTCTGGCAAAGGATCGTTTCGGATGATCCCGATCTCGTGATGCCGCCGCCCGATTCGCATCGCAAGCCGTTAACCGAAGGGGAGCGGGCGGCGATCCGGCAGTGGATTTTCGAAGGTGCTAAATGGGGGAAACATTGGTCGTTTGAACCGCCGCAGCGCGGGCAGGTGCCGACGTCGGCGGCGCATCCGATCGATGCGTTTGTTCGCGATTTGCTGCAGAGAGAAGGCTTGCAGCCGTCGCCGCGAGCCGCTGCTGCGACGCAGATCCGTCGCTTGGCGTTCAGTCTGACCGGGATGTCCCCCGACGCCGCGGTGATGGATGCGTTTGTCGATTCGCCATCGGACGAAGCGTGGCAGGAAGCTGTCGACAGGATGCTGGAGTCGCCGCAACATGCCGAGCGGATGGCAATGTGGTGGTTGGATGCGGCGCGTTATTCCGATTCCGATGGGTTTCAGATCGATGCCACTCGGCAGAACTGGCCGTGGCGCGATTGGGTGATCGATGCGTTTCAGAAGAACATGCCGTTTGATCGGTTCACGATCGAACAGTTTGCCGGCGACCTGCTGCCCGACGCCACGGCCGAACAGATTCTTGCAACCTGTTTTCACCGCAATCACATGACCAACGGTGAAGGCGGCCGCGATCCCGAGGAGTCGCGCGTCGACTATGTGATCGATCGTGTGAATACCGTCGGTACGGTCTGGTTGGGGCTGACACTCGGTTGCACCCAATGCCATTCGCACAAGTTTGATCCGATCAGCCACCGCGACTACTACGCCGTCTCGGCCTTCTTCAACAGCATCGATGAGGATGGCAAGGCGGGAATGGGGGCGAAGCCCTATCTGGAATACACTTCGCCCAAAGCCGAGCAGGCTGTCGAGGAGCTTGCCGAGTTTGTCGCCAAGTGTGAAACGGACGAAGCCGCCGAGCGAGCGGCTGCCGAGTCGCGGTTCCAGGTTTGGTTGCAAGACCAGCGGCGGAACGCTCTCGATCCGTCCGCCTATCAGCCGTGGTGGGTTCCTGAATCGGTCCAGGTCAGCAGCAGCGAGGGGACGGTTTTTGAAGTCGATAGCGAGCAGGTTGTCGTGGCATCGGGCCCCGATACGCCTCGCGACGATTATCGGATCGAGCTGGAAGTTCCCGCGGGGATGCGGCAGGTGAGCGGATGGAAGATTGAGGTCTTGCCAGACGCATCCCATGTCGACGGTCGCTACACGCGTTTCGGGACCGGCGACTTTACGCTGACCAGTGTGAAACTGTCGGGCAAACGGACCAGCAGTCCGATCGAGATGGAGTTGCCGCTCGCCCGGGCGACAGCCGATTTTGAACCGCAGAAAGAACGCAAATCGGTTTGGGACCGTCGCTACGCCAACATCGCCGAGACGTTAAACGATGACGCTCGCGATGGTTGGACTTCCGAAGGGGCGGATGCCAATCAGTCGCGGGTTGGCGTTTACGAACTGACGTCGCCATGGGAGGTTCAGCCGGGGGATCGTTTGGTTGTCGTCTTTCAGCAACGGTCGACGCACGGCCACGCGAACATTGGAAAGTTTCGGATCGCGTTGGCATCGGAGTTGGGCGAGACTGTGCGGCGGGCCGACGGCGGTTCACCGATGCGAGACTGGTTGGAGTCGCTGGCGGATGCTACCGATTCGGAGAAGGGGGAGACGATTCCCGACGACTTGCGGAAGCGATTGTTGGACCAGTTTCTGTTGAGCGATTACGTGTACCAAGAACAGCACCAGCGGTTGCAGCAGGCGCGGCGGCAGTTGAAGGCGGTCCGCGGTCAGACGAAGCCCCGCAAGGTGATGGTGTTGAAGGATCGCGAGACGCCGCGGAAAACACATGTGTTGCAGCGAGGCGTTTGGGACGCGAAGGGAGAAGAGGTTTCGCCGGGTGTGCTTCCCAGCGTGTTCGATTGGCCGCAAGAGGATTTGGCGACGCGGTTGGACCTGGCGCGGTGGCTGGTCGATTCCAAGAACCCGCTGACCGCACGGGTGATCGTGAATCAGATGTGGCAGATGATGTTCGGTTCGGGGCTGGTTCGGACTCCCGACGACTTCGGTTTGCAGGGAGAGTTGCCGACACATCCCCGCTTGTTGGATTGGTTGGCGGTAGAGCTGATCGAAGCTGACTGGGATCTGCGGCACGTGCTGCGATTGATCGCGACCAGCGAGACGTTTCGTCAATCGAGCGTCGCGTCGGCGTCGCTGCGGGAGCGCGATGCGGATAACCGGTTGCTGTCCCGCTATCCTCGGCGGCGCTTGCCGGCGTGGATGTTGCGCGACAATGCGTTGAAGGTTTCGGGGGTGCTGAATTCGACCGTCGGTGGCCCGCCGGTGTACCCCTACCAACCGCCCGGTGTCTGGTCGGAAATCACGATGGGGCGATTTGATTACGATCCCAGCTTAGGACCGGCGCAGTACCGTCGCACGCTGTATTCGTTTTGGCGTCGGTCGGTCGCGCCGACCTTCTTGTTCGACAGCGCTCAGCGCCGTGTCTGCGAAACCGGTGTGCGGTTGACCAACACGCCACTGCAGGCACTGACGCTGATGAACGATCAGACGATGCTCGAAGCGTCGCGCAGCTTGGCTGATTTGTCGGGCGACGCGGGGCAAACTGAATTTGCACAGCAGTTGGCGGTTCGCGTTTTGGGGCGGTCGTTGGACGAATCGGAGTTGGTGGAAGTGCTGCGAGTGTACGAGCGGACGCTGCAGACGTTCGATCGTCAGCCCGAGGCCGCGGCGCGTTACGTGACCGTGGGGCAGCGACCCAAGGTGTCGCCGGAGGCGGCGCCGCGCGTGGCGGCTTGGATGACGGTGGCCAGTTTGTTGATGAACCTTGACGAAGCGATCAGTTATGAATGAGCAAATGATTTCGAGACGACAGTTTATCGGTTCGGGCGGGTTCAGTCTCGGCGCGATCGCCGCCGGTTCGTTGCTTGCCAGCGAGTCGGGCGACGCGAGTTCAGCGATTGAGGCCTCGCTGCCTCATTTTGCACCGAAGGCCAAGCGGGTCATCTTCCTAACGCAGTCGGGCGGGCCGTCGCAGATCGAGCTGTTCGATCACAAGCCGCAGCTGGGCAAATTGGCTGGGACCGAATTGCCCGATAGCGTTCGCCAGGGGCAGCGTTTGACGGGGATGACTAAGAACCAGAAGCAATTGATCTTGCCATCGGTTGCCAAGTTTCGGCGGCACGGTCGATGTGGCGCGATGGTCGGGGAGTGGTTACCGCATCTCGGCGCGATCGCCGACGAAGTCTGTTTCGTCAAGTCGATGGTGACCGATCAGATCAACCATGCTCCCGCGATGACGAAGTTTTTGACTGGCCATCAATTGGTGGGGCGGCCGAGTTTCGGATGCTGGGCAAGCTACGGGCTGGGGAGCGAGAACAAGAATCTTCCCGACTACGTTGTCATGTTGTCGCGGATGCAGCGCGGCAGCGATCAGCCGCTGTACGACCATTATTGGGGGAGTGGTTTTTTGCCTTCGGAGCATCAGGGCGTCAAGCTGCGTAGCGCTCGCGATCCGGTTTTGTATCTGAAGGATCCCGACGGATTCCCGCGAGAATTGCGACGCGAGATGCTCGATGCCCTCGGTTCGTTGAACGGCAAGCATTTCGAAGCGACCGCCGATCCCGAGATCGAATCGCGGATCGAGCAGTATGAGATGGCGTTTCGAATGCAGGCAAGCGTCCCCGAGTTGACCGATCTGAGCGATGAACCGGGATCGGTCTTCGATATGTATGGGCCCGATTCAAGGCGTCCGGGGAGCTATGCGGCCAACTGTATCCTGGCCCGCCGAATGGCTCAGCGCGGGGTACGTTTTATCCAGCTGTTTCATCCCGACTGGGATCATCATTCTCGACTGAGTTCGTGGTGTGTGTCGCGTTGTATGGACACCGATCAGGCGAGTGCGGCGTTGGTTTTGGATCTGAAGCGGCACGGTTTGCTGGACGATACGCTGGTGATCTGGGGGGGCGAATTTGGCCGTGGGGTAGCGGGGCAGGGGGATTGGCAATCGCCCAACGCGGGCCGCGATCATCATCCGCGATGCTTTACGGTCTGGATGGCTGGGGCGGGGATCAAGCCCGGCTTCAGCTACGGAGCGACCGACGACTTCAGCTACAACGTGGTCGAAAACCCCGTGCACGTTCACGACTTGCACGCCACCGCGCTACATCTTTTGGGGATCGATCACCAGCGGTTTACTCATCGACACCAAGGGCTCGATTTCCGGTTGACCGGTGTCGAGCCTGCGCGTGTCGTTAATGAGCTGATCGTTTGATCGATCGCTCGGTAGGAGGCGACGATCTATCGTCCTCGGCGTCCGGCGTTGGCTTGGTACCAGCGGCCGAAGGCGGTTAACACATCCTTAGGTTGGCCACCGTAGGCGGTCACGAAGGCGGTGCCAAAGTCTTTGCCGGCGGCGAGTTCGTTGATCAGTTTGTCGAACTTCGGCTTGTAAGCTCGATCGATCAGGAACTGCCCGATCGCGTACGAAATCAGATCGGCTTGGTTCGGTGGCAGTTTGTTGGTGAGCAATTGCTCGGGCTTGCTGAAGGCTGCCAGCGCCACGGGAAGTTCTTCGTTCCAGGTGTCGACGGTTTCGTTGTCGCGACCGGCAGATTTTGCAAACGCAGCTCGTCCGATTCCTTCACTGAGCCAGTGCGGAACGTCTCCCGTCTCGGCGACCAGCAGGCTGGTCAGTGGGCCGATCAGTCGCGATTTGATCTGCGCATCCTCGTCGTTGGGGGTGACGACAATTGCCGCGTAGGCATCCAGGCCGTCGTAACGCCAGTGCTGGGTCCAGTCCTGCGGAAGGGAGCGGCCCTCGATCATCCGGCCAAATTCGCTGTAGTCGTAGCGACGCGGGAAGGCGAAGATGGTCGCGCGGCCTTTGAAGGTTGATTGGCCCTGTTTTTCAGGGCGGCGGACGATTCCCTTGGCATCGGACAACGCGGCTTCGGCTTGTTCGGCGACGGCTTTGAGCGTGTTGGGGCCGACGCTGCCGACGACGTAAAAGTTGTCCGTTTCGATCTGTGTCGGCTCATCTTCGGGGCTGCCCATCTTCCAATTGTGATCGGCCATCTCGGTGCGGCGTTGCATCAGTTCTTCGTGCGTCGCGTCGCGCGCCCAGGCCAGCGCGGTCATCACGCGAAGCGGCTGGTCGGGGCTTTTGCCATCCAGCGTCGCTCCTTCTTGGATCCAGGTGCTGATCATTTGGATCTGTTCGTCGGAAAGGGGAGGGCGTCCGCCGGCGGGCATGCGGTTGCCTCCTTCGCCTTTGATTCGCTGCAACAGCAGGCTCATGTCCGCCTTGCCCGGCATCACGATCGGGCCACTGTCGCCGCCGCGGTTCAACTGGGCGAACGTGTCCATCCGCAGGCCGCCTTGGGTTTGCATCGCGTCGATATGGCATCCGTTGCAGTTTTGGACCAGGATCGATGCGACGTCTTTGGCAAAGCTGACCGATTCTTTGCCTGTCGATTGGCGGATCGCGGCCGCTGGCGTGCGAGCGGGTTGGCCGGCCGTCGTTGCAAAGGAGGTTAATTGCATCGCGGTATCGGCACCGTCGTATTTCGCTCCGGCGGCGACCCAGACGCTCAATTTCTTTAGTTCCGCCGCGGGGATTCCGTTTCCGTTGGGGGGCATGCTGCCCGTTGCGATCGCTTCGATCAACCGGCTGCCTTCGGGGCTGCCTGGAGCGACGACGATGCCGATTGCAGGGCCCTTCATCAGCGTTGCGTAGTCGGACATGCTGAAGTCGCCGCGATTGCCGGTCACGTGACAGCGTCCGCAGCGTTGGACCAAGATCGGAGCCACTTCTTTGGTGAAACTGATCCCTTCGGTCGCTGGTTCGGGGGCTGGCTTGGCTGGAGCTTCCGGTTTGGGGGCTGCCATCGGTTGGGGCGGCTCAGGTTTTGCGAACGGAGCCAAGCGGATGCCTTCGAGTTCCAGAAGCGCGTGAGCCCGGCCGATCCGCGTGAACAGCGAATCGGCTTCGCGAAACAGCTGCATGTCCCCTTCGGCAACCAATTTTTCCAGCCGCGATTGGGCTTCTTCGACCAATTTGCCCGACTCTTCGAATTTGCCTTGCAGGTAGTTTTCGCCGGCGTTTTTGATGATCCCACCGACTTGAGTCAGTTCGATGCGTTGGGCGCGGGTGATCACGGCCCAGGCGGGCTGCGCGATCGTTAGCGATCCGCTGGCCAACAGCATGACGATCGCGATTCGTTGGAATATGGACATCGTTTGGTTTCGCTTGGCGTGTCGAAAGGAGGAGCGAGCAGGCGGGCGCGGTTCGCGCCGCCGCTGGAAATGGCGGGTGCACCCGCAGCTGGGGTGAGATCTTTTTAGGATAACTGAATCGTCGAGTCCGTAAAAACCTAAAACTGTTGTTTGTCTGTGTTAATCAACGGTTGCCGTGCGGGTTTGTACCTTGAATCGTTCAGATCGGCTCGTGGAATCGGAACTCTCGGATTGAAGTTGCAATTCCCCGCAATGGATGTCGAAGAGGGAATTGTACGCCGTTTGCTCATCTCGTTGCCCCGAGGATGTCTCCGACTATGGCCCGTCCAACCAAGCTGCAGCAATTGAAGTCGCGCGGTCCGGCGCAAAATTCCGATGGACGGAGTCAGTCGTATTGCGCCGACTTTATCGTTTATCTGCGGAACGAATGCCATTTGGCGGAGAACTCGATCAAGGCTTACAGCCGCGATCTGAAGCGTTTCCTCGATTGGTTGGAGGACCGGTCGATCCCGCGTCTGAAGATCGCCGAACTTTCGCAGTATGTCAGTTGGCTGTGCCAGCGGTCGCTTGCGCCGGCGAGCGTGGCGCGGCACGTCGTCGCTCTGCGAACCTTTTATAAGTACTTGCAGCTGGAGGGGGTGGTTCGGGATAACCCTGCGGAACTGCTGACCACCCAGAAATTGTGGCAGCGGATGCCGGGGGTGCTCAGCCCCAGCCAAGTCGATGGTCTGCTGGCCGCACCGCGCCGCTCGGACAGTTATTGGCAGCGGGATCGAGCGTTGTTGGAGGTGTTGTATGCGACTGGGTGTCGGGCGTCGGAGGTCTGCGGTTTGCGGCTGCAGAACGTCAATCTAAAGCAGAAGCATCTGAAGTGTGAAGGAAAGGGGGGCAAGCAGCGGATGGTCCCGTTGGGGCTGCGCTCGATCGAATCGATCCAGTTTTATATCGATCAGTTGAGGCCCCGTTTGGTCGCTTTGGCGGCAACGACGCCGGACCATTTGTTCCTCAGTCGCAGCGGGCAAGCGCTCGATCGAATCCAGGTTTGGCGGCTGGTCAAACGCTACGCCCAGCGGGCGGGAATCTCCGACGAGATCAGTCCGCACAGTTTGCGGCACAGTTTTGCAACACACTTGTTGGCCGGAGGGGCGGGGTTGCGGCAGGTCCAGGAGATGTTGGGGCACGCCAACATCCAGACGACGCAGATCTACACCCACGTCGATCACAGTCGGCTGCAGAAGGTGCATCGCGAATTTCATCCGCGGGCTTAGATTGCAGCATCCTGAGATTGGACGCCGAAGGCGGTCAGATACAGGCGTTTTGGGGGCGCGGCGGGTGGCTCAGGTCGTGTTTGGCCAGCTGGTAGCGGATCCGTTCGGCCAGCAGTCGCGGGCTGAACGGTTTGTGCATGATATCGGTCAGTTGGAACTCGGCCAGCAGGTGTTCTTTGTCCAGTTCGAGCCCGCGGGCAGTGCACAGCACGATGGGAAGCTGGGCAAAGCGGTTGGATTCACGAAGACGGTGGATCAGGTCGAGCCCGCTGCACAGTGGCATCTGGTGGTCGGTGACCAGCATGTCATAGTCGCCCAAGTTCAATTGACGGTGCGCTTGTTCACCGTCGCTGACCGAATCGACGGAGAATCCCACTTGTTTTAAGGCGAACACAATCACGCGACGGAAAACGGGGTCGTCTTCGGCGACTAGGATCTGTTTTGCAGGGGGGTGATTCATTGTTTCCTTCAGGTGTAACACGCGACCGACCATTGGGGTGTCGATTTGCCGCTGACACCTCCGCCGAGAAAATTTAGGACAGAATTGTGAGGCAGAGGCGTGCTCGCGTTGCGAATTCGCCTCATGAGGCAAATTAGGTCGCAAAATCCGGCATAGGTTGCATATCTGGCCTCCCCTAGGTGTGGAAAACGCGACATCGATACCTGTTGCGCGTCGTTTTCCGGCATCGCTGTAAAGACAGACGTTGTTTGAGTCTGGGGGGTGCGAGAGGCTGCGAATCGGAGCGGTTGTACCGTTACACGATCGCGCAAAAGCATGGCACCACGGGCACTTAGGCAGTCGATATTGGTTGACACTATTCGTTTATACGGGTAACTTTGCTGGTTTACCCGACTAAGCAATTAGCCAGAAGCCCGGGTGTGCTACGCTCGGGCTCCATTTTTGTACATACAGACCGATCGGTTACGCCGTCGCATGAATCCTCAGGATCTACTTCGATACGTCGATTCTCTTCATCGCGAGAAGAATATTGACCCCTCGCTACTATTTTCGGCCATTGAGTCCGCGCTGGCGACTGCTGCGCGCCGACAGTACGGCGAAGAAGCTGACATTATTGTGCGTATTGATCATGATTCTGGTAGAATCCATGCCGAAATCAATGGCGCGCCGTTGGACCAAGAGCAGATCGGCCGGATTGGAGCTCAGACAGCTAAGCAGGTCATCATTCAAAAGGTGCGCGAGGCCGAACGCGATGCCTTGATGGCAGAATATCGCGAACAGATTGGGCAGATGGTCAGTGGCGTGATCCAGCGAGCTGACGGAGGAGTTGCAACGGTTCAGTTGGGGAATGTCGAAGCGATTTTGCCTCGCAGCGAACAGATTTCTGGCGAAAGTTTGCATGCCAACGAACGTGTTCGCGCGGTTGTGTTCGAAGTTCGCGCGACCGGAAATCGGGTCCGCGTGGTCCTCAGCCGGACGCGACCTCAGTTGGTGAAGTGCCTGTTCGAGCAGGAGATTCCCGAATTGTCCGAAGGCGTGATCGCGATCAATTCGATCAGCCGCGAGCCTGGTTATCGCAGCAAGGTCGCTGTCAGTAGCACCGATTCGCAAGTCGATCCGATTGCGGTTTGTGTTGGTTATCGGGGCAGCCGCATTAAGAGCGTCCGCGAGGAGTTGGCGGGAGAGCATATCGATGTGGTTCGCTACAGCGATGACCCTCAGATCCTGATTCCCAACGCGTTGCAGCCCGCCGAGATCGAGCAGGTGCTGTTGTGTAATATGATCGGGCGTGCGATTGTGTTGGTTCAGGAAGACCAGTTGTCGTTGGCTATCGGTCGTCGCGGACAGAACGTTCGTTTGGCGAGCAAGCTGTGCGGCTGGGATATCGAAATCATGACCGGCGGAGAGCTGGAAGAGCAGATCGAGCGTGCCGTGGCTGGATTTAGCCAGTTAGATGGCATGACCGAAGATCTGGCTCAGCAATTGGTCGAACAAGGTTATCTGTCGTATGATGATCTTTCGGTGATCGAGCCGGAAACGCTCATGCAGATGGGTGGGCTGACGGCCGAACAGGTCGATGTGATCGTCGAACAAGCGGAAACGCAGGCGGAAGAAGCCGAAGCTGCGGCTACCGAAGAACGCAAAAAACGCAAGCACGAACGCGAGACAGCAGCGGCTCAGGCAGCCGTTGACGAATCGGCTGCGGCGGAATCAGGTCAGGCGGCGGAAGAAGCTGTGGCCGAAGGTTCCGAGGAGAATGTTTCCGATGGAGCCCAACAGGGTGAGAGTGATTCGTCGGTGGCTGTGGAAGACGCGGAAGAAGACCGCGGTTCCGAAGCGGTTAGCGAAGAAGAAAATGCAACAGTAGAATCGGAGACGATTGACGAATCGACGAAGCAAGATTCTGATAAAGAGAATGTTGCCGTTGAAAATACAAATAACGATGACGAAGCGGAACAGATCGCTTCGGGTGAATTGGAAGATCCGGACAAGACGTAAGCTTGTCCTGGACACAAGAGTCAACTGATTACGGGACCCTAGCGGTGTTTTTGCATCGCGCGGAGGAGCCTTGAATATGTGAACTCGAGATTAGATTGGCACGCGAACGGGCACGATTTACGTCCGTTCGGTGCATACCAACCAGCAAGAGGGATTCCTCAACGTGGCCGTACGCATCTACGCGCTAGCTAAAGACTTGAAGATTGATAGCAAGGAACTTGTCCAGATATGTAACAAAGTAGGCGTTACTGGCAAGGGCTCTGCGCTCGCAAGTCTTGATGACGATGAAGTGGAAAAGGTCAAGAAGCACCTGAGTCAGCTTGGTGCGCCCAAGGTCGAGAAAGTAGCCATTAAGGAAGATGTGCGACCAGTTCGCGGCGCCGGTCCTTTGGGTACCGCGATCAAAAAGGCGGGGCCGCCGGCAGTCTTGAAATCTCGACCAAAGTCGGCTTCCGAAGTGGAGGTCGAGGACACGCCAGCTTCGGATGTTAAGGAATCTCCTGCCATCGCAGCAACTCAAGTTCCTGTTGAGGCCCCGAAGGCCTCGGTTGAAGTGGCTGAAGAGCCAGTCGCCCCTGTGAAGCCTGCCGCGGCAGTATCGCCGCCGGCTGAACCTCCCGCTGCGCCGCGTGAGCCGGTCGTGATGGAGCCGAACAAGCCCGTCCAACCCGCTGCCAATGCGCCTCTGCGGCGTGAAGCCATTCTTGGTGGTGCGAGTTCACGGATTCGTGACATTGGCGGTCGCGGTCGTTCCGGTGGCAACCGACCCTCTGGCGGAAGCGAGGGGGGCGATCGCTCCGGCGGCGGTAAGAAGCGTGGTCCAGTCATCAATCTGGCGGCCGTTCCAAAGTCTCCAACGCGTCAGCCGCGTCCAGCTGCTGGCGAAGCCCCCGCGCAGAAGCCCGAGATTCGTCTGTCGAAGGACGTCATCCAGGGTCACAAGCAGGGACAGGGGATGAAGGCTTCTCTAGAGAAGCTTGTCCAGGATGATGTCGATAGCAAAAAGGCGGATTCGGGCAAGGGCAAGGTTGGCGGCGCATTGAGTTCGTTCACCGGAACGGGCAACGAGCGTGGCCGTGCTGGCAAGGCAGCCGATCTCGAGGAAGAGCGAACAAAGAAGAAGGGCATCGCCGGAATGGCCAGTGCCCGCGCCGACCGGAACAAGGGGCGTCGCGGCGGACGACGAGATATCGAGCGATCGTTCTCGCATGGGGACGATCGTCGTCGGCGGCGTACGATTACGCGAACAGGAAAGAATACTGCGGCACCGCGAAAAGAAAATGTGGTGTTGGAGTTGCCGTGTTCGATTCGCAGTTTCTCCGAAGCCGCTGGTATCAGTGCCGCTCAAGTGCTCAAGACGCTGATGGGTATGGGTATGATGATGAACATCAATGCTCAAATCGATCAGGGAACAGCGGAATTGATTGCCGCGGAGTTGGATCTCGAAATTTCGTTGAAGAGCCAGACTTCGTTGGAAGAAGATCTGATCGATCAGATCGAAGAACGAGCCGACGAAGAAGCCGATTTGGTGCCACGGCAACCGATTGTGACTTTCTTGGGGCACGTCGACCACGGAAAGACCAGCTTGCTGGACTATCTGATCGGCACTCGGATCGTGAAGGGCGAAGCGGGGGGAATTACCCAGCACATTCGCGCTTATGAAGTCGACAAAGACGGTCGTAAGATCACGTTTGTCGATACTCCTGGTCACGAAGCGTTTACCGAAATGCGAGCCCGCGGTGCAAACGTCACCGATATCGCTGTGTTGGTGATCGCGGCGGATGACGGCATCATGCCACAAACCGAAGAGGCGATCAGTCATGCGAAAGCGGCTGGCGTTCCGATCGTTGTGGCGCTGAACAAGATGGACATCCCAGGGGTCGATTCCAATCGTCCGATGACCCAGATGACCGAACATGGCCTGACCCCGAGCGAATGGGGTGGCGATGTCGAGGTGGTCCGCACGAGTGCGACAACCGGTTTGGGCATGGATGAATTGCTCGATACGCTGCTGACGGTTTCGGAGCTGAATGAATACAAGGCGAATCCTAACCGCGATGCGTTGGGTGTCTGTCTGGAATCCGAGCAGCAGGCCGACCGCGGTGTGATTGCGAAGTTTGTCGTGCAGAACGGAACGCTGAAGGTTGGCGATGTCGTTGTCTGTGGACCGGCTCATGGACGCGTCAAGGCTTTGACCGACACTTTGACCGGCGAACCGATGCGGGAAGCCGGCCCAAGTACGCCGGTCAATGTAACGGGATTGGATCAGCCGCCAGGTGCGGGTGATCGGTTCCATGTGTTGGACAACATTGCCGAAGCTCGCGAGATCGCCGAGACACGCGAATTCGACAGCAAGAGCCAGAACTTGTCGGGGATTACGACCAAGGTCAGCTTCGAGCATTTCCAACAGTTGCTGCAAGACGGCAAGTTGGGTAAGTCGGAAGACCGTGCCAAGTTGAACTTGATTATTCGTGCCGACATGAAGGGTTCGTTGGAAGCGATCGACAAGGAGATCGCCAAGTTCGATCATCCCGAAGTCGAGATCCGCGTTTTGCAACGTTCGGTCGGTGGTATCACCGTCGCCGATGTGACTTTGGCATCGGCAAGCGATGCGGTGATCTTGGGCTTCAATGTGATTCCCGATGAAGCCGCTCGCAGCATGGTCGATGATCGCAAGGTCGAGATTCGTCGTTATGACGTGATCTATAAAATGACCGACGATTTGAAAGCGATGATTGAAGGTCGCTTGAAGCCCGAGGAGCGAGTTGTCGAATTGGGACGTGCTGTCGTGAAACAGGTCTTCTCGATCAGTCGAGTTGGCGTTGTTGCCGGTAGCTATGTCGCTCAAGGTTCGATCGAACGTGGTTGTCGTATCCGGGTCAATCGCGATGGACGGACGATCGGCGATTATCCGTTGGATTCGATTCGACGCCATAAAGAAGACGTCAAAGAGGTGCCACGCGGAATGGAATGCGGTATCCGATTGTCAGGCTTCAACGACATCAAACAAGATGATGTCCTGGAAGCTTACCGCATTGAAGAGTTCGCTCGAACCCTCGACTGAGGTTGAGGGCCCGGTGGGCCTCGTTCGTTTTTCCTGTTAGCGCATCTGTTTTCTCCTATTGGCTATCCTATCGTGACATCGCGTCGTCAACTCAAAGCCGCCGAGGCAATCCGTGAAGTCGTGGCAACATCGATTCTTACGGAGTTGCGCGACCCGCGAGTCAAGGATGTCACGGTGATCGGGGTCGAGATCGATTCGGACATGCGAAACGCGAAGGTTCGCGTGAGCGTGATGGGGGATGAGAAGCAGCAGGCGTTGACGCTGCGGGGGCTCCAGAATTCCGCTGGCTACTTGCAATCCAAAATCGCCGCGCGTATCGACACACGGTACACGCCGCGATTGACTTTCAAAATTGATAAAGGCCTCAACAACGCGCTTGAGGTTAGTCGCATACTCGAGGAATTGCGGAAAGAGACTCCGCCCCCGTCGGATGATGCCGCTGCGGATACGTCGGAAGACGCGTCGTAGGGTGTTGTTGGCGTGTTGGTTTATCCCTTCGTTTTCATATACCGATCATTGACATCTGCAAACAAACAACATGAGCACAACCAATCGGTCAGCTAGGATCACCAAGCTTTTCAGTCTGTTGAAAAAGCGTTACAAGCCGCTGCCCCCTTCGGCTGGTAGGAATTTGTTTGAGCACTTCTTGTACGCTTGTCTGTTGGAAAACGGGTCGCAGGAAGCGGCCGATGAAGGGATTGCTCGTTTAGAACAAGACTACTTCGATTGGAACGAAGTCCGCGTGACAACGGTTAGCGAGTTGGCTGAATCGTTCCCGCGGTTGCCTAACGCGAACGAAGCGGCATCGCGATTGAAGAAGAATCTGCACGCGTTGTTTGAGACCTATTATTCGTTCGACATCGAAGAGATGAAGAAGCAGAACCTTGGTAAGACGATCAAGGATCTGAGCGAATTTCCAGCAATGACCTCGTTCGTGTTGGCGTATATCGTCCAACAAGGGCTTGGTGGGCACGCGATTCCAATCAATGCGGTTGGGATCGATATTTGTTACTACTGTGGCATTGTTAATGACGCCGAACGGGAGACCAGCAAGGTGCCTGGGATCGAACGGGCTATCCCAAAGGCCAAGGGGACCGAGTTCTCATCGTTGCTTCACCAAGCGGCGTTGGATTTGGCCAGCAATCCTCAGGACCCCGAGCTGCACAAATTGATTTTGCAGGTGAATCCCGACGCGGCGGATCTGTTGCCGGGCAAGAAGGTGGCTCCTGCAAGCCCGAGCAAGTCGAGCAGCAACAAGTCGGGTGCCAATAAAGCGGCTGCGGATAAGTCGACCGATAAGACCGCGGCCACCAAAGCTGCGGCCAGTAAGAGTGCCGCGGTAAAGAAGCCGGCCAAGAAGTCCACCGCACCCGTTCCTTCCGACAAGGCGCCGTTGAAGGGAATTGCGGCATCGATTAAGGCCAAGAAGGCGGCAACGCAATCGACGCCTCCGGCTAAGGCGGCTCCGAAAAAGGGAGCTTCGAAATCGAAGTCGACGAAGGATTCCGAGCAGAAGGGGGATTCGACGGCAGCTGCCAAACCGGCCCGTAGTGCAACGAAGAAGCTGACGAAGAAGAAGCCTCGATAGTTTGGGCTGCTGGGCATTTTTTAAGGGGTCGATAACCGTCGCGCGGTTTTTCGACGCTTGGACTGTTTGTTGGTTTTGTCGGGTGCATTGCCCTGTTGGGCTAACCGAGCTTTCCAGGTTGAAGTCTCTCTCTTTTTGATGATTCCAAACGCGGGTAAGCAACAATGGCGGGTCACTCCCATTGGGCTGGGATTAAGCACAAGAAGGCCCTCGTCGATAACAAGCGTGGAAAGCTTTGGAGTCGACTGAGCAAGGCGATCATCGTGGCAGCCAAGTTGGGCGGCGGAGATCTCGATACCAACATCCGGCTCCGCAAGGCGATCGATGATGCCAAAGCGGTCAGCATGCCCAAGGATAACATCGAACGGGCGGTGAAGCGGGGAACCGGTGAACTCGACGGCGGGAACTTGGAAGAGGTTCTCTACGAGGGTTATGGGCCCGGTGGCGTCGCCATTCTATGCGACGTCTTGACCGACAATCGCAACCGGACCGCGCCGGAGATGCGCGTTCTGTTCGAACGCAACGGCGGAAATCTTGGGACGATCAATTCGGTCGCCTATCTGTTCGATCGCAAGGGATTGATTCTGTTTGCTGCCGAGACCGATGAAGAGCGGTTGACCGAGGTTGCCCTGGAAGGGGGCGCTGACGACATCCAACGCGGCGATTCGGGGGGCTGGGAAGTCACTTGTCCGCCGGAGAACTTCAGCGATCTGTTAGCCGCCTTCGAAGCGGCTCAGTTGCAGCCGGAGCTGAGCGAGGTGACGCGTTTGCCGCAGACGACTGTCGAGGTCGAGGGATCCGTTGCTCAGCAGGCGATGCGTTTGTTGGAGCTGTTGGACGAGCACGACGATGTGCAAAGCGTTTCGACCAATCTCAGCATCACCGATGATTCGTTAGGCGGCTGATCGATGTCGGCGTCGTCGGTCTGCGGTTATGGCCTGTCGGTTTGCTGTTGAAACCATTGGTCCATCTGGTCGCCAAGTTGGCTGACCAATGCTTGGTGTTTTCGAGATTCGGACAGGTCGACGAGTTCTTCGGGATCGTTTTCCAGGTCGAACAATTGGGTGCGGCCGATTTTTGGATAACGGATCAGTTTCCATCGCGAGGTCCGAATCATGCGTTGGGTGTCCTGGTAGTATCCATACACTGCAGGGTAGATCTCTGCCTCGGGCGAGCGAAGGATCGGCACAAGGCTTTTGGCTTCCACGGTTTTGGGGATCGGGATTCCCGCCAGTTCGCACGTCGTGGGATACATATCGCGCAGATAGATCTGCGCCGCCGTTCGTTGATCTTTTGGGATTCCCGGGCCGGCGATGATAAACGGAACACCGATCGTGTGCTCGTACATGTTTTGTTTCCCCATCAGGCCGTGGCTTCCGAGCGCCAAGCCGTGGTCGCTGGTGAAGAGGATCACCGTGTTGTCGTAGCGGCCCGAAGCTTTCAGCGCGTCAAGGATTCGACCGATCTGGGCATCCATGTCATCGATGACCGCGTAATAGGCGGCGATTTCCTCGCGGACGTCCCCTTCGGTCCGCGGCCAGGGGAGCAGTTGTTCGTCACGGCCGTCGATGTTCCCGTGGTCGAAGGGGTGCTTGGGTAACAGGTTTGCCGGTACCTGCATCTCCGAAGCTTTGTATTTGCCAACGTATCCCGGCGGAATGATCAGCGGATCGTGCGGGGCGGTGAAGTTGACGTGCATGAAGAACGGCTTGTCGGTTTTGCGTTGCAGCAAATCGATCGCCCCGTCGGCAATGTACTTGCTGGTCTCGCCGACCACGCCGATTCCTTTCTCCAGTTCCGGCTTGCCGTCCGCCGATTTGAAGGTCCAGCCGCGATAGCCGGTAATCAGCCGATCGTGCCTGCCGTAGCGCGGTTCACGACCCTGTGGTCCCGCACCGCCACTGCTGAACAATCCACCCGTTTCATCATAACCACGCGTCTTGGGGGCGCCGTCGTTCATCCATTTTCCGCAGTACCAAGTTTGGTAGCCGGCATCGCGAAGGGCGTCGGCCCAGAAAACTTGCCCCTTCTTCAGTCTTCCGCCGCCGTAGGGAACGCCGTTGTGAAACGCGGTCGCCCCGGTCAGGATCTCCGCGCGACTGGGAACGCACAGCGGAAAGGCGGAGCTTGCTCGCGTGAACGTCATCCCCTCTCGAACCAGTTGATCCAAGTTGGGGGTCTCGATCACGGGGTTCCCCAGCGCTGCGATCGTATCGGGCCGCTGGTCATCGCTGACGATGACAAGAAAGTTTGGCCGCTGTGCCGCCGTTGCGGATTTTGCGAAACCCGTTCCGGCCAGTATCAACGCCGCGAAAAAGCCGATCCGACGAACAAGCTGCGAATAAGCCATCATGACCTCCAGTTGTAAAATGTCAGTCAAGATTCTATCGCATGTCTCGTCAGCTAGCAAAGTTGTCCGAGTCGCGTACGTGGAGCCGATCCGACGATGCGTTCCGTTGCGTCTGCCCTCGGTTGTTGGCTCCCCGGCTCGCGGGGGAAGGACGCAGCGAATGTGCGGCCGTTGCTACTCGATCGGGAGCACTGGATTGCCAAGCATCCAGTACAGTGCAAATCCGTCGTCGCGCGGGACGGACGGATGGTCGGGTCGTTGTTGCACGCGCACGATCGGTTGGCTAATCCTTGCCGACGTGCTTGACCTGTTCCCAGTACTTCTCGAACGCACCGTCCTTGTGAAAGTCGGGGCTGTTATCGAGATCGTGGCAATCCATGCAGCGTTCACGCGCCTGGTCGAGCGGCAGCCGCATCGCGTTTCTCAATTTCTCCAGCAGGTCGTCGCTGGCGGTAATGTCTCCTTCCTCGGCCGCTACGTGTTGCGATCCCGGTCCGTGGCAGTTCTCGCAGCCGTTGGCGACCATATGCGGCGTCGACTCCAGGCTCAGGTAGCCGCTCAGGTAAGGGTAGTAGCCTTGCGGATTCCATCCGGTCACATGGCAGCTGAGGCATTCGGGATCAAAATGCCGGGCGATGTCGCCACGGTCGTTGGGCGGATGAACGATCGATTCGGTCGCGTGGGCATGAGGCGTTGCCTCCCAGATCGCCATCGCGGTGGTGTGGCATTCGCCGCACTTTTCCGACCCAACGAACTTGCTGCCACTGGCATGTGGAATCGGGTTCAAGCCGAGGCCGCTGAGCCCGAGGTTCTTTAGGTGGTCTTGGTAGACGGCCAGCGATTGCAGCATCGCTGGAGAGTCCTTTAACGCGGACGTCAAAGGGATGCGAACATAGCGGCTGGGCGAACCATCGTCGTAAAGCGCGATCAGGCAGGCATACATCGCTTTGTGGCCGGTCAGGATCATTTCCGTGTTCGCGGAATCTCGAACCTTTTGCGGTTTGTACGTCGGTTCGCCAAACTCGTTGGCAATCACGACCAGATCGATCCCATCGAGTTGAGCTCCGAGTGCGTTGATGTCCTCTTCAGCGCTGTTGCCGCCGTAGTACATCAGCACTTTGTAGTCGCAGTTTTCTTTCGCCATTTGGGCGATCGATTTCTTCACTGCCGGGGCAACAGGGTCGACGATGATTTCATCACCGAGTGGTTGCCCGATCGTCTTGGGGTCGAGGATCGATGTCACACCGATCCGTTTGCCTCCCGAAACGATAACGCGAGTCGCGGGGAGTAGTTCCGGATCCAGCAGGGTCACGTTGGCGGAAACGAACTGCAATGCACTGTCTGGATCGCTGGCCGCTTCGGAAAGCAGCAGTCCGACATCCAATCGCAGGTCGTCGGGGCCAAATCCAACGGCGCGGTAACCGAGCGTCCGCAGGGACGACACGGTGGTTTGGAACTTGATTCCCGCTTGCTGGCCATAGCGACGCACTTGATTGCCAGCGTCCATCGGTACCACGTTCCAGCCTAGCGCCTCGATCTCCTTGATCAATGTATGGCGTCGCGCCAGGCCGCCTTTTTGGTTTTCCAGTCCTGTGCAACCGCAAGGTTCGATGTAGCCATGTTGTTCACCGGTGAACAGAATCACCGCGCTCGGCTTGGGCCAACTCTTCCAACGGTTATCGATTTCGGTGTCCAGAGGCGATTTTGTCACCGCGGGTGAACTGGCGGTATCGGTCGCCTGCGCCGAGTCGCTTGGGGTTTCGGCAACGGCATCTTCCGTTGCGGGGGGGGCTTCGGTGACCGCGGTGGTTTCTTCGACGGCAGTCGATTTTCCGTTTTTCGCAGCGGCTGTCAGCGCGATCGCCTCATCGGCGTCCTTTGTCGCTGAGCTGCTATCGGTCGTTTGTGGGATCGCGGCGGGCGTGTCGTTGTCGGTCACTGCCTCTTCGGGTGCTGCAGCCGGAAGTTCGGCAGCGGCGGCTGGTGGCGGTGGGGTGATTTCAGGGGCTCGCTCGGGTGCTGCGGGATCGGCGGCAATTTCAACCGGTTCCGCGATCTCGTTGGGTTCCTGGACGACCGGTGTAGGTTGGTTGCAACCCCAGGGGAGCAGCAAGCCACAGGTGACGGTCAGGAATCGTAGATGTGTTCTATGCATAGTGTTGGATCGCACCGCGTTGTCGAATTTTCCCTGCCTAATTGTCCACGGCGGTCACCTCCACCGTCAACCACAGCTTCAATGGGGACAGTTGACTATTTTGAGGTTCCAGCATGACGTAGCCGGTATCGAGTGATTTAATCCCACGAACGATGCCGACAGGGGCCTCGGGCTTGATTTTGATATCTATCGGTATCGATCGCAGGGAACCTCGACGATTCTCCTCTCCGAAGCTCACTGCGAACACATTGTCGGGTTTGATCTCCCCAATCTTTACCACCAGATCGTCGTACTCTTTGCCGCGGATTACCAGGTGGATCCGTTCGTCCCCTGGATCTCCCTTGCGAACGGTCCCGAAATTAAATCGGTACCCGCCGCCGCCCCCCTTTTCGGATTGTTCTAATTTGCTGCCGCCGAGCAGCCGCAGCGGGCCGACGATTTTTCCTGAAAGATTGATGTCGAACGATGGATTAACCTCTTCGAGATCTTCACTCTTGTAGTTCACTCGCATTAAGTGATTCATCGCACCCTGCCGCAGGCCGGGGTGAACCTTTACGTCGAATTCAAAAACTTGGCTCGCCGCGTGGTGTTTCCCATCGGTCTTTTCGTCAGGTTTTCGCTCCGTCCAGTGGATTTCGGCAAGTTCTTGAACCGGAGCGTCAAGGAATTCTGCCGAAACGATTTCGATCGGGGCGGCGTCGTAGCTGTAGGCGGTCAGCTTCAATTCGATCGGTTCACCCGAGGTGACGTTACCAACGGACCAGTCGGTAGGTTCGGTCAACAGCGATTCGACCAACGCGCCGTGGACGGTCAGCTTCAGTTCGATGTTCTCGGGATCGTTGGTTTGGATCGTTGCCGTTTGAGCGAATTCGGCACTGCTGGAGCGTGTTTTCCAGGTTAACTTGATTTCTGAGCTTTCGCCGGGAGCGAGTGATTCGTTTTCGAGTTCACCCACGGTGCATTTGCAGGTTGATCCGGTGACCTTCATTCGCAGCGGGCCTGTCCCCACGTTGCGAATCTTGAAGGCGTGTTCCCCTTCGGTGTTGCGGTGCATGACGCCGAAGTCGAATTCCTTCTCGCCGATCACCTCGATCTTTCCGACCGCATCGGGGATCAGCGAGCTGAGGTAAGCTGGTAATTGCTCCTCGTCAAAGCCTTCGACTTCGGTGAACGGGCCAAAATGGTCCACCGATTCGGAGATTTGACGCGAGCCGGTCAGCTTGCCGATCGAGATGCCGCCGATCAAAGCCAGCGCGATGATTGCTAGGACACGCATGAATTTTCAGGTCTTCGATGGAGGAAGGGAAGGGACGCGTTCGAAACGCGTTTCGGTCGTTTCACCGATTTTTAATCGTTTTCTACGGGAGATCCCGCTTTTCGGTTCGCCCACGCCTGTTGGACCGTCAGGCGTTCGATAAAAGCCTGCCCATCCGTGGAACCGGTCGCCGGGAGGATGGTCAGCAGATTCCAGTCCGATTCAAGGTTTTGGTTGACCTTAGCCAGCTGTTCCGCTTGTTGCCAGGCGGCTTCGGCGCGTGGGCTGTCACCGCTGGCGGCCGCTAGAACAGCAACCTGAGCGGCGATCTGGATGCTAGTCGGGTCCAGTCGTAGTGCGTTTTCGTTTGATTCGAGTGCGGCCTGTAAGTCCTGCCGGTCGCCCCAGCGGTGGTAGATCCTCAGCTGGGATTCGGCCAGCTGCTGCCAAGCTCGCGGATTGCTCGGGTCGCGGCGCAGCACTTCCTCCTTCGCCTGCTGCCACTGTTGGCGAACTGCCGCTGTCGGTTGCTGCTGCATCAATGCACTTGTCAGGACCGATTCCAGCTGCATCGCTGGCGCAGCGTCCCAGCGGTCGGCCTCGGTCGCTTGTCGCAACATCTCGATCGCCGATGAGGCGTCGCCAGTGGCGATCCGGTCCCTTGCGTTTTGAGTCAACGCTAGCGTTTGCGTTACAGGAGTGAGCGTGGTGACGCAGAACAGGGCCAGCAAGCCCAGCCCGGCCAGCAGACTCAGCTGTCGTGGCGTGCGGGCATTCGCTTCGGCAGGCAGCTGGCGCGAGCTGATCGCGCCGATCAGGACCCACAGCGGAATCGCGATCCCCGGCGTCGTCCAACCTCCGGAGAAGAGCAGGGCGGCCAGGACGGCGAAGCAGCCCGGCCAAGCGATCGCTTCCCAGTTGACATCCGTCCCGAACCAGCCGGCCATGAAATAGACGAATGTCGCCGCCAGCGGGATCGAAATCAGATAGGGTTCGATATCGGGAGCCACGCCAAACCAGGGCCCCAGGAACCAGACCGTTGCGACCGACAGCAGTGCACCGCCACAGATCGCCCAGTCGCAGCGGCCGCCTGCGGCGGCTTGGCTCCGCCGGCTCAGTCCCTCTCCGTCCATCGCCGGTTCGCTGGAATGTTCACCTTGGTTGCTTCGGCTCCAGCCCGCCGCCAGGCTCCACAAGATCGCCATGCACAGGATGCCGACTGGCAGTCCCGCGGCGGTGGCTGATTCCAACAGGAAGTTGTGCGGGTCGGCGATCATCTCGCTCATCGACGCCGCTTTAAAACGTGGGTAGGTCGATTGAAAGTTTCCCGGCCCAGCACCGAACCACCGATGGTCGGCAAGCATTCGGAAGCTGCTGGCCCAGTATTGAAACCGGAACTGCACCGACAGTGGGAATTTGGCCAGCAGGGCAGGGGAGTGGGTGATCGCTGCGCCGAGACAGGTTCCTCCCAAGGCGCAGGCAACGGCAAGCATCGGCACCAGGGTTGCCTTTCGCTTTGCGAAGGTCGGTTCCGCCTCCGAGTCTTCCGCGGAGCGAAGCGGGGCCTTTAACCAGACGCCCCCGACAAATCGACACACCAGCATCGCGATCGCTCCGGCGATCGAAAGGATCAGCACGATGCGACTGCCGGTGGTCAGGATTCCCCAGGCAAGCATCGCCGTAGCAACCGCCGCCGCCCCTGTTTGCAGCTGGGTCAGCTGCAATTTCCGCCGCCACAAAACCATGCCGCCGGCGATCGTGAGTCCCATGAACAGGATGACTGCCGCCGAGGTCGACAGGCTGAACGTCGCCATCGATTCCGCGGCAAACAGTCGCCCTTCGTACTGGTAGCGAAGGGCCGATCCGGCGGGAGCGTCGAGTCCGGCGAGGCGCAATTGTCCCTCGGGATCCTGGCGGTATTGTTCGATCGATGCGGGGATGCTGACGTATTTCTGATGGATCGCGTGGATTGCCAACGTCGTGAGTGACGCTAACAGGACGATGGTGAGACACTGTTTCTGCGCTGTTGTGACGATCGCTCGCCGTGCCGATGCGTAGGCCGCCAGGCAGCCGAGCCAGACCCAAAACTCGTTGACCGCAAAACGGAGGTTCCCGCGACCGGCGACCGACCAGGTGGCGAGGCCGACCCAAACGACGAGAGCCAGCAGCAGCAGTTCGGTCCGGCGGCCCTGCGTTGGTCCAGCGGGCCAATAGAAAAATGCAGCGATCGCCAGCGGCAGCGTCAGTAGGCTCAGGTAGGTCGCCGATCCCTGCTCTACCGCCGTACTATCGGCGGGAGCCAGCAATGTCGCGACCAACAGCGCCGCGATTCCGAACCGAGCCAGTGTGCCGGCATACGCGACCGGCGGCCAAGGGGCTGCCGATGCATCGCTCGGACCGTGGCGATGGCTCGGTTCGGGCGGCTTCGGCTTGGTGGTCGTCAATCTTTGTTTTTTTTTCGCCAACCGGTCGATTCCAGAATCACAACAAGAGCGAGCATGCAGAGGACGATCCCCACGACGATGATCGCCGCTTGGGAATCGACGCGGCCCAACAGCAGCGCTGCCAGACCACAGGTTCCCGTGACCAGATAGATCGTCAGAACAGCTTGAACTTTCGTGAGTCCCAGATCAACCAGCCGATGCGAGAAATGGCTTTTATCGGCGACGAACGGGCTGCGCCCCTCGCGGATCCGAATCCACAGAACCGTTGTCATGTCGTACAGCGGTACCGCCATCACACATAGCGGCGCCAGGATGCCATGCGGTCGTTCGCTCCCTTTGTAGCCAGCGTAGGTCGCCGCCAGGGTGGCGATTCCGATCAGGAACCCGACCAGGTAGCTGCCCGCGTCGCCCATGAAGATCTTTGCCGGAGGGCGGTTGTGCCACAGGAATCCCAGCAGCGATCCGACGACGACCAGCAGCATCGCCGCGACAAAAAACTGTGGCTGCTGCGTGTCGGGATCGGGACTCAACAGCATCACCGCCGCCAGCATCGCCGCGATGATTGCCGCCACTCCGCCGCTCAAACCATCCATGTTGTCCAGCATGTTGAACGAATTGATCAACGCGACGATCCAGATCACCGAAAGGGTGGATGTCACCAACGGGACGGGAATGAAGGCCGTCAGGCCGTAACCGAGCACCAAAACACTGGCAATTGCAACGGCGAATTCGATCGCCAGGCGGAGTGTCGCGGGCAAGCCGCGCCAATCGTCGACGAGCCCCAGCAGTGTCAGGACAGTCCCCGCTCCAAGGACCAGCCACAATTCGCGGGTGCGAAATCGCAGCCCGTCGACATGTTCCAGGACGCTTGCGGGCAATAGGTTGGCGATCATCGGCAGGTTGATCAGATACCAGACGGTGATCGATCCCGCCAGGAAAGTGCCGATGATTCCGGCCCAGATCCCGATCCCGCCGCCCAGTGGCGTGGGAGTGGTGTGGACCTTGCGCTCTCCCGGTCGGTCGACGAGTCCTAACGGTTCGGCGAACCGACGCACCACCGCAACGACGATCCAACTGATGATCGCAGCCGGCAGCGCGGTGACTGCGAGCAAGAACAATAGCGATCGTAGGTCGAGCATTCGCGAAGGTGATTTTTAAGGGAGCGTTTTCTTATGGCAAACGAACAGTATAGCGAAAGCGATGAAAAATGTTTGTCATCGATTGCACCGGAAACGTTCGTTTTGCCACGTTTGGCGATACACGATCGATATGGCGATTGAAAACGCTTGTCACCGCTTGAAAGGTAACCGTTCGCGACATCACTTCTGTTTACACACGATCGATATGGCGATTGAAAACGTTTGTCATCGCTCGAAAGGTAACCGTTCGTGACATCACGACTGTTTTACACACGATCGATATAGCGATTAAAAACGTTTTCGAGCATCTCTTGGCGGCCGCTCTGGTTCGCGTCGGCTTCACCCTTCTCGAGCATATAGGCTTCCAGTTCTTTTAAGCTGGTCTTGCCCTGTTCGATCTTCTGGCCGATCCCCGAATCGAAGCTTGCGTAGCGCTCGCTGACAAAGTTTTCCAACGCCTTGTCGGCGCGGATCGCAGCGGCGATCTTCAGCCCGCGAGCAAACGCATCCATGCCGCCGATGTGCGCGTAGAACAGATCGATCGGTTCGAAGCTCTCGCGTCGCACCTTGGCGTCGAAGTTGACGCCGCCGGTGGTCAGACCGCCGTATTTCAGCAGCATTAGCATCGTTTGCGAGGTCAGGTAATAATCGGTCGGGAATTGGTCGGTGTCCCAGCCCAGCAGCATGTCGCCGGTGTTGGCATCGATCGAACCGATCATGTCTTGGGCACCGGCGTAATCCAATTCGTGCATCATCGAATGGCCAGCCAGCGTGGCGTGGTTGGT
Source organism: Rosistilla carotiformis (assembly GCF_007753095.1). Classification (NCBI taxonomy): domain Bacteria; kingdom Pseudomonadati; phylum Planctomycetota; class Planctomycetia; order Pirellulales; family Pirellulaceae; genus Rosistilla; species Rosistilla carotiformis. The sequence continues at coordinate 498,069 of NZ_CP036348.1, forward strand.
CTCGATGTTCAATTTGAAATGGTCGGTCAGTTCGTACGCGCGAAGGAAGTTGATGCAGGCCGCGGCGTCCGAATCGTACTGGTGCTTCGTCGGTTCTTTCGGCTTCGGTTCGATCAAGAACGGCCCGTCGAACCCGATCTCTTTGGCGTAGTCGACCGCCATGTGGAAGAACGATCCCAGGTGATCCAGTTCGCGGCGGATGTCGGTGTTGTAGAGGTTCTGGTAGCCTTCGCGGCCGCCCCAGAAAACGTAGTTCTCGCCGCCGAGTTCCTTGGTGACTTCGAGGGCTTTTTTAACTTGAGCGCCGGCGTACGCGACGACGTCGGCGTTGCACGACGTGGCCGCACCGTGCATGAAGCGGGGGTTGCTGAACATGTTCGCCGTTCCCCACAACAGTTTGATGCCGGTCCGTTGCTGTTCCTCTTTGAGGACGGCGACGACGGCGTCGAGGTTGCTGTTGGTTTCGGCGAGGTTCGCGCCCTCGGGAGCGATGTCGCGATCGTGGAAAGCGTAGAAGGGAGCTCCCAGTTTCTCGATGAACTCAAACGCCACGCGGGCTCGGTTGCAGGCGTTTTCAACCGAATCGGTGCCATCTTCCCAGGGGCGAACTGCTGTGCCGGGGCCAAACGGATCCGATCCGGTGCCGCGGAAGGTGTGCCAGTAGACGACGCTGAACCGCAAATGATCCTTCATCGTCTTTCCCTCGACAACTTCGTCGGGGTTGTACCAACGGAAGGCTAGCGGGTTGTCCGATTCAGGACCTTCGTAAGCGATCTTGCCGATTTCGGGAAAAGCAGACATGGCAGCTCTAAAATATTAGGAGGTGTTGGGGATAGATGATTCCGACGAGGGGGGCCGTCGATTCGCTTCGCGTGGCCCCAAGCCGACGATCCGACCGATAAGGGCGGGATGTGCATCGTTTCATGGCACGCAAGGTATAAACCGCCAATATCATCGACGGTCCGAACGCCGGAAACAAGTCCACGGCGGCAGCGAGCGGAAGCCATTTGCTGCGGCGCGGTGGAGGGCGGTGCGATCTAGGAAACGCGTATTTTCGATCGCGAACGCGGATCAGCCCGCAAATTTCGCGATTCGGAATGCCGTCGCTTGGCCTTGAGGCGAGACGTTCAGGCTGACGAAGTTATCGCCGGCGGGGACATCGTTGGAGCTGACGACATTGATGGGGCAGTCGGCGTCGGGCGTTTCGTAATTTAAAGTCGGCCACAGCGACCCCTCCGCAAGGGCTTTGACGCTGGCGATCGCTTCAACCATTCCGCCGCCGGCACCGAGGTTGCCGAAGTTGCTTTTGGCAGCAACAACTGGCGGCGTGTCGGTTCCCAAGACTTCGACGATCGCCGCAGCTTCCTGGATGTCGCCGTCGGGGGTGCCGATACCGTGGGCGTTGACGTGACCGACGCTTGTGTCGCTGTTCCGCATCGCACCACGCAGTGCATTGGCCAGTGCGGTTTGAATGAACTGAGGCCCTGCGGTGCGACCCGCGGTGCTGGAGCCAAACCCGACGACTTCGCCAAGGATCTCGGCGCCGCGAGCTTTCGCGAATTCCAGTTCTTCCAGGATGAACGCCCCGGCTCCTTCACCCAGCACCGAACCGGTGCGGTCTTTGTCGAACGGGCGACTCAATCCCGCCGGGTTTTCGCTTCCGCCGGCGAGAACTTCTTGCATCACCACGTGCAGCGTGCGGAAGGGATTGATCCGCGTGCCGGTCGCGCCGACGACCATTGCGTCGACGATCCCGCGAGAAATGGTCGAGACCGCTTCGCCGATCGCCGCTCCGGGAGAGGCTTCGCGCAAGGTGAGTGAATTGTTGGCACCGCGCAGGTCGTTGTAGATCGCGATGTGGCTGGCGGGCATGTTCGGCAGGTACTTCAACAGCCACAGCGGGTTGACTTCGGGCAGCCCCAGTTCGCTCCAACGTTCGAATTGGAAGCGTCCTTCGGCATCCTGGCACTTGCGAATTCCGGCGGCGAATTCTTCGGGCAGCGTCATAATATAGTCGCTGCCATAGAGGACGCCGGTGCGGTCGGGATCGCGAACGTCCGACGAGAGTCCCGAATCGTGGAGTGCTAATTGAGCCGCTGCGACCCCCATCTCGATCTCGCGGCACATCAGCTTCAGGCCCTTTTTGATCGCGCGTTGGAGCTGTTTGTCCAACGGACCAAATTCGTCGATGCTGCCGGTGAAGTCGCGCGCCTCGGCGCCGCAACTGATGGACATCACATCGCTGGGGAGCGCTTGCAGTCGGTCGACGGCGCTCTTTCGGTCGCGCAATGCTTCCCACACCGCTTCGACTTGATTGCCCAGCGGGCTGATAAGTCCGACACCAGTGATCACAACGCGACGGGGAGAAACGGAATCACGCATATTCAAAGCAAATTTGAAGGGTAGCTTGCCAAACCGGGCATTTTATCCCAACCTGGGCTGGAGTGAACGGGGTAGGACAGGGCTAGTGGGCCGAACTTGGAAAGTAGGGCTGAAAAGAAGGGGATCCCGATCGCTGAGTGCGATAGCATTCGCACCGCTTTGGGGATTGGTTCGATCTCCGCACGAGCCGTCTGCGTTGGTACGTCGTCGGGTGGCTCGCAGCTGAGTTAGTAGCGGCCTCGGCTGATGCTTCCCGCGACCGATGCTTGAGGAGTAGCGGCTGTGGGGGCGAGTCCTTCGCCGGCGCGGCCGCCAAAGGTGAGGAACAGCAGAGCGTCGGCGCGACCGGGAGTGTTGCCGATGAAGCGGTCGAGGTTCAGCAACGGGTTGGACGAGGTCTGCCGATCGGGGCTGGCGATCACGCCGCACGACAGCAGCAGCACCATGTCGGAATCCCAGCGGAAGCGTTCATGCAATCGCCAGCTGACGATCTGTGGCACTTCGATCTGCGTGCGGTGCGATTGGCCGTTGGGCAGCGGCAGGTCGATGCCGACTGGAACCAATTTATCGACCTGGTCGATCTGGGCGCGGATCACGCATTCGATCGTTTTGCCATCGGTGTCCAACAGCGGGCTGATCTCCAATTGATAGCCCTCGTGGACTTCGCTGATCTCCGGTTCGTAGGGAGGCCAGACAGTCGATGCTTGGCGGATCGTGCGGACATAGGTTCGCCCTTTGGTGCTCGAAAGCGATTGGGTTTGCCCGTTGTAGATCGTCATTTGGGAGTTTTGCGATTCGCGAGCGTCGGTTCGCGAGCTGAGCATCGAAATCAGGACGGCGGCGTTTTCTTTGGTCAGCAGCCAAGCTTGGACACCTGGCGATTGCACGTTGACGTCTTGGATCAACGGCAGCGCGCGAGCCCGCCAGTTAGGGCTCGAGACGGTCAGCAGACGCAGCTTCAGGATTTGAGGATCGGTGGGGCCGTTGACGAATCGGTCGACCATCTTTTTGACAACCGCTTGCATCTCCGGCGTGTGGTAGGCGGTCAGCATGCTGCGGTTGGTGCTCAAGAACCCAAAGGGTTCGGAGAACCAGACATCGGTGCCGGTTTCTCGCAGCACCCAATCGACGACAGCTTGTTCGGGTTTGTCGATCTTCGACAGGTTGTTGGTGTAGCGACTCAGGTCGTATTGCCGGAACTCTTGGTTCGCATCGCGCGGCAGCTGTCCGCTGACCGAAGTCGCTGCGGTTGTGGCCGGTGCGCGTTGCATGCTCGGCGGTGTCGAGAGTCCACCGGTTGTGGGGGGCGGAGTGACTTGGGCGTTGAGGCTGCGCGCGGACGTCGCAAAACCAATCGCCAGTGCGATCGTGAGCGATGCGTGTAGAGTCTTTTGGAACATGCGTTGCCTTCCTTGGTCGCCGTCTGCCAGCAAGATCGATCGATTTTGTACTCAAAATGGTAGCGCGTTGCCGGGAGTATAGACAGGCGATGTCACGCGGGCCAAGAGCGATCCCGGCGGCGGAGCGGCAAAGGTTTAGCCCAATTTTTAAAAAGCCTTGAAAGCGACATCGTCGACAGCTTTGCTGGCAATTGCGCTAGGTCAGGCTGGACGTTTACCATTTCGGATGGACGCGTCTGGCCTCCGCAGAGGCTTTGGGCAATCCGCGTCTCAGGTGTTGCGGAGACGGGCTTGCGATTGGAGATCGGTATGTTGTGCCGTCAGTTTTTCGGTGGGCAATTGCAGCAGTTCTTCCAATGGCTGTTCGGGCTGTTGCAACAATCGCTGCAGCAGCTGGATTTGACCGGCGAGCACGCCCGCGTGGCGTCCCTTCTGTAAACCCTCTTGTAGCCCCTCTTGCAAGCCTTGCTGCATTCCTTCCTGCAAACCTTGTTGCATTCCCTGCTGTAATCCTTCTTGGCGGGCTTCCATGCGCGTTCCTTCCATTAACCATTGTTGGTCGCGAATCGCTTTTTCTCGTTCATCGTACATGACTCGGTCCTCGGTTTTCGCTGCGATTCGGTCGATTGCATCGATCGCGGCCTGGAACTCCAACGCTGAAAACATTTGCCGCAGTTCGGCAGTCTCGTGCTGATCTGCCTTCAACAAGAAATAGACCCACTGTTCGATCCGGCTCGCTTGGCTGATCGTGGCGGCTAACAAATTATACTTTGGCAGCTCGATCGTGTGTACTTCGATCCCGCCCGCCAACCGGCGTCCGCTGGCCATATCGACCTGTTCAAACCAGTGGTGCGGTTGTTGTGTGTCGCGAAATAATTGGTCGTTGAGAAAGCAGATTGAGATAGCCGGGCGGAGTGTCCAGTAGTTGCCACCGCGTTGCATCTGGTCGACGTACAGCGAGCAGGCGTAATAGTTCAGCCGTTGCAGCAATCCGCCGACACGTGATACCTGCATCTCCACGTTCAACGATCGCCCCTGGTCATCGCGGGCTCTGACATCCAGCACGATCTGTTTCGCATCGGCGAATTCTTGGTAGTTGAACGGATTGAGGATCTCCACGGCGATGATCGGTGAAGCCCGGTCGAGCACGGCATTGAGAAGTCCGATCAGCGCCCGAACATTTTCAGGGCTGCCAAAGATCTTCTTGAACGCAAAGTCGACTAAAGGACTGATCCCCAGAGCCATCGGGCACCTCCGCCCCTTATTGTCGCCGAGGCCGGAGTCCTTGAACAATCCAGTCGCGTGGGGGGCGGCATTGCGAGCAAGAATGTTCTCAAACCGGCGTTCCCTGTCGTCGGCTCGTCTCTTTCATTAGGATTGAGGTGCTTGCGAGACAATGGCTCCCCCACCTCAAAGAACTCGACGAATGAAACATATTCGCAATTTTTGCATTATCGCTCACATCGATCACGGTAAATCGACGCTCGCGGATCGCCTGATCCAGTCGTGCGGCGGGGTTTCGCTGCGCGAGTTCCACGACCAGATGCTTGATTCGATGGATATCGAACGCGAGCGGGGGATCACGATCAAAAGCAATACCGTCACGTTGGACTACCGAGCTCCCGATGGTCAGGACTATCTGCTGAACCTGATCGATACCCCCGGGCACGTCGATTTTTCGCACGAGGTCCGCCGTTCGCTGATGGCTTCCGACGGGGCGTTGATCGTCGTCGACGCATCCCAGGGCGTCGAGGCGCAGACCGTCGCGAATCTCTACCTGGCGATGGAATACGATTTGGAAATGTTGCCGGTGATCAACAAGATCGATCTTCCGGCAGCCGATGTCGACCGAGCTCGCGAGGAGATCGATTCGGATCTGGGGCTCGATCCGTTTGCGGCGATTCCGGTTTCGGCGAAGACCGGCGTAGGGATCGAGGATGTGTTGGCTGGGATCGTCGAACATCTACCTCCTCCCACAGGCGACCCTACGGCGCCACTGAAGGCGTTGGTCTTCGACGCCCACTTCGATAAATACCGCGGCGTGATCCTGCAGGTTCGCGTCATGGAAGGGACGCTTAAGCCGCGCGACATCATCCACTTCATGCACGCCGATCGCGACTTCAAAGTCGATGAGCTCGGCTACAACCAACTGAAGCTGGTTCCGCGCAAACAGCTCAGCGCGGGCGAAGTCGGCTACATCGTCGCGGGAGTCAAAAGCGTCCAAGACATCGAGATCGGCGATACGATCACGCTGGCAGATCGCCCGGCCGACGCGCCGATTCCCGGCTATCAACCGGCGCGCCAAGTTGTCTTCTCGTCGGTCTATCCGATGAGCACCGACGAATACCAGGACCTGACCAAGGCCTTGGACAAATTGGCCATCAACGACGCTGCGTTGACTTACGAAAAAGATAGCTCCGCCGCGTTGGGCTTCGGTTTCCGCTGCGGCTTTCTCGGCTTGTTGCACCTGGACGTGATCCAGGAACGACTGCAACGCGAGTTTGACATCGGGCTGGTGATTTCCGCTCCCTCGGTGAAGTATCAGTTGACGATGACCGACGGTTCGACGTTGGAAGTCGACAACCCGAGCTATTGGCCCGACCCGATGAAGATCCAATCGGCGGCGGAACCTTATATCAAGGCGACGATCCTGACGCCCGAGGCGTATGTCGGTCCGATCATGGAGTTGTGTCGAGATCATCGCTCCGAATCGCAGACGATGAACTACCTGTCGGCGGGGCGCGTCGAAGTGGTCAGCGAGATGCCGCTGGGCGAGGTGCTGTTCGATTTCTATGGCAAGCTGAAGATGATCACTCGCGGTTACGGATCGTTCGATTACGTGCCGATCGAATACCGCACGACCGACGTGGTGAAGGTGGAGATCTTGGTCAACAAAGAACCGATCGATGCACTCTCTTATCTGGTCCACCGCGAGAAGGCGCGGACGCGAGCGTTGCACTACTGCGAACAGCTTGCCGAAGCGATTCCACGACACCAGTTTAAGATCCCGATCCAGGGTGCGATCGGTGGCACGATCATCGCCCGTGCGACGATCCAACCCTACCGCAAAGATGTTACAGCCAAACTGTACGGCGGTGACGTGACGCGGAAGAATAAGCTGTTGGAGAAGCAGAAGAAGGGTAAAGCGAAGATGAAGCAGTTCGGCAGCGTGAACATCCCGCAAAAAGCGTTTGTCTCCGTGTTGCAAGCCGATAAAGACTGATCGGCCGGTTTCGTTCTTCGATAGCTCTAGCAATCAAAGTTGGTCTGTGAGATGACGAATCTGACGATCGCGATGCACGGTGTCACCGGGCGGATGGGAACCCATCAACATTTCGTCCGCTCGATTTTGGCGATCATGCGCCAAGGAGGCGTCCGCGCGGCCAGCGGAGAAATGATTCAGGTGACGCCGATTCTGTTGGGGCGTGACGAGGCGAAGTTGCGACACTTGGCGGAGGTTGTGGCGGACGAAGAGATCGGGGCGCAGGTCGCTTGGTCGACCGATGTCGATGCCGTCCTGACCGATCCCCAGGTCGATATCGTCTTCGATGCTTCGAGCACTCAGGTGCGGGCGTCGATCGTCCGCCAGGCGGCTCAGCAGGGCAGGGCGGTTTATTGCGAAAAACCGATCGCCGTCGATGTGCCTCAAGCGATGGTCTTGGCCGAGCTTTGTGAATCGGCGGGGATCAAAAACGGTGTGGTCCAGGACAAGTTGTGGTTGCCGGGCGTTTGCAAATTGAGAGCGCTCCGCGACGGAGGCTTTTTCGGCGATATCCTCAGCGTCCGCGGCGAGTTTGGTTATTGGGTCTTCACCGGCCATGATCCCGATCGCCCGGCGCAGCGGCCTTCGTGGAACTATCGTCGCGAGGACGGCGGCGGGATGATGTTGGATATGTTCTGTCATTGGCAGTATCTGCTGGGCGATCTGTTGGGCCCGATCGATCGCGTTCTGGCTCACGCGACGATCGATCTGCCCGAGCGAATCGACGAGGCGGGGAATCCCTATCCCTGCACCGCGGACGATTCGGCGTATGCGATTTTTGTGACCGAAAGCGGGATCACGTGCCAGTTCAATTGCTCTTGGGCGACGCGGGTGCGACGCGACGATCTGTTGACGATCCAAATCGATGGGACCAAGGGCTCGGCGGTCGCTGGATTGCGAGACTGTTGGGTTCAAGAGATGGCTGCGACGCCGCGGCCGGTTTGGAATCCCGACATCCCACAACCGATCGACTTCCGCAGCGGATGGCAGAAGCTGCCCGACACGACAACCTACGACAACGCCTTTAAAGTTCAGTGGGAGTTGTTTTTGCGGCACGTTGCGGCGGACGAACCCTTTCCTTGGACGCTGCGTCGCGGCGTCGACGGGGTGGCGCTGGCCGAAGCCGGGCAGACGTCATCGGCAGAACAACGCTGGGTGACGCTCGGCGGGTCGCCGTCGTCAATATGAAAGGCGACCATCGATGCGAAAAATGCGACGGTTGATCGTCGGCTACAATCCCACATCTCGCCGAGCTGCAGTTTGTCCTTCGTCGCTCCCCACGGTCCCTCGCGGCAACCGTATGTTCACGCGAATTTAGCCGGTTCGTCATGCGTCCTGAACAATGGAAATGCTTGCGCCGTTTCGATTCCCTCGGGCACATATTCATAAATGGATTGGGCGTGTAGGCTGGGCCAGTGGCATCGTTTGCTGGCATGTCGCTGGGGCGGGGCATCGCAACTTTGTGCTCCCATTTGCAGGGGGCCAGCCGCCAGATGGTGTCCGTTGCCACTGAACCTATCGCCCGATACGTTGTCTCAAGCGGCGGGTTGGCGATCGGCAAGGATCCATTGGATGCAACGGGAAGAGGGATGAAGGGAAAGAGGAAAACGGGTTGAACGAGCAGCAGGGTGAAGAGTGCGATTTGTCGACGCGTCACGAGCGGATCGGTGCGATGTGCGCTGTTGGTGCCCATATGATGTGGGGCTTTTTTCCGCTCTACTGGCATCTGCTCGATTACGTTCCCTCGGCTACGTTGACGGCGTATCGCGTGATTTGGTCGTTCCTGTTGTTGATGACGCTATCGATCGCGATGCCTCGGCTGCGTCGCGCTCTGCTGCAGCTTCGTGAGCCACGGAAATTAGCGATCTACGCGGCGACAGCAACGATGATCGGGATCAACTGGGGTGCGTTTATGTATGCGGTCGGCAGCGGCCAAGTGCTGCAGGCCTCGTTGGGCTATTACATCAACCCGCTGTTGAACGTGCTGCTTGGAGTCGTCGTATTGGGCGAAAGGTTGCGGCCATTTCAGTGGATCGCCGTCGGCTTTGCCGCGGTTGGCGTTGCCGTGATGGTGATGATGGGCTCGGGGATGCCGTGGATCGCGTTGGCGATGGCCTCCGCTTTTGCGACCTACGGTCTACTGAAGAAGAAAGCGACGCTGCCCCCTTTGGAAGGATTGTCGATCGAGACGGGGCTGCTGTTTCCCGCCGCGTTGGCGTTCCTGTTGCTGCAGTCCCCCGATCCGGGCGCACAACCTTACACGCCGGTCACTTGGTTGCTGTTGATCATCGGTGGAGCGCTCACGATCGCCCCGTTGGCTCTATTTGCGACCGCGGCCAAACGCGTCACGCTGACGACGATCGGGATCCTGCAATACGTGGGGCCCACGTTGCAGTGGTTTGTCGGAGTCGTGTTGCTTGGCGAAGCGTTTGGCGGCAGCAAGTTGATTGGTTTTCTGTTTGTCTGGACCGGCGTGACCGTCTTCATCGTCGGCGGCCTGCAGATGCAGAGCCGAGCGACGCGGCAAGCCCGCCAAGTCGCGCTAGCCGAATAGAACGATGGTCGCCTTTCGCAGAGCGAAAGGCGACCAACCGCAGACGCTACCTTCTATTTGCTGGGCTTGGTGAATCGCAGCAGGTAGTTTTCTTCGAACGCATCGACTTCGACTTCATCGGTGAACTGGAAGCCTGCCGCGACGACTTCGCTTTGAAAGACCTCTTTTCCAGCCCGCACGTGGCCGAGGATGAACTCACGCGATTTGCCTGGAATGCGGTCGAAGTCGATCAGGACCAATCGTCCGCCGGGCTTTAGCGCCCGGTAGATCGAGGCCAGCGATTGCATCGGTTTTTCGAAATGATGGTAGGTATCGCAGATGAAGACGAGGTCGACCGATTCGGGAGGCAAGCGGATCGAAACGTCGGTGCCGAGTACCGTTGTCAGGTTTTCGATTCCGTCGGCGGTCGCTCGCGAGGCGATGTGCTGCAGGAAGCTTGGCGCGATGTCGACGCTGTAGACCCATCCGTCCCAGCCGGTCGTCTTGGCGAACAACTGGCTGTAGAAACCGGTCCCCGCCCCGACGTCGGCGATCCTTTCGCCCGGTTTGATCGCACACGCTTCGAGCACAGCTTTTCGGCCGGCGTAGACCTCGCGGCTTTCGACTTCGAAGCGATCCAGCCATTCGCTGACGTTGAGTTCGGGATCCTTGAAGTTGTCGTTGATCCCAGCGGGCAGGGGGATCGACGCGGGGGCTTCGGTTGCCGTCTGTTGGGCTTCCAGTCGTGCTGACGTTTGGACCGAGAGGGCAAACAATGCTGCTAGCGAGATGTGAAGGAAGGATCGGTGAGTCATCGGTGCTCTCATTCCTTTTGGACTATAGGGTTGGCTGTTGAATTGTTTCTTGGTCTGCCTGCACTGGCTGGCCGAATGTTGGCGTCGGCGCCCATTGTAGCAAGGGGCATGCGCGCCGTTCCGTTCGAGATCGATTGGAACGTGCGGCCACGGGTCATTTCGAATTGCCGGGTGTCTTTGTGTCGGTTGGCAAGTTTGCTGGGATCTTCTTCGGCGGGCCGGTGCTGGTCATTTGATCGTGCATGCCCAGGCCGACGAAGGTGGCGAACAAGATGCTTGTCGCCAGCAGCCCCATTCCCAACCATCGCGTTCGTTTGATCTGCCACCACATCAATAACCCCGAACAGCCCCAGAAGACCATCGAGACGAACATCGCATCGACCAGCAGCGCCCACAGCCAACGGATCTCCATGACCGGCGTGTAGATCCGTCCCAGGTGCATGCGTTGCAAGAAGGCTTTTTTGGTCAGTTGCGGGCGGTCGTCCTCGCGAACGCTGTTGACGCTGCCGTCGGCCAAGTTGTAGCTGACGATGCAGGGAATTCCGTCGGCTTCGGCCGAAAAAACGACGCTCAGTTTTCGATACCCGAGGCTGGCCCGGTTCGATGGCAGCCCCAATTGATCGAGCACTTCCGGAATCTGGCGTTGGATGTCGGCCGACACATTTGGCTCGATCTCGACTCGATAGACCTCTGCCAACGGATCGGGTTTATTATCTGCCGCGTCGTCAGCTTCGGGATCGACAAGCGTCGTGCGAACTTCGCCGTCGCCGGTGACGGGGTTGACGGCCAATTGGTGTTTGGCGGTGGGAGTGTTGACGTTGTATTCCAGGTGTCCGCTGAACAGCGGTCGCCGGTCGTCGGTGATGCGCAGTTCGGGGCCCTGGGATTCGGACGTTTGAAGGTTGATTTGTTCGACGACCGCAATCGCCGTCTGCTGCGCCGATGTCAGGTCGGTCAGCAGCCCGTCGTCGAGATCCGCCGCGCGATAGGTGGTGACTTCGTCGGCGGTGAACATCCGCGGGTGATTGAACATCCATCCGCTGAACCCGTACATCAGCACCCAGGGGAACATGAAGATGCCCGAATAGAGATGGATCCGCCGCAGCAGCATCACCGTCGATCGGCCCAGCTTTTCAGCTCGCGTCTTCTTTTTGGGAACCCGTCGCGCCGATTCGCCATTTGCGTTATCGAGATCGTCGGGCGAACTGGGAGTGGCGGATTCGGTCGAGCTCGACATGGCAGGCGTTGAGGATTGGGGAGGTGAATCGCGGCCAACGCGATCGCGCGGTGGATCGCAGTTACGCTCAGCGAATGCATTGTAAAGTGAGATGTTCTCCGTAGGGTGCGGAGTCGTTTAGATCGTTGCTGCAATCTGGGCAAGCAACAAGGGGGGCAATCGAGTCGCCTCACCGCGTCGGCAGCCACGTCAGAGAGTGGGGCAGGGCAGGGGAGGTGGATCGGTTTTGATGCAAAGCGCCTCGATCTGCCGGTCAGCCGCGTAAGTGGAGTCGGTCGCAGGAACGAAGAATCAATGACAAAACGCCAATCAGTATTTCGGGAAGATATCTGGGGTGGGGAAACGTTCGTTAACGCTAGAAGCCCCGTCGCTGAGGTATTCCTCGCGTGGCACGTGGACGTCGGGCCAGTTTGCAGGGCGGATGCGGACGACTCGCGTGGGGCGGATCCCCTCGGTAATGAGGTCCATCTCAAAACGGATCTGGATGCCGCTGCTGCCCAGCGGAACGTCTCCGGGCGTCGTTGTGACTTCGAGGATCGAGCCTCGCGCGGCCATTTGCGAAGGCCCCGCGGTGCCTCCTTCGGTATGCTTCAACGTATTTTCGGCCGCATTCATCAGCGCCGCGATACCTTGCTTGAAATCAGCGTAGAGGGAGGCATCCATACCGCCAAACAGCGTCGCGGTTACGGTGGCGTGGCCGAACTTGCCGTACTCGACGGCATCGACCCAGGCGGGCATCCAACGGCCGCGGATAAAAGCTTTGTGCACTTCGTTTTGGTTGTCGGTGGCACGTTGCATCGCGGTGCCGTCGAGCCAGATGTCCGAGATATGGAAGCGAGTGAACACGCCGCCTGGAGTGGGCTTCCAGGTGAGTCCGAGCAGGACGGCTTGGCCGCCGAGGGATTTTTTGCCGCTGGCGGGCCAGTTGCCTTCGTCGATTAAATCCTTGACGCTGAGTCGTTCACGACCACGCCAGATACGGGTGGCGGCATCGAAAGTCATCGATTCCACGCTCGCGTCATCGCCATCGCTTTGCTTCGCTTCGAGGCTGGCGAGGACCATCCCTTGGTTGTTTTGAAGGTTCACTTCTTTGAGCTTCCAGACCTTGCCCTCGCGTTGGCAATAGCTGGGCTCGTCTTCGAGCAGGAGGACGTGGTTCTCGGCGGGAGCAATTCCGACACCACTTAGGCTGACGGTTTTCTTGCGGTTATCCACCGGAAGCACCGGTACGGCGGAGATCGTGGGATCGGGCGGGAGAAAGGCCCGGACGTGCATGATCGTCCCTAGTGGGATGTCGCGGAGATCCGCCGGTGCGCCGCGATAACGCACGATGCCGTAAGGGAGCATGGCGAAGGGGTGTGGAGCGTTTCTTCGGAACACGCCGATCGATTGCACGCGGATGCTGCCGCGGCGATTGGCATGGTCCACGAACACGAGTTCTCCGCGGTAGGAATGCGATTTTTCCAAAGGGGGAAACGTTCCCGGTTCAGGTCGGAAAGGCTCGTCCGCGCTGGCGGCGTTTGCGAGTAAGGAGAGACTGATGTAGAGGGCCGCGAGCGATGTGAGGGTGGGGTGCATAGGGATCAAGCTCAATTTCAACATGCGTGCCGATTGGGATCGCAAGGGGAGCGGCAGGTGGAAACTTATCGGATTAGAAAACCTGTCCTCGATGTTCAGGAACAGTCGCGACAACGGTTCTATGTTCGCCGGGGAATTTGCTTTCCGCCGCTCGCCAATGTTGCCATTGGGTGACATCGAATCGGAAAACGGTTGCGACCGGAGTCTCTGAGATAGGCAGCCCGGGCGATTTTTCAGGGTTAGTATTTTGGGAAGATCGCCGGGGTCGGGAAGCGTTCTTCCATGTTGGATCCATCGTTGAGGTATTCCTCGCGCGGCAACTGAACCTGAGGCCAGCTTGTTGGCCGGACACGGACAACTCTGCCGGGGCGGATGCCTTCGATGATCAGGTCGGTCTCAAAATGGATCTGGATGCCGCTGCTGCCCAACGGCACCTCTCCGCTCGTCTGAGTGACCTCCAGGATGGAACCTCGTGAAGCCATGTGCGCGGGGCCGTAGGCGCCGTGGGTGTGCTTCAGCGTTTGCTCGACCGCATTCATCATGGCAGGGGCATCTTTTTCGAAATCGGCGTAGAGGGATTCGTCCATGCCGCCGAACAAGGTCGCCGTCACCTTGGCGCGACCGAACTTTCCATATTCGACGTGATCGATCCAGGCGGGCATCCAGCGACTGCGGATAAAAGCCTTGTGCGTTTCGGTTTGCTTGCGGGCAGCGCGTTGCATCGCCTCGTCGTCCAGCCAGATGTCCGAGATGTGGAAGCGCGTGAACACGCCGTCGGGCGTCGGCTTCCAGGTGATGCCGAGCAGGGCGGTCTGCCCATCGAGCGATTTCTTGCCGCTGGTGGGCCAGGTGCCTTCGGAGATCAAGTCCTCGATCAAGAGGCATTCGCGGCCGCGCCAGATGCGCGTGGCGGCGTCGAAGGTCATCGATTCCTCCGTGGCGTTTTCGTTGCTACCTTCCTTCGGTTCACGGCGTGCGACGATCATCCCCTCGCTGTTTTTTTTGAGGTCCACTTCTTTGAGCTTCCAGACCAATCCTTCGCGCTGGCAGTGACTGGGTTCGTCTTCCAGGAGGAGCACGTGGTTCTCAGCGGGGGCGATGCCGGTGCCGCGATTGTGGTTCGCGTCTTTTGACTTGTTGTTGACTGGCAGTACTGGCACGGCAGAGATCGTCGGGTCGGGCGGGAGAAACGCCCGAACGTGTAGCACGGTGCCCAACGGGATGTCGCGCAGATCCGCCGGTGCGTCGTGATAACGCACGATGCCGTAGGGGAGCATGGCGAAGGGGTGCGGGTCGTTGCGGAAGAACATGCCCGACCCTTGCACGCGGATGCTGCCGCGGCGGTTGGCATGATCCACGAAGACAAGTTCGCCTCGATAGGAGTGTGCTTGATCCAAAGCGGGGAACGTTCCCGCTTCGGGGCGGAACGGCTCGTCCGCGGTGCTGGCGATTGTGAACAGGCAGAGGCAGAGGGCCGCAAGCCAGGTTGGATTGAGGAAACGCATCATACTTCGATCACCTTGTTGCTGTCGCCGAATTGGTCGATTTCCACGCCCATCCGCTGGGCCATCATGAGCAGCAGATTGCTCATGTGGGCGTTCGGATTCGCGGGACGGCTGCACAGTTGATAGTGGGCGGTCGTGAGGGCTCCGTCGGAACCGAGCGCGTAGCCTTTGAAGTCATCCGCCGACTGATTGAAGTCGAGGTGGCTGCCGTGCTTCAGCCCGAGATCCGACCCACCGGCAAGGACCAGCGGGAGGTTCGCGTTACCATGGCTGTGGCCGTAGCACATGCCGCTGCCGAACAGGGCCATCGTCGAGTCTAGGAGCGGCTTGCCGTTGAGGTCGTTGGTCTCCGCAAGCCGGGTGAGGAAGTAACTGAACTGCTCTACGGCAAAGGTGTCATACATGGTCAGCTTTTCCATGTAGCCTGCGTCCCCGCCGTGGTGGCTCAATTGATGGCGCGACTCGGTGATACCGATTTCGGGAATGGCGATGGCATCTCCTTCACCTCCCATGCTGAAGGTGGCGACGCGCGTCACGTCGGTTTGAAAGGCGAGCACCATCAGGTCGTAGACCGTGCGGAAATAATCACCTGCCATGGTGGTGGCAATATCGCGGTTGGTGCGTTTGCGGTCCGCGTCGGAAACGACCGGCAGCGGCGTGTCGAGCCACGCGTCGGCCCGTCGCGTTCGGATCTCCGCCTCGCGGATGGAGCTGAGGTATTGGTCCATCCGCCCTTTGTCGGCCGATCCCATCTTTTTCTCGAGTCGCCGCACTTCGGCGAGGTTCGCGTCCAGGACGCTCCCTTTGCGACGCAGCGCCCTCCTTTGTGCCGTTTTGCCTCCTTTGGGTTCCTCGAACATCGATGCGAAGATCTCGCTGCAACGACGCATCGCAGGCAGCCGGACGCCGTCCGCCGTCCAGGCGAGGGAATCCTGCGTGATGGCGACCTCCATCGACGCGACGCGGGTGTGCTGCGCCGTGACCTCCGCCATCTTCTGGTCCACCGAGATCGTGTTGCGATCCGAAGGACCGAGCTTTCCGCCGGTCAACCAGACCGAGATGCAGTTGTGGTGATGGCTGAGGGCACCCGGATGATGCAGGCCGCTGATGGGCGTGATGACCTGGCGATGCTTCTCCAAAGGCATGAGCGATCTGGAAAGCTGGTAGTCCTTGCCCGGTGTGGTGATCTGATAGTTCAGCGAATGGACGCCGTTGGCGAGATAGATGAAGGCACTGCGGCGGGGCGCGGCGGTTTCCTTTTCGGCCGCCCGCAGTGGGACCATACATTCCAGCAGGGGCAGCGAGATCAAGCTGCCCATGGCACGAAGGGCATGGCGGCGGTCGATCAGCCAGGATTGGGAAAGATAGTTGCTCATAGGGTTCTCACGATTTCGGTTGGTTAGCGTTTGCGGATCAGGTTGGACAGGGCCACAGCTCGGATGACATCTTTGACGCGGTAGTCGTGTTTTTTGGCTTCCGCCTCGATCGCTGCCACTTCCTCTCGATCGTCGACGGTGAGGACGCGGCGGAGAGCATAGGTGCAAAGATGCTCGATGAAGGCCCGCGAGATCTGGTCGCGGTCTTCGAGCAGCAGCTGTTTAAATTGCACAGAATCCTCGAATGAACGGCCGTCGGGCAACACGCCGGAGGGATCGACCAAGGGATCTTCGCCGAGGCCCGCCGCAACCTTTTCATGAGTGCGCCATTGGCCGATGGCATCGTAGTTATCCCACGCAAGTCCCAAGGGGTCGATTCTCGCATGGCACGCGGCGCAGTTGGCGTCGTTGCGGTGTGCCTCGATTTTCTGGCGGAGAGTCGCTTTGGGGCTTTTCGGCGGATTGGGCTCGATGGCGTCTACGTTCGCCGGTGGCGGCGGAGGTGGTTTGTTGAAGATCGATTCGCTGACCCACACACCGCGGTGGACCGGGCGATGGCGAGTGCCATCGGAGGTCAGCCCGAGTACCGCTCCCATCGTGAGCAGACCGCCGCGATGATCCTCAGGCTTCAGCGCGACGCGCTGAAATCCGTCCGACTTCGGTTCCGGCAGTCCGTAGAAATCGCACAGCCGGGCGTTGGCCATCGTCCAATCGGAATCGATGAAACTGTCGATCGGTAGGTTCTTCGCGAACATCTCACGGAAATATTCGATCGGCTCAGATCGCATGCTCGTCTCGAGCCACGCATCGTAGACCGGGTAGAGCTTCTTGTCCGGGGGAAACATTCCCACGCGGTGCAGTTGCAGCCACTGTCGGGCGAAGTCGTCGACCAGGCGATGGATCTTGTCGTCCGTCAACATCCGGTCCACCTCCTGCTTCAGCCCCTCACCATTCAGGGAGCCCGCTTGGGCAGCCGTGAACAGGGTGTCGTCGGGCATCGAACTCCAGAGGAAATAGGAGAGCCTGGAGGCAAGTTCCCAGTCGTTGAGGCGTTCGCGAGCCACGGGGTCGCCCTCGACGAGGTAGATGAAGTGCCTGGAGGTCAGCACGCCCACCATCGCGACACGAAAGGCGTCGGCCGTCTTCTCTCCCGCTTCTCGCTCGAAGTGGTAGGCTTGCAGATAAGCCTCCAGCTCTTCCGTTTTCACCGGCCGCCGCCAGGCGCGTTCGGCGAAGCGTTGAAGATGCGCTGCGACCACTTCGGGCGCCGCGTCATCGGGAGGGACAAGATCGTTGCGCCGAGACTTTTCAGATTCCGTAACAAGTGGTCCCTCCCATTCGATCCAGTCGAGGAGCACGGTGGAGAAGATGCCGTTCCCTTTGTCATCGAACATCTGCGGAGCGTTCGGATTCAGGAGCAGGGTCTCGCTGCTGTGCGTGAAGATATAACCGCCCCGGCTGCTGAGCGCATTGCGGAAGGCGGCACCGGCTCTTCGGTCCACAACATCGGTCGCCACCACACAGAAGTGCAGACTCGTGGGCATCTCAAGGAACACTTCGAATTCATAAACCTGCGGACTGTCCTCTGGGGCGGTGATGTCAAACTCGATCAGGCCATCCACCGTCTCCTCACCCGTCCGTTTGCCGATGCTCAGATGCGCCGGTTGGCCACCGGTCGGTCGGACTCCACTGGCTTGGATGCGGAATTTGTATAGCCCGCTGTGCTCCGGCCCGGTCCGGCCGAACCAATTGGGCGAGAGGGCGTTCTGGACATTGCCGGGAAACAGCAGATAGCGCAGCGGCCGTTTGATGCCGAATCGGTCCAGCGCCTCCTGTTGGGCCTTGCCACCGCCGTAACGCAATTCGGCCGCGGTCTTGTGGACTTTTCGGGGCTCGCTGGAGGTGGCGGGGAAGGCCCTGTCGAGGATGAGTTCCGCAGCCCGGTAGTAGCGATCGATGTGGGATGGGGAGAGTGAAAGCTCCGACCCGATCCGCTCAAAACCATGCCAAAGCGTATCTTCGTTCAATTCGCCCGGCTTGGTGGGATCATAGCGCACGCCGAGCAGATCATAGACCGTATTTTGATACTCTTTCCGGCTCAGTCGGTAATGCGACACTGGCGGTCTGGCCGCCATCCGCGCCGCTCGACCCTCTTTCAGGCGTGCGTCAAGATTGGCGACGAACGCCGAGATTTCCTCCTGCGTCGGTTGCGGCTCTCCTGCTGGAGGCATCTCGCCACTGTTAACCTTCTCAAGTGCCTCGGCCCAATGATGGCTGTCGAGCCCCGACTTGAAATCGCGAGAGAGTTGGTGGATCCGCACGTCCCCCTCTTCGTTCTCAGGGCCATGACACCGAACGCAATGCTTCTCGAGGAAGGCTTCAAACGGATCCGACCCGTAGGCGGCATTCTCCAGTCCAAGGCCGGCAGCGAGGAACAGCACAATAGCGATGAAACAGCGAGGCACCGTCGAGGAGGGAAGAACAACGAGGTTGGGGGCGATGAATTGGGGCGTCATTAGAAAGTTACTTCTCTGCATTGCAATAAAAACGGAGTCTCAAGTTGCCTGTTTCCGTCAGTCCATCTTACGCGTCGGCTCGAGACTGCCAGCAACATTTGTGACGTCAACTTGGAACTTCGGAAGTTTGGTGGAGACGACGCTGCGGGGCTCGGTATTGGAGCCCATGGGGTTGCTGCACCACGGAGTTTGAAGCAATTGGGATCGAGCGGGACCGCAGCATGTGCAGCGATGGTTTGAACGGCTTGATGGGGGTTCATCCTACTTTACTTCCATCTTATGTGATTTGCACGCCCCTAGAAGGGTGCGTTTGGTCTTCTTCCTCAGTCGCGTTGGCCGGGCTTGGGAATCGCTGGAGAACAGCGTGCCAAGGTTTTCTTCAGAAGTTGCAGGGCAACAAGAATTGCGGCTTTTTGCAAGCGTTCGATCGCGAGGCGGCTCGCGAAAGAACAACCGTGGAGCCTTGCATCGGCGGGCACAAAAAATAGCGATGTGTTGCGACTCGCAACGACAAACTTGCATCACACTATCTCGCACGCACACAACTCCTCGCGATGCGAAGCGCAGTCCGACTGCCTGAAGGCACAGTGCCTAATCCGGCGGTAGGGAAACGCCAAAACGCCGTGTCGGCGATTGGGGTATATGGGTTCAGTGGTGGTCGGGTGGCCATCGCGATGCCGTCTCGAGCGTCTGGCGTAACGGATGCTTCACGCCGTGCCAAATTTTTTTAGCGGTCGGTGAAAGTGCTGTGTTATTGCATGATCATCGCGCATTGCTTGGGTCTGTAGGGATGCGAAAATCCCCGAATTCTCAAAAACTCTGAATATTGTCGTTATCTTGACGGGATTGCGGATAAGTCTTTCACCGAGAAGTTTTCCATTTGATCGATGATGATCGCTCGAGGAGAAGGGAATGAATGTGGACGTAGCATCTCCTTGTGAAGCGCAAGAAGCCTTATGCGATGAACAATTCGTGGCTTCGATCGCCCGCAGCCAAGTGCCCTTGCGAGCGTTTCTGCGGACCCTGTTGCGTTGCGATGCAGATCTCGACGACGTGCTTCAGGAGACAAACATGGTGCTGTGGCGGAAGCGTGTCGAATACGATCCTTCGCGGACCTTTATGTCGTGGGCATGCAAGATCGCCCATCTTCAAACGTTGGCTTACTGGAAAAAGCATGGGCGACAGCGGCATCAGTCGCTCAGTGAACCGATGATTGCGGAAATCGCCGCTATCTCAGCGCAACAAGCCGAGCATGCCAATGAGAAACTAACGCTGTTGCGGTCCTGTTTGCAGCAACTGAATGAAACCCGACGCAGATTGTTGCAATCGCGTTATCAAAAGCAGGTGCCCGTCAAGCTTCTTGCAGAATCGCAAGGTCGCACGGCCGAGTCGTTGGCGATGGAGTTGTTTCGGATTCGCGTGCAGTTGCGTGGTTGTGTCGAACGGAAATTGGATGCCGAGGTGGCGACCTGATGTCCGAAACGAAACGCTTCGAAACGTTGTTGGCCAAATTGTTGGCAGACTCGCTGTCCGATGGGGAACACCGCGAGTTGGATGACCTCATGTTGCGGGATCCGCAGCGATTGCAAACCTACACTCAGCAGATTTGGTTCGATACGTTGCTTCAGGCCAACTATCCGACCGACGAGTCATCTGAGGATGTCGATTGGCAAGGCGTCTTCGAGCAAGCGGATCCGGCAATTCTATCGAACCGGCCATCGCGTCACGTAAGCATTGTTGCCCATTGGAGAGTCCTCGCGGCGCTGGTTGCCTCTGTCTTATTGCTCGCTGCGTTTTTTCTGTCCGATTCGCGGCACACTCCAATCGCCATTGACGACAAAGACGCGGTTCCGCGCGCGACAGCGGTGATTCCATCTCCCGAGACGCCGGTCGTCGCTGTTCTGCTGGACAGCGAAGACGCCGTCTGGAATGAGCAGCCGATCGAATACGGTGACTCGTTGCGAGCCGGAGATCTGGTCCACATCGATGCTGGTTTGGTTCGGTTGATCTTCCAGTGTGGCGCTGGAGTTGTCGTCGAGGGGCCCGCGCGGTTGGAGCTTCGGTCGGCGTGGGAAGCCTGTTTGCATCGCGGTAAGCTAGCGGCTGTGGTTCCCGATGGGGCGAAGGGATTCACCGTGTTGACGCCCGACATGCGGATCATTGATCTGGGGACAAAATTTGGTGCCGTGGTCGACGAATCGGGGCATGCAGATATCCAGGTCTACGAAGGGGAGGTGGAAGTTATTTCCCGAACGCCTGCTCAGGGGGACAAGCCCTTGCGTTTGGAGGCCTACTCTCAGTCCCGGTTCTCTCAGAATGCGTCGGTCCAGCCGGAGATCAAGGTGGCGGGGGTCGATTCGCTGAGATCGGTGTCGGTGCCAACTCTTGAGCAATTGCTGGCCGCGCGGAGTGGTGAATACCCTCCTCTTGAGCGTTCGGAAATGCTTGAGATCGCTTCGGCGGTGACGCTTCCGGTGGGGCCCATGCCAAGTTCCAGCTCGATTCCTGAGGGGGCGTTGGTGGGCGAAGACTTTTTCCCCGAACCAGCGTCGGTCTCCGGGGAGAGCGTTTCCCATCGTTGGATTCTCGATTCCAGGTTCGCGCGGGTCGTCAACCTGGCCGAGCCGTTGCGTTGGCAATCCATGGATGGCGGTCGGTACGCGATTGAAATCGATGGTCGCGACAGCGCCTTTCCGTCGATTGCCAATCGGTTGCAGACCAACTTGTCGAAACCAATCACCGAGGACTTCTACTTTAGCTTCCTCGGTCGCTACCAAGGGTTGGACGATGACGATTTTTTTTCGTTGTGGTTTGACGATTGCGTCGGCGATTCGGTGAGCCACGGTGGGCAGCCTAACGTGGGGATTCGATTTGGCGAGTACTTTGCTCGGATTACCGCGCAGCATTCAGGGTATCACGGTAGGCCCCAAGACAATGCGACGTTCTTCTTGGTCGGGCAACTACGGAAGGACGCTCAAGGCCGCTTCAGCGACATCCGGCTGTGGGTCAACCCCCACTCTACGAGGCTTGGCGCTCCCGACGCATCGGCGCGGTTCGAAGAGGGCCAGCGAATCCACTCGATTCCCTATCTGGGAATTCGTATGGGGCTCGATACCGAGCTTCAAGACAAGCTCTTGCTGGACCGCTTGGTGTGTGGCCTTACGCTCGCCGAAGTTTTTCCCGCGGAAGCAGCGAGTCCTGCAACGCCAGCAGAACCTTCCGACGAAACTCGATAGTTCATTTTCACCCACCACAATCCCGCCTGCGATCTATGAACTGCATCCCTCAAAAACGATTGCCTCTATTCCTTGCCACGCTCGTTTGGTTGGCAGCTGGAGCTGTGAATCTTTCTGTCGCGGAAGATCGGTTGGCGGCCGATCGCTTCATTCCTCAACACGCTTTTGGCAAGAACGCGCCGGGCGACCTGTCTTCGGGCTTCGCCGCGCCGTGGCAGTTGTCGCAAATTCGGCCCGCTAAATTTGCTGACGCTGTCGAACCGTCTCATTCCAATGGTTCGCAACCCAATGTCGTGATCGCCGGAACGAATCAGCGAAACAATCCACTGCGTCGGGAGCTGAGCCGAACGTACGCAGAGGATCAGCTGTTTGTTGGGTTTCGGTTTCTCTACGAGCCTGCCAAGCTTGATCAAGGAATCGACCCCGAATTCTTTGTGCTGTGGCTCGATCGCACTCAAGGAAGCGATCAGGCGGTCCATAGCATTGGGGTGCCCAACATCGGGATTCATATGGCAGATCGTGGCCCCAGTCGTGGTAAAAACGTCTTTATGGTGCGGTTCGGGGCGGGGCAAGTCGCGTGGAGTCGCACCGAGATGGAGCCCGGGAAGACCTATCGTGTGATTGCCAAGCTCTCCAAGCAGACCGCGGGAACACGCAATGGTTACAGCCAAATCCAACTGTGGGTCGACCCGCAATCCGATGATGCCGAGCAACCGATCCTTTCGTTGAGTAACCAAGATGGTATCCACCAATTCCGTTGGATCGGTTTTGCGACGGGAGGCAAGACGGAACGTGAGGACCGAATCCGTGTGGACGACGTGGTTCTATCCCGTTCGTGGCAAGACGCATTTACGTTCCTGAGTGATTCCACCGATCCCTCTTCACTTCACCACGCCATGAATCCGCCGGCGGTGACATGGGATCATCCCATCGATTTCACCACCGATATTTTTCCGATCTTACGAGATCGTTGCTTTGGCTGTCACGCGGGCGACTATCCCGATTCGGGATTTCGTTTGGATGTTCGAAACGAATTGCTTGGGTTCAGTACCGGGCATGTGTTGGCCATCCCAGGAGAAAGTCACAGCAGCCCTCTGTTGAAAGCGTTGACAACCAAGTCGGAAGCGGAGCGGATGCCTCCCGATGAAGCGCCACTTGCCGACATGGAGGTGGCGAAAATTCGAGCTTGGATTGACCAGGGGTTGAAATGGGACGATGCGCTCCTGCCGACGCCGAAGATAGAATCCGATCACTGGGCGTTTTTGCCGATCAAGCGTCCCGCGGTGCCTGTCCGTTCAACCGGTCCCGTTGACGATGAAACGACCGGTTCACGGCATCCGATCGACGTGTTCATTCACGCCCGGCAAAAAGAGATCGGTGTCCAACCCACCGCGCCGGCCGATCGTCGAACGCTCGTACGGCGTTTGTATCTCGACATGTTGGGTTTGCCTCCCACCGTTGCACAGACCGAAGCGTTTGTTAACGACACCTCTGCCGATGCTTATGAGAAATTGGTCGACGCACTGTTGTTGTCGCCTCATTATGGAGAGCGGATGGCCCGCTACTGGCTCGATCTGGCTAGGTGGGGCGAGAGCCAAGGGTACCAGCATGACATCCCCCGCCCCTTTGCGTGGCGCTATCGCGACTATGTGATCGACGCATTCAATTCTGATAAGTCATATGCCCAGTTTTTGCGAGAACAGATTGCGGGCGATGAATTGCAACCCTATACCGACGACGCACTGATCGCGACAGGCTTCCTCGCAGCGGCTCGCATCAGTGGCAATCAATTGGACAAGCTGCAGCAGCGAACCGACGTGATGATGGACATCGTCGACAACACGACCAGCGCGTTGTTAGGGCTGACGATGGAGTGTGCTCAGTGCCACAACCACAAATTCGAACCCATCATGCAACGCGACTACTATGCGTTGATGGCGTTTTTCGCGAACGGGCAATTGGGGAATTATAAGCTGCGCGATACGCCGTCCGTGCCCGCTGACGAAATTCAAAACTGGTTCACCAGCGATTCCTATCGTTTTTATCTTTCGGAAGCCAAAAAGCGGAAGGTCGTTCCCGGCGACTATCCCGTACACACGTGGGGATTCTATTCTCCGCGAACGGGTGACAAACAGGTGCAGCATCTTCCGGTGGTGAATCGGTCTCCGTTGCCCTATTCCCCCGATTTCCTCTCCGAGAAGACAACGCATGTATTGATTCGTGGGGACGTCCGCAGTCCGGGGCTGCGCGTTGAACCAGCGTGGCCTGCGGTACTGGGGGAAACGCCTTCGCAGCTTCTTCCCACACCGCGTCAGGCGTTGGCCGATTGGTTGTCCAGTGCACAGAATCCGTTGGTCGCGCGTGTCTGGGTGAATCGGCTGTGGCAGTCCCACTTTGGCCGCGGGTTGGTTGAAACGCCGAGCGACTTTGGTACGCACGGCGCGGCGCCAACGCATCCTCTGCTGTTGGATTGGTTGGCCTCGGAATTGATCGACAACGACTGGAGTACCAAACATATTCATCGCTTGATCGTTACCTCGGCAACCTATCGACAATCGGGCGTGTCGGTTGCGGCCAATCTTGAGCTTGATTTGGACAACAAGACCTTGTGGCGATGGCCTCAGCGACGGATGGAAGCCGAGGTGATTCGCGATTCCATCTTAGTTGCCACGGGCGAATTGAACCGACTGGTCGGCGGGCCAAGCGTGGCACCGCAGCGGGATGAACAGGCATTGCGACGGACGATCTATTTGTCCCAGCGTCGCAGCCAAATGCCCGACGTGATGACGATGTTTGATGCCCCCGACGGTGTTCGCAGTTGTTCGCGGCGCGAGGTGTCAACCGTCGCGTTGCAGCCATTGTATCTGCTGAACAGTCCGTTTGTGGTCAAGCGAGCTGAGCAGTTGGCAAGGATCGTTAGGGATCAAGCGGGTGACGATCCCGAAGCACAGATTCATGTCGTGTTCGAACAAACACTCGGCAGAGCTCCTATGGCGGCGGAGGTTCGACTTGCCATGGGCTTGTTGGAACGTAGTGACACGGACAGCGGGGTAGGGGGGGCTGATGGGAACGTTTCCCCCGAGCTGATTCGCCTGTGCCACTCCATGATGAACCTCAACGAATTCGTCTATATCCCCTAATTGTCAATCGACGGAACCCTTCCTAGCACTTCAACCCACCGGACCATCGTGACTCCATTCACTCAATCCCGAAGAGCGTTCTTCGAAACCGCGGGCATCGGCTTGGGATCGCTCGCTTTTAATTCTCTGCTTGGCGCCGATGCGGCGGGCAACACTTCCAGTCAACCGTTTTTGCAGCAGCCGCACTTTCCGCCAACGGTCAAGAGCGTGATCTTTTTGTTCATGTCGGGCGGACCAGGCCACATGGATACCTTTGATCCGAAGCCGGTGTTGTCGAAAATGGATGGTGAGTACGTTCCTGGCAGTATCGCCGCGACGGTCCCCAACATTCCGCGGGCGGGGGTCGGATCGAAATTGATGGCCTCGCCGTTTGGCTTTAAAAAGTATGGCGAGTCGGGAATCGAGGTGTCCGACTTGCTTCCCCACACAGCGCGTCACGTCGACGATCTGTGCGTGATACGTTCGTTGAACCACAGGATACCGGTGCATGGGCCTGGGGAAAACTTCACGTTGACCGGATCTTCGCTCGGTGAACGGCCTAGCTTGGGCGGTTGGGTCACCTATGGGTTAGGCAGCGAAGCTCAGGATTTGCCTGGATTTATTGTCCTTTCGTCCAATTCGTCGGGGCCCGCACCCCAGCGGCCTGGCTGGGGGAGCGGATTCCTGCCAGCCCGGTTCCAAGGGACTCAGTTGGACAACCAGCGGGGCGTGCCTTATTCCGAACTCCCCGATCTGTATTCGGTTTCCGATCGTCGGAATCAGCTCGATTTCATTCGCAGCATGAATCAACAACATCTCCGACGGCAAGATGAAAACACCGAACTCGAAGCGCGGATCGAATCTTACGAATTAGGTTTTCGGATGCAGTTGAACGCTCCCGAAATTCTGGACCTGTCCGGCGAAACCGAAGCGACCCAGCGGATGTACGGGATCGACCAGAAGGCCAGCAGTTTGTTCGGCAGCCATTGCCTTTTGGCACGTCGGCTCGTCGAGCAAGGTGTGCGTTTCATTCAACTGAGGAACGGCGGTTGGGACGCGCACGGATCCTTGAAAGGGAATCACATCAACCGCTGTCGGGCCACCGACATGCCTGTCGCCGGCCTGCTGCAAGACCTGAAGCAACGCAACCTGTTGGATCAAACCTTGGTTATATGGGGCGGAGAGTTTGGGCGAACACCAACCACGGAAGGGAGTCGCACCGGCGATGCACGCGGTCGCGATCATTCGCCTGCGGGGTACACGATGTGGATGGCTGGCGGCGGCATCAAGGGAGGCCAAGTGATTGGCGCGACCGACGAATTGGGGTACGTCCCCATCGATCGTCCGCTCTCCCCACACGACCTGCATGCCACGATGTTACACGGTCTCGGACTTGATCAACACAAACTGATCTATCTGCACAACAATCGCGAAGAAATTCCCACGGTCCTTGGTGGTGAGGTGATTCGTGAAGCATTTGCCACCTGAGTCTCTTTGCGCTCATGCCATCGATTCTGTTCTGTTTTGTTCTGACCCCATTTTGAAGGAATTCAAATGCGTCCCATTGTTTTCATTCCGCGGGCTCGCCGTGCTGTTGGCTTTACGTTGGTCGAATTGTTGGTCGTGATCGCGATCATTGGCATCCTGGTCGGCCTGCTGCTGCCAGCCGTTCAAGCGGCAAGAGAAGCGGCGCGGCGAATGTCCTGTCAAAACAACATGAAGAACATCGGACTCGCGTTACATAATTATCACGACACCTATCGTACGCTGCCGCCGGGCGGATTCAGCCACCGTCATGCGAATAGTTCCAGTACGAATGAGTACACGGCCTTTGGGGCCATCAGTCATAGTTATCTGGTTTCGATCTTATCTTTTGCCGAAGAGGGCAATTTGTATGACCGATTCAACACGATCCAAGGATGGCGTGGTAAGCCGAATCGTCAGGCGGTGACATCCGTCCCGAGTGTCTACCAGTGCCCGAGTTCGGCCAATGAACGCTCCGATCATGTAGACGAGACGATTCTCAACGCCGCTGGTACCCAGGCTATTGGGCAGATGTTTGCGGGGCATTATGTCGGCAACATGGGACCGATCGGCACGGGGTATACGTTGCAATGTGATGCGGACGGCAGTACCCCGGCACCGGCATGCAAGTCAAGCAATCAAGTTTCCGCGCAAGGAGTTCTTGGTGCGCAGAATTGTGTCCGTTTTGCAGCGGTGACCGACGGCACCTCCAACACGATCATGGTGGGTGAGTTGTCTGCGATGAAAATTCCCGCCGGCGCAGTCGCGCCGCGCGCGTGGTCACGTGGGTGTGCGGATCACTCGTGCGGGATGAGCAAAAACGTGAAGTATGGGATCAACGTCTTGGGGTTTGTGTCGGGAGAGTTTAATAGCATGAGTTTCAGTAGCCAGCACCCTGGTGGTGCATTGGCAGCGATCGTCGATGGCAGTGTCAAGTTTATGTCGGAGACCGTGGACATGGACTTGTATTTGGCAACCGCCAGTCGAGACGGTGGCGAGTCCCAAATTATCGGATTCTAAGAAATTTTCAGAACGTCATTCCATCGCTCACACCACGGATCCTCGATTCATGCATCATTCACTTTCGAAATCATTGTGCTGGCCAATTTGTGTTTTGTTCGCGACGCTACTGTCCGGTTGCGATCAGGGCGGCTTGCAGCGGTATCGCGTTTCTGGAGAGGTGACCATTCAGGGAGAACCGGCTCCCGGCGGATCGATCATTTTCACGCCCGATACCGCCAAAGGTAACTCGGGACCCCAGGGGAGCGCCAACATCGTTGATGGCAAATACGATACGGCATCCGGTGGGATCGGCGTTGTGGGTGGGCCGCACCGCGTTTTGGTGATTGCGACAAAAGCAGGGCTGACTGCCGATGAGGCGGAACAGGCCGCGCCGTTGGCGAACTACCAATTCGAGCTCGATCTGCCCCAGGAAACCTCGCTGCAGAATGTCGAGATTCCGGCTAGCGAGTAGGTGCTGGTTGGCGAAGTTCCGCTGCTTGTTGCTCACCTCTGCTGTTCCTCTTTCCGACAAGTGGATCGGAATCACCTCACGTCGATGATTTTCGTTTTCGTGCGTCGTAACTTTGCTCGGGGAACATCTTCGGGGAACATCTTCGGGGAACATCTTCGGGGAACATCTTCGGGGAACATCTTCGGGGAACATCTTCGGGGAACATCTTCGGGGAACATCTTCGGGGAACATCTTCGGGGAACATCTACGGGGAACATCTACGGAAGGGCAGGGCAGGGGGCTGCGGATTGGGGCTTGATGCGACCTTCTGCCCGTGCCGGAGGTGCGTCAGGGGACCATAAAGGTGTCCGCGTGGAGCGCTGGGATGGTATCGCAGCTGCCGTGATGGGAGGGTTTATTGCCCGCTTTTCACGATTTCTCTTGTGATTTATTCGATTATCGATAATATAGGAATTGTGATCTGTTGTGAGGCGAGGGGCGGATGTTTGAACGGAAGTGTATGAGCGACGTGATTCGCGATCGCATCGCGGGCCGGATTTACGACGGTTCGCTGCAGCCGGGAGAGAGGTTGCGCGAGCTGGCGATTGCGGAAGAGTTTGGCACCAGCCAGACGCCGGTTCGCGAGGCGCTGCGGGAACTCGAAGCGCTCCGCTTGGTTCATTCGGAAGCCTACAAAGGGACGCGTGTTCGCGAGATCACCGCGCGGGAGATGACCGAGGTCTATCTGGTCCGCGCGATCCTGGAACAACGCGCCGCCGAACTGGCTGGCTCGCGATTAGAGAACAACGTGGAACCGTTGGATCGAGCGGTCGATCGGATTTGTGATTCCGCGGCGGATGGGGATGTCGATGGGTACGCCCGGCACAACCTCGACTTCCACCGCCAGATCGTGGTCGCGGCCGACAACATGGTCCTGCTGCAGGCTTGGGACTCATTACGTTTCGAAGCGAAGATCCGCATCAACCTGATACGCAAGATGCCTTCGATCGTTGAACGCGCCGCCGAACACCGGCCAATCGTCGCTGCGTTGCGACGCGGTGATGGGGACGCAGCGGGGCGATTGTTGCGCGAACATTCGGAATCCTTTGCCGCCGTTTGGGCTGAAGAAGCCGCCGCACAATTAAAGACGCAACACGTGGAGTCGCAAGAGACATCGTCCTAGCCGACTTCGCCAAACCCTACCCAACCCACCGCTGGATCGCGATCGGCGATCCACAAAAAATCCCACCTGAATTTCGACCTGCCACCCTGAGATTGTTCTGTCATGTGGATCGTCCGCTTGGCGCTGATGCGCCCCTACACCTTCGTCGTCGCATCGATGTTGATCGCCATCGCCGGCGTGATCTCGATTCGTCGGATGGAGACCGACATCTTTCCGCAAGTCAATATTCCGGTCGTCGCGATCATTTGGAACTACGAGGGGATTCCGCCGGACGAAATGGAGAAGCGGATCGTCGGCAGCTTTGAACGGGTGCTCTTCTCCACCGTCAGCGATATCGAACATGTCGAGAGCCAGTCGCTCAACGGGATCAGCGTCGTCAAGGTCTTCCTGCAGGAAGGGGCCAGTATCGAAGCGGCGATTTCGCAGATCGTCGCGACTTCGCAGCAGTCGCTGAAGTCGATGCCGCCGGGAATTTTTCCGCCGCTGGTGATGCGGTATAACGCCGCCAACGTGCCGATCGTGCAGGCGTCGATCGGCAGCGATGTGCTGACCGAACAGCAGCTGTACGACTTGGCGATCAACACGATGCGCCCTGGATTGGCACCGGTCCGCGGTGCCCAGCTGACCTGGCCCTACGGCGGCAAGGTGCGTCAGATCATGATCGATATCGATCCGCAAAAACTGCACGCCTGGGGCATCTCGCCGGGAGAGATCTCCGAGGCGGTCAACGTGCAGAATCTGATCCTTCCCTCCGGATCGGTGAAGATCGGCGTTCAGGAGATGAACGTGCGGCTCAACGGCAGCACCCAGGCCGTCGAGGCGATCAGCGAACTGCCGATCAAATCGATTGGCAATCGAACGATCACGATCGGCGACGTGGCGGTGGTGCGCGATGGTTTTGCCCCGCAGCGGAACATCGTCCATGTCGATGGCAAGCGGGGCGTGTTGCAGCCGATTTTGAAGTCCAGCGGATCGACGTTGGATATCGTCCGCGGAGTTCGCGATCGGTTGCCGGCGGTGTTGAACACGTTGCCCGAAGCGATGAAGGTGACGCTGTTGGCCGATCAATCGATCTTTGTTCGCAATGCGGTGCACGGCGTGTTGGTCGAAGCGGCGATCGCCGCGGGGCTGACCGGAGCGATGATTCTGTTGTTCTTGGGGTCGTGGCGTAGCACGCTGATCATTGTGATTTCGATCCCGCTTGCGATCCTCGCCTCGATCACCGTCATGGGCGCGCTGGGCCATTCGCTCAACGTGATGACCTTGGGCGGGCTGGCCTTGGCCGTTGGTATTCTGGTCGACGACGCAACGGTGGAGATCGAAAACATCCATCGCAATCTGCATCAGAGGAAAGCGCTCACGCGGTCGATCCTCGATGGGGCACAACAGATTGCGATGCCTGCGCTGGTTTCGACACTCTGCATCTGCATTGTTTTCCTCCCCGTCTGGTTTATCACCGGAACCGCCCGCGCACTGTTTGTGCCGATGGCGATGGCGGTGGTCTTTGCGATGCTGGCTAGTTATCTGTTGAGCCGGACGTTGGTCCCGACGATGACCCGCTATCTGTTGGCTGCGGAAGTCGACCGCTATGTGACGGCCGATGCTTCGGAAGCTGGAGCCGGGCTGTTCATGCGACTTCATCACGTCTTTAATCGCGCTTTTGAGTGGATGCGGGGGATCTATGGCAGTGGCTTGTCGTGGCTGTTGGCGCACCGGATCGCCGTGACAGTGCTGTTCCTCGGTTTTTCGCTCGGGTCCTTTGCGCTGCTGCCAATGATCGGGCAGGATTTCTTTCCCTCGGTCGATTCGGGGCAGATGCGGTTGCATGTGCGGGCCCCCGCGGGGACGCGCGTCGAAGAGACCGAACGCCACTTTGCCCGCGTGGTCGATACGGTTCGCGAAGTCATCCCGGCCGAAGAGATCGAATCGATCATCGACAACATGGGGATTCCGAACAGCGGAATCAATCTGGCGCTCAGCGATGGCACGTTGATGTCGTCGGCCGACGGTGAGATTCTGATCACGCTGGGGCCGGGGCATGCGCCGACCGACGTCTACAAAAAGAATTTGCGTGGCGAGTTGATGCGCCGCTTTCCTGAATTGATCTTCTTCTACAAACCGCCAGATATCATCACCCAGGTCCTGAACTTTGGACTCTCGGCCCCCGTCGATATCCAACTGGTGGGACCGCGAAGGAATCTGGCAGCCAATTATGAAATCGCCAAACAGATTCGCGACCAGCTGCAAGAGATCCCGGGTGCGGCCGATGTGCGGATCCACCAGGTGCCCTACGCGCCGGAGTTGCAGATCGAAACCGATCGGACCCTTTTGAGTCAGTTGGGGATTTCGCAGCGTGAACTGGCCAACGATGTGTTGGTTTCGCTCAGCTCCAGCAAACAAGCGGCTCCCAACTACTGGCTGGATCCGAAGAAGGGGATTCAGTATCCGTTGGTCGTGCAATCGCCACAGCGCCAGGTGACTTCGGTTGCCGCGATTTCGGCGACTCCGATCACATCGCGCGAAGGTGCCAATGCGTCCCAGTTGTTGGGCAACCTGGCTCAGGTGACACGCCGCGTCGGGCCCTCCAACGTGACCCACTACAACGTGGCGCCGAGCCTGGATGTGCTTGCCAATGTCGAGGGGACCGATCTGGGGAGCGTCGCGGCGGAGGTCGATCGCGTGCTGGCCGGATTCCAGGATCAATTACCACGGGGGACGACGCTGAAGGTCCGCGGCCAAGTCGACAGCATGCGTTCGTCCTTCACTGCACTCTCCTACGGCGTGCTGTTTGCAATCGTGTTGGTCTATCTATTGATGGTCGTCAACTTTCAATCGTGGACCGACCCGTTGATCGTCTTGATGGCGTTGCCGGGAGCGTTGTGCGGCATCATTTGGATGCTGTTTGTCACGCAGACGACGATCAGCGTGCCGTCGTTGATGGGGACGATCATGTGCGTTGGGGTTGCTACCGCCAACTCCATTCTGGTCGTTACGTTTGCTAACGATCAACGGCGACTCGGCAAGAACGCGCACGATGCCGCTTGGGCGGCCGGCGTGACGCGGATTCGCCCCGTCCTGATGACGGCCGGAGCGATGATTCTAGGCATGTTGCCGATGGCGTTGGGGATTGGCGAAGGTGCCGAACAGAACGCTCCGTTGGGACGCGCGGTGATCGGGGGACTGATGATGGCAACCGTTGCCACGCTGGTCTTCGTGCCCGTTATGTACAGCTTGATTCGCGTCAAACCACCGCGAGCTATCGAAGATCTGGATCGAATCGAGGAATTTGGGAAAGCATGAACGAACACACATTAACAATCGACGCCGATACGATCGACGACATCGGCGATCCCGCTCCGGTGCCCAGCGTGCCGGCGTGGAAGTTGGCTTTCTTGATCGTTGCGCTAACCGGAATAATCGTCGCCGCCTTTTTTATCGGCTGGTTGCCCAAGACGCATCGCCAGCAAGCGCTAGTCGAGACGGTCCAGCGTCAGAAAGAGATGCTGCCGATCGTGGAGATCGTTTTGCCCAAGCCGGCCTTGGAGACGGTCGAAGTCACTTTCCCCGGCGAGATCGAAGCGCTCGAAGAGACGGTGATCTATGCGCGAACCAGCGGCTACTTGAAGCGGTGGCACGTCGACATCGGTGACACCGTCCAACAGGGGCAACTGTTGGCCGAAATCGATACGCCCGAGGTCGATCAGCAGTTGCAGCAGGCTTTGGCAAATGTCGAGCAACTCAAAGCGCGTCGCCAAGTGGCTGAGACCAAGTTGGGGCTAACGCGTTACACGCTGACCCGGTTGGATGAATTGTTGCAGTCGCAGGCTGCCTCACGCCAGGAGTACGATGAGAGTCAAGCGGAGTTTGCGGTGGCCGAACACCAGGTGAAAGTGGCGGACGCCGACATCGCCGCCGGAATGGCTGAATTGCAACGGATCAAGGAATTGCAGTCGTTTGCGAAAGTCTACGCGCCGTTCGCCGGGACGATCACCGAGCGTTCGATCGATCTTGGTCAGCTGGTGACCGCCGGCAGCGGGCAGGCTCAATCCCTGTTTCGTTTGGTCTCAACCGACCGCGTCCGGGGCGTCGTGCACGTTCCTCAGATCTATGCATTTAACATCGAGCCCGGCGAACAGGCTCAGCTGTTAGTGCGTGAAATGGCGGACAGGACCTTCGTCGGCCAAGTTGCCCGCACCGCGCGATCGCTCGACTTGCAAACCCGCACGATGCGAATCGAAATCGAATTTGACAACTCCGACGGCCAACTGCTCCCAGGAGCGTACGTGCAGGTCCGCCTGCCGGTGCGTCGTCCCAATCCACCGATGTTGATTCCCGCATCGGCGTTGATCTTTAACGCCAGCGGTTCGCAGATCGCAACGGTCAACGCCGAGAACTTGGTGGAGCTGCGTGCGGTCGACGTCGATGCCGACTACGGAAACGTGTTGGGAATCGCCACCGGGATCGAATCGACCGACCGCATTGTCGTTAATCCAGGCGAACGCTTGGTCGACGGCATGTCGGTCGCCATCGCCGAACCCGACGCCGCGGGTTGAATGAAGCAACTCCGAAGTCCCAGCAACTGACGCTCAGACCGAAACAAAACCGCGGAAGCACCGGCCGCATAAAGCCTGCGGCGCATGCCGCAGAAAAGGTTGGGCGAGGACGCCGCGCGAGCCCCGTGCAGCGGTGAGGGCCGAAGGTCCGGCGATTTGCATATAGCTCTGGTCAAACGGTGCGAGCCTAGCGAGCGGAGTGCCGGCTGATACCTCCTCTTGAAACACTGTTTAACCTGTCGACGAATACGTCCGAGTTGAAACGTGTTGCTTTGGCGAGTTAGAATTAGCTCGCGAATGAATCAATAGGAGTCGTCTCCACATCAACGGGCGACAACTCGCCGCCACCGGCATGCGTGATTTGAAACCCACTAGGAATCATCCGATGATCTTTGAGTACCGGTGTCTTGCTTGTTGGTCCTTGATTTTGGTGAGTTGCATCGGTGCAGATGGAATTGTATCTGCTGAAGAAGCAAACCCCAACGCAAGAGCGGCAGGCAGTCGCGTGTCGTGGCAGGCACAAGTTGTCGAGAACGCGCGGATCATGTCGCGAGTGAAATGGAGTCCCGTCGCCAGCGGAATGCCGAAGCGAGGAGGGTATTTCGAAAAAGGAGTCGAATACACCGGTGTTCCCTATTCGAGTGTCAAATCTGTGGGGCGATATGTCGGATACGACATTTTCCTCAAGACATTTTTGGCGGCAGTCGAGAATCCCCGTAGCGTGCTCTACACCGAAAATTTGCGTGGTAAGGTGAGCAACGCAGAGTGCTACTATGGGAAGGTCTGTTCTTCTTATACCAGCTATGCTTTGCAGTGCGGCATCTGGTATGTGAGCCGGTTGCATGGCCCGCCGCATCGCAACGGAGTTCGGGTGGTGGATTCGCCGTCGGCTCAAACCGCGGAAGTGGGCGACGTCATTTACACGCCGCCGGCGACAGCAGGTGGTGGTTCACACGTAGAGCTCATAACAGGATTCACCAGGGACGCCGATGGTAAAGTAACTCACGTCCGTGTCGAGGATAGCTGGCCCCAAACGACTCGGAATAACAACCGCAGCGTCAAAAACTTCAATTCGCATGTTCGCGCTAGAGGGCGACAATTGTTGCGGATTACCGATTTAGACGCTTGGCGCGAAGGCAATCGAGCGGAATCCTTTCTGTTTCCAAACTACCGCGAAGATTCCGCATCGCCAGAGATCAACCGCGTCTTGCTTCTCGACCTTGGGGATTGGGTCCCTTACCACAAAGGGCAGGACGTTAAGTTCAACATCATGGACAGGGATGATCAGGGCGTGAAAGCTCTTGTTGTTAAACGGGGAGACACTGTCGTTGAAACAATCAACCGGCCCGGCAAGGGGGTCATCGAACGCTCTTTTTCAACTTGTGGCGACTACACTGCGCACTGCGTGCTGGACGACGATTCGCTCAGCCAGGTGTGCGAATTCGCTGTTTGTGATCTTGATTTCACTATGCCCGTCGATGCGATAGCCCTAGGGGAAACATGGGAGATCGATATCGACTCCGAAAACATGGACGTCATCATTGTGTACTTTAAGAGCGACGCAAACAGCTACGAAGAACACAACGTGTTTGTTTCCGATCAAGAACGGCAAGCGGGGAAAGTTGTCATTCCCGCAGATATGCTTCAAAGCAAAGGGAAGCTGCAAGTGTGGCTGATAGGCGAGAACCGATATGGAAGGTTGAAGAAACGAAGAGATGTGGTGGTTGAATGATATGAGATGGTGGTCCGCGTGGATCACGTGTGTTCCAGGGACGTTGATGTCTCGATTCATTTGCCTGCCGAGCCTTTTTTAATACGAGTCGAAGCGTCCGGTGAGCAACGCCGGGAATTGCCACGAACCAGATGACGCTGCGGATCGAGGGAGGTTGATTGGCAACAGGAGAGCGATTCGTGCCTGCGCCGGAAGTTGATTTGAATGTTGGTTTCCATTCGCCTTCGGTCATGTGTCAAGTCCATGCCATCGGTGGATGGATGATGAATCGCATACTCGTTTTGTCGAATCGAAAGGTACTGGAATGAAGACGTTTCTTCAGATCATGTTGTGTCTAATCGTGGCCACTGGATTGAGCTACGGCGCACAGTCGCTCGACGACGTTGGCACTTCACCAGAACGAAGCGACAACGCGACAGCATTCGATGCAGCCCTCAGTGCGCAACCAAAGCTGTTGCGAATTTCGGGGCGTTTTGACGGCAGTGGGCGAATCCGGTTCACTCGCCGTGTCGTGCGTTACGAACACAAAAGCTGGCAGCCCCCGAGTCGTGTTCTCTTCGACGGTGAACCTTGGACGAAATTGGATCGAACACCGGCACCGTGGCGTGATTTCGGAACTCGTTTGGATCTGTCCAAGGCATGGATCGCCAAGCGAAAAGGTCGCGACGTGATCGCACTGGAACATACGCCCGACGGTTTCGATCTGTACATCTGCGACTCGCCAAACGGTTCGGGCGATTACAGCGTGACGCTTGCTATTCCGCGACGAAAATGATTTTCGGCGGTGTAAAGCGAACCCAATCCGGCGCGCTAAAGGAGCCGTTGTTTTTGACCAGCGCTATGGAGGCGACGTGACGCTGTGTCGGAAGCAAAGGGGGACACGGGGCCTAGCTCACTCTGTGGCAAGGAATGCGTTCTTCGCCGGCGGTTAGCGTGGGGCTGCGATCCTTTGCGGCTTGCTATCACTGGTGCGTTCGATTAGCCTTCTCGATTCTCTCCGGTTGCACTTTGATGATGCCGTCGATCGGCGATTCGCTTGTGCGGAATTGAGATCGCATCGCCCAGAAACTGCAGTTCTCCCGAACAAACGCAGTCACACCACGGATTAGATCATGCGTAAACGCATTCCCTTTTTTGCCGCTTTATTTGGTTGCCTGTTGGCGAACATGGTGGCTGCGGATGAAACCATCGTTGCAAGTTTGGCGGTCGAGCCGAACACTTGCTATCGCTTGCAGTTCGACGCGGAGGTCGATGGCGAATCTGCGACTTGGTTACTCGACTCGATCGATGAACAGGGGGATGTCCCGCACGCGGGCAGTCACCACGATGCGTGGCAACAGATCACGCCCGAGCAAAGCCACTACGTTCATGTGTTTCGCACGGTACCGAATGCCACAACGGTCAATCTTGCGGTTCGCGGCGAAGGGAAACTGCCTCAAGTCAGCGACGTGCAACTGCAGGCGGTGACGTTGGATGGATTGTTTGTGAACGGAGATTTCAGCGAAGGGGCCGGAAACTATTCCGGTTGGTCGGAAACACTCAACACGCGTTTTGTCGAAGTCGACGGCAAGACAGCCTTAAAGATCGAGCACAACGGTTATGCGTTGACCGATCGCATTCCGGTGGTTGGCGGAGCGGACTATCGCTTTGACGCGGGGTCGGCGATGCCAAACTACGTCTTGGCTTACGATTCCGACATGCATCTTCTAACGCCGGCTCCCTACAACCGCCACCGCGAACTGAAGACTCCCGAACGGGCGGCGTATCTTCGGTTGTTGTATCAGACCAGCTTTGACCACATCCCTGCTTACCGAACAAAGACGATCACGGGTGTGGGGCTGCGGCCAGTTGATGCCGACGCTGTCGCGGACGAGACGGATCTTCCGCTGTACCCTGGCGAAGTTGTGCTCGACAGCCGAGCCGATCCACGCGAGCTTCGGGCGGCTCACGAGCTGTGTCATTGGATCCGGGAGATTACCGGCAAACGGCTGGTCCTGCTCGCGCAGCCCTCCCAACGCGACAACACCAAGTTTTTGCTTGGGGCCAAGTGGGCACAGGAATATCAAAACGACATCGACTATCTGGCGGGATCCGATGGATATGCCATCCGCCGCAGCGGAAACAGGATCCATGTATTTGGAAGCCACCCACGCGGGACGTTGTTTGGCGTTCATGCGCTGCTAGAGAAAAACACCGACATCATCTGGCCGCGGCCGCATCCGGATTTCGTCGCGGTATATTCACATGTACCCGAAATCGAATTCTCGCAGACTGATCTAATCTCCCGACCCGCGTTTAAGGTGCGTCAGATTTCCTTTCCCGGTGGCGATCGGAATCCCGTGATCAGCCACGACTGGATCGGCCGCAACGGCGGCAACTCGCCGATGAAATTAGGGAAAGGGTTCCAGTATCTGAATTGGTTGTCGGGAGCGACGATCGGCGCAGGAGGCGGCTACATTTGGAGTTTCATGGGGCTGAAGCAAGAGGACGAAACGCTATACCCGCTGGTCAATGGCAACCGCCTGCGCAACATGTGGCGTCAGCCCTGTTACACGCACAGTGACGTTCCCAAAGTCATGGCCGACGCCGCCCGCGAAATGCTGGAAAGTGTGCCGGGACGTAAGCTTGAGTTTCTTATCTCGCGAGTGGGAGACAACTGGGAGGTCTGTAGTTGCCCCGATTGCATGCAGCCGATTCCGCTGGCCGACGGCAGTGAATTGGCTCCCAAAGCGACAAGCAGTATCAAAGATCCGCTTTTCTTTTCGACTCGCAATTACATGATGCTGAATCGGATGGCGGAAGAGTTGGTCAAGGATTATCCCGGCCTGGAGCTGCATACGCACGCCTACATTTTTGCCGCCGAGCCGCCCAAGGTGAAACTGCATCCGGCTATCGTGCCTCACTTCGCTGCATACCCGACGAAAAACGAACGCTATCCCATCTTGGAACAGCCCTCCGAACCGGGCGCTGTTTGGGGCAGGCGGATGCGACAGTGGAGCGAAGAGCAAGATGTCCGGTTTGGATTTTTTGGCTACTACTACGCTGCAGGTTTCAACGCACTGGCCGACACAGCCGGTCCCGACTACGAGGCGCTAGCCGAGATGGGCGGCATCCATGCACATTGCGAAGGATTTGCTGTCGATTCGACCGACACGAGCAGCTGGGATGTCGACGGTTGCGAGAAATGGGCGATCGCAAAACTGCAATGGGATCCGACTTTGGATCCGGCGGCGCTGCGGGATGAATACATCACTCGCACCTACCGCGAAGCGTCCGAACCGATGCGGCAGTTCTACCAGATCATCAACGATTCATGGCACGATTCCAGCAATCCCACGACGGTGAATTGTCACACGCCGGCTGCGGAATTGTTCCAGAAGTTCATCGTCGATCCTGGAGTTGAGAAGCGTGCGCGGGCCGCGTTGTTAGAAGCTCGATCGATTGCAACCGATTCAAAAACTCAAAAGTTGGTCGAGCGAGTTCTCGAAAAGTTTGACCACTACGCTGCCGGACTCAATCGCCTGCCGGTTCCGTTGGTTCCCGAATCGACCGAGCAATGGAGCCAATACGATTCGCCACACTGGTACAAGGCTCATGAGATCAGCGGATTCAAGCGAATCGCTAATGCAGAGCCACTCGCTGAGGATACGCCGACGCAGTACCCAACAACGGTTGCGATGATGCGGGACAAGGATCATCTGTATTTCAAAATCGATGCTTTTGCGAATGACGATCCGGTGACGGTTGCCTCGCAGTCGTCGGATGCTTTCCCGCAGGGGGATCGCGTCGAAATTGTACTTCGGTCCGGTGCCGACACCTACTATTTGGCAGTCGGTGAGGATCGCGGAACTTATTTGCTGAAAAACTGGAACACGGCGGAGTCGGCCTGGAATAACAAGGTTCGTGCACAGCACGATCGAGGAGAAGGGCGTTGGTCGGTGCTGCTGGCGGTTCCACTGAAAGATATCGGCGCGGATCGAGACAACATCGATATCGATGGCAAGTTCAGCAGGGTCGTCCATCCTCAGAGTGCCAAACGGGAGGAAAGCACTTACGACGGTCGCGGCATCTTCACCGAGCACAAACTGTTACGCAGTCCGTTTCAGTTTGATTAGCTGTTCCCAGTCGACCGCTGATTCCTGCGTCATGCGATCGGTTTGTTATTCGTCTCGCGGGCCGTTCTGTCTCGCTGTTGTGCAGACGCCTTCATCTTGAAATTACACCTGAAATTCGCTCCCATGAAAACGATCCTACAACTCGCCGGACTCTGTTTATTGTCGGGAGCCGCAACGGCGCACGCACAAACTCTGCTGAGCATTCCCTTTGACAGCGACGACGATCTCCAGCACTTCGTCGCCCCGGTCGATGAGCTGGTGGTAGAGCCCGTGTTTGATAACCAACGCTGTCTCGTCATCGGCGGTGATGTTGACGCTCGCGCGTTGAAGCCGATCGGCGTGCAACGGTTACAAAAATACAAGCTCATAATTCGAGCTGCCGTCGACGATTCTGACACCGTCGAAACCAACGACCGGTTGCCCGAGATCCTTGCCAAGAATGGCGGCAAGAGTTTTGCTGCCTGCCAATTGACGTTCTTCGACAACGATGGTGAAGAGACGTCGTTTCTGTTGTATGGAAGAATTCGGATGCGGACCGATCACATCTCGATCATCTCGGGGCAACTGCACGAGTTCGTCTCTGTCTTTTATGCACCACCTGAGGCTGAAACGCTGCAATTGAAACTGTTGCCGCGGGGACGGAAGGTCTGGATCGATGAGATCGTTCTGGAGCGAGAGACGTCGGAGGGGACGGTAAATGGGAACCCCGATTTTCGATATGGCAAGTTCAATCTCAGCGGATGGGATCCAGGTTCGGAGGGGCGGCTGTACGTTCGGTCCGATGGGGCAACCGTGTTGAAATGTGGAACGAGCGGCGGAAGTTCATTTTTCGCAGTGGACGATCAGGCCAGGTATTCTTTTCATTGCAAGGGGAAAGGCTACTCCAAAACCGCTGGGAAAGTCACCGTTTCGTTTTACGATTTGACGGGTAAAGACCTGGGATATACGCACTTGTTTTGGGACAGAGACATGGAGGAAGGAACTACCAAAACTGGCATCAAGCCACCGCCTGGAGCAAAGTTGGCGATGCTGAAATCTTCTCGCTTGATCCTCGAAAAGGTGATGGTAACTCAAGACACGCCGGCGACGGATTAGTGTTTCTGCGATAGGTCGCGGCTGGTTGGCACTGCAGGCTATGCAAGCTTCAGATTTTGAAATACGGAAGCCTCGACTCCCGCGCGGCGTGTTGTCTCATTCCTCCCAGAGGTCGTCGGTGTAGCCTTCGGGGAAGGGGTTGTAGTTCTCTTGCTGCAGCTTGCGTTTGCTGAGATCCTCCGGTTTCGTTGGAGGCTGCTTCTTTTGGCTCCGCGGCGGCGCTGGCTTCTTGGGTGGCTTGGGCTGCGGTTTTTGTTTGGTTGCTTTTTTAGCTGGCTTTGCTTTGGGCTGGGGCAGGGCAGGGGGGCGTGGTTCGGGAATTGGCGAAGGTTCTGCGGCGAGCGAGCTGAGTTCGTCTTGGATCGCGTCGGCATTAAACCGATCCAACCAGCGGGCCAATTGTTCGTCGGTCAGCGGGCTGTCGGGCTTGTGCGATTTGCCTCGCTTGGCCTGTCGATTGCCACGGCCTTGTTTGTTTTTCTTCGCACCGGTAGTGACTTGGCCGGCGAGCAGTCGTTCGTACCAGATGTCGGCGTCGACCGATTTCCCGCCGCGTCGATCGATCGCTTTTTGAAGCCGATGGTCCGACGAGACAACTGTCAATTGCTTGGGGTGCGAACTCTTCGCGATCAGGTCTTCGATCAAGTCGTCCGCTTCGGGGTGGTCGACGGCATAGAAGATTTGGATTCCGCTGGAGTCGACTTGGTGGGCGTCGATCCGTTTTCCCGAGTGACGGTCGAAGACGATCGTCGTTTGGGGAAGGTCTTGCGGTTCCAAGTAGGCAGCGATCGTATCGATCAATCGCTGCCGCGCCCGTTCCAACCATGCTGCTCCCCGACCGGTCCCCATCAGGTCGGATTGGTGCAGCAGGTTGTATCCGTCGATTAACAGACGCATGGGAATCGTCCATAGCGTTGGGGACGTGGGCGGCCTTCAGCGGCCGTCCGTATCGATCACGCTTCGGAGGCGTTTTCGGTCTCCGCCGCGATCCGATTGACGGCGTTGAGCATCGCCAGGATCGTCGCTTCGACCGTGTCGGTGCTGACGCCGATCCCGCGATAGGTCTTGCCGTTATATTCGATCTCCAGCGTCGTTTCGCCTTGCGCGTCGCGACCCAGCGTGGCGCTGTGGACTTGAAAATCCTTGCAGACCACTTTCATGCCGGTGATCTGTTCAACCGCCCAAAATGCGGCGTCGATCGGTCCGTCTCCTTGGTTGACTTCGGCCGAGTGTTCTTCGTCGCCGCGGCGGAGCGTCAGCTTCACGGTCGGCGTGCTGGTCCGCGAGTTGCGAACTTCGTAATCGACAAGCGACCATTCGGCTTGGTTGTTGCCGGAGATCTGTTGTTGAATCAACGCAGTGATATCGCCGTCGTAGATCTCTTTTTTCTTGTCAGCCAGATCTTTGAAGCGTTCGAAGACGGCTTGTAATTGTTCGCCGGTCAACTGGAAACCCAACTGGCGTGCGCGATCGGCAAGCGCCGCTCGACCGCTGTGCTTGCCCAACACGAGGTCGGTCTTGGCAAATCCGACATCTTCGGGGCGGATGATCTCGTAGGTGGTTGGTTCTTTTAACATCCCGTCTTGGTGGATCCCCGATTCGTGCGCGAAGGCGTTGCGGCCGACGATCGCTTTGTTGCGTTGGACCGACATTCCGGTGGTGCTGCTGACCAATCGGCTTGCCGGAACCAGGCGCTGAGTGTTGATCCGAGTGTCGACTTTGTAGAAGTCCGATCGGGTGCGGAGCGCCATCACGACTTCTTCCAACGAACAGTTGCCGGCTCGTTCGCCAATCCCGTTGATCGTGCATTCGACTTGGCCGGCACCCGCTTGAACTCCCGCCAAGCTGTTGGCGACCGCCATCCCCAAGTCGTCGTGGCAGTGGACGCTGATGACGGCTTTGTCGATGTTGGGCACGCGGTCGATCAACATTTTGATCCGCGCGTGGAATTCAGTCGGAGTGGTGTAGCCGACGGTGTCGGGGATGTTGATCGTTGTCGCTCCAGCGGTGATCGCTGCTTCGACGACGCGGCACAAGAAATCGGGTTCGGTACGGGCTGCATCTTCGGGCGAAAATTCGACGTCGTCGCAGACATTGGCGGCACGCGTGACGCCCGCGATCGCCCGTTCGACGATCTCGTCGGTTGTCATCTTCAATTTGAACTGGCGATGGATCGCGCTAGTCGCCAAGAAGACGTGGATCCGCGGCTGTGGAGCGCCTTTGAGTGCTTCCCAGGCGCGGTCGATGTCCTTTTCGGCACAGCGAGCCAGGCCGCAGATCGTGGCGCCGCGAACGGTTTGCGCGATCTCGCGGACGGCTTCGAAGTCGCCAGGCGACGCGATCGGAAAACCGGCTTCGATCACATCGACGCCCAATTCGACAAGCATCTGAGCGACTTCCAGTTTCTCGTTCAGATTCATGCTCGCGCCGGGCGATTGTTCGCCGTCGCGAAGCGTCGTGTCGAAGATCTTGATGTGGCGTGTTTCGGTCGATTCGTTATCGTTGACTGGCATGGAAAAGGTCCTGGAAATGCTGAGTCGGATTCGTCCAATAAAAAAACCCCGCGGCTCATCGACGAGCCACGGGGTTTGGTGATTTGTTACGTTCGCGGTTTTGCGAATCCAATCGTTCCCCTAGCACTCGCCCTTGGCAGCGCGTCGCAAGTATAGCGATAGGAGGTGCAGTTGGATGGTCATTGGGAAGACGTCGCAAATAAGGTGGAACGGGAGGCCGCTTCGATTATTGACTAGGCAAGCCCTGCGGTCAAGACAGCAGCAGGGCAGGGCGGGTTCGCGCTCTGAAGAATTAATACAACACGCATTACCACGCGGACGTCGCGGCTCCCCCAGCCATCGCTCCGCGGTCCACCTCGTTCTGCGGATCGTCTCGCTGGCTGTGGGAACGATGGCAGAATGCTTGCTGGCAGAATGAGAAAAGCGGGGGGAGCGAGAGTTGTTCTTCGCGGAAGCTGCAGCGCAAATAGACTTCGCCTCGTGCGATTGGTTATTCTGCCCCTATCATCCTGCCGAAGTTTTGTTCCGCCCCGTCATCGTGTGTCGACACTAAATACGACAGGGGGACGCAACCGTCTCGTTCAGCGGAGCACCTGCTGGGCAGAGGATGATTAGCAGGTGCATTTGCAAGAGTCGTTATCTCACCGGTCAGTCCAGTAGTCGGGAGACCGCGATCCGTGGGCAACAGCGACCACCACAATGTCGGCTCCCTCAATTCGGAAGATAATCCGAAACGGGAAGCGTCGCAGCAAAAAGTAGCGATGGCGAGAGTCGCACTTTGGAAACCGCTCGGGAGCATCCGCGATCTGCGATAACGCCCGATCGAATTCCGCATCGAAATCGTTTGCCGTTTCAATGCTTCGCTCGGCGTACCATTTCAGGGACTCCGTGTAGTCGTCCTCTGCCGCCGAACAGATCGTGACGTTAGCCATCCAGGCCAGCCTTGCGTCGAGCGCGCTGGCGCACTTCAGCCCATGGTGTGCTGGTCATTTCACCCGCGTCGCAAGCGTCGCTGCGTCGATTGGCCTCGGTGATCCATTGGGAATCGGGGGGCACCCAGTCAAGTGGAGAAACGCTGTCCCAAAGGTTTGCGATCAATTGGGCGCGATCCGATGCAGGCAACGACTGCGCGGCGGTCAAGATTTCGTTCATGTTGGTCATAAACGGAATTATACCCAGTTCGTCGACGAAACGACAGAAAATGCGACAGGTTGCACATCCAGCTCGTTCAGCGGTTCGACTCATTCGCAGAACAAAGATTGCGAGTGGCGAGTCTCTTCGTCACGGTTGATTCAAAGTCGAT
Source organism: Rosistilla carotiformis (assembly GCF_007753095.1). Taxonomy (NCBI): domain Bacteria; kingdom Pseudomonadati; phylum Planctomycetota; class Planctomycetia; order Pirellulales; family Pirellulaceae; genus Rosistilla; species Rosistilla carotiformis. The sequence continues at coordinate 542,499 of NZ_CP036348.1, forward strand.
AGACTTCGCCTCGTGCCACAAATCATTCTGCCAAAATCTCCTCGTCCTGCGACGCGGCACAATGAATGTGAATACGCGTCGTCCTCGCGACTGGAGATTGGGGCAGGGGAGGGCGGTTTGAAAGCGGCTGGGTGTGGGCGAGCGGTTGGCGCGAACAGTCGCGAGTAGCCGAGGGCCTTTGGCGGCCGAGAGCATCTCTTCAGAGGTGCTGGGCAACATTTTATGGGTGTCCCCTTCTTCCTTTTCTTCCTACTTACACGGATGGCGAATGGATCGAGGATGCTGACGACGATCGGAACAGTGTTCCGTACGAAAACCTCGTTCCGGTGATCGGCGAGACGGTTTGTTTTACCGGTGGGATCGAAACGCGGCACCTGCACCCCGGTACGATTAAGCAGGTCGCATTGTATTTTTTCGTTTAACCGCGAGCCCATCGGGCCGCGCGGCCCTGAAAAACGCGGGGCGATGCCCGCGCGGTTAAACTAGAAAACTCTTTGCTTGCTGCTTAGCGGCGTAGAGCATCTGGTCCGCAAGATGCGCCAAGCGTTTTTGGATTTAGAACAGCGTCTGTCGGATAACCCGATTGACGCATTTGCCATCATCAAGCCGAAAGTGGAAGCGGATGCGGGTGGCTCGTTGAATGTGATTTGGCCGGAGATAGACGATGAATGAGTCCGAGAGTTTAAACGCTATTAGGTTCGGGAGGATGCCAAGGTTGCTTCTTGGAGTCGTCGCAGTTCTTATGCTTTTGGTCGTGGTTTTGTCATCTGTTGTTGTAGCGGGTCAGCGAAAGATCAGCGCTCAATCGCAAAAAATTATCAAATTGGAAGCGGCTCGCGACGGGTGTTCACATGCACTAGGGGAGGTGATGCGTTCGGAACATTGCTTGTTTGCGATCCTGGGCGGGACCGATGCGGAGTTAATCAAAGGCTTGGAGGCGACGGTCCGGGTTGTTGAGAATAGAGACGTGTTGCGAGTATTGGAGCAATATCGCAGGGATATCGGGCGGGAGTCGGAAACGTTTGATGGTACAGAGCCGACTTATCCTGAATTGGTTGCTTCGTTGCGTGAACAGTTGCAGCAGAGTGAAGGGAAATGCCTGCAGCTTGAGCAGGAATTGGAAGAAGGTCGAAATGAACTGTCGGAATAGAAGAGGTTGCGGAGCAGGCGCCGTTCGCACAAGAATCGTGGTTCTCGCAACCTTCGTTTCTTTGCTCTTCGGTGTCGGTTGCGATCATTCCGATCGCAGCACCGTGGTGGCAAAGCCACGCCCGAAATCGGCAGCCAAAGCAAAACCCGTAGTCGAAGAAGTCTCGATCGATGCATTTCCGGTTGGGGTCAAATCGCTGTTTCCCATCCGCAAAGGGAGCAAGGGGTTTGGGTTGATCGATCGGCATGGAAGGACGCTTGTGTCGCCAGCTTTTTCCCAGGTCTCCAAAGGGTTCGCGAACGCATCGATTGTCAGTTATGACTACTTTGTCGGGCAGGATCGCGTTTTGCTGTTGAGTCGCGACGCGTGGTATTACTGTCACGAAGGTGGTGCCGAGCGGGTCGAGCCTACGGTGTCGATCTTCTCCATTCGCTTTGCATACAACGTAGGTGACGGCCTGTTTGCGCTCATGCCTACCGACCGAGACAATCGGTATCGTGCGATGGTTGTTGATCCCGAAAGTAAATGGCGGCCGACCGAATCGTTTCAACTAGCCCCTATGGCCCGCATGAATTCTGGTCGGGTACCAATCCAGGTGGGTGAAAAATATGGTTATGCGGACCGCACGGGGCGAATTGTGATCGAGCCGAAGTATCAGGATGCTGAAGCCTACTTTGGCGACCCACCGCGTGCTCCCGTCTGTCTTGACGACCGATGGGGCTATTTGGACTTGGATGGAAATGTCGCCGTGCCGATTCAATACAAAGGGGTTTCGGCTTGGTTTGATCAGGGGATGGCATTGGTTTGGAAGCACGATCGCCCGCGAAGTTTTTTTATCGATGTCGACGGGGCCGAATTGCGTGAGTTCCCTCTTTCATGGCATATGCCCAATGCCTGTTTTGACGGGTTTGCTCAAGGACGACTTTATTTTCGCGGGCCCGACCTCGCTGACCCGCGGATGGGAGGAGGGTTTGTTTTGCAGTTTGGTGTCATCGATACGGATGGCAATTGGGTTGTGGAGCCCAATCGAGGAATGAGCGGGGTCGGAGCAAGCTTTTGGCCCGGTCACGCCATTCTGAACCGCTGGTCCGAGGGGCAGTTCGCGGAAGAGGCTTGTTTCATTTATGGAATCGATGGCAAGGTTGTCAGCAAGTTGCCTCGCCGCGATGTGAAGCAATGGAATGGGTTTAGTTATGGGCTGGCGTGCGATCGAGATTGCAAAGTCGGTTATGTCGATACGAACGGCAACCGGCCTGGAGTGCCGTGAAGTTAAGTGAAATTGAAGCAGTCCCCCCTCTCCCAAAAGACTACGATTATCTCATAAGTATGTCGAATCCTGCTTTTTCTGCCGCGACGGTAGCCAATGGTTTGCAGCGATGTTCTTCCAAATCGGGGGGCATGCTAGTGCTCCAGTACGCGAGGATCGTGTTGGAAATTATCGCCCGCGCGCCCGCCAATGTGCTTGTCTTTGGCGCTGGGGCCGATACGGCGATGTATGTCGATGCCAATCCTGGTGGGCGGACGGTTGTTCTGGAGCGGCATGCGAAGTGGCTCGACGCGATCCAGGATGTTTCTTGCGAGTCCTTTCACGTTCACTACTCGACCGTTCGCAGTGCGGGAGTTCGCGATCATGTGACAGCCCCCGAAGGGATGCCTTGGAATCTGTTGGATGTGCCGTGGGATGTGATCATCGTCGATGGCCCCGAAGGGCATACCGATACGATGCCCGGTCGACAACAGAGTCTTTTTGCCGCTTCGCTGGCATCAAAAAACAGCAGTGTTTTATTTGTTCACGACTACCAGCGTGACTTGGAACGGCAGTGCTGTGATCGGTACCTGGGTTCAGCCGTTGAGGAGATCGGCCAGCAACCATCGCTGGCAGTCTTTGACGGTGCGACGGTGTCGCTGCGCACGGCAGGCGACAGTGCGGAGTCTGACGTGCCGCCAAAACAGCATCCTTTGATGGAAGTTGCTTGCGCTGGCAAACCGGTTTCCCGGCTGCAAGGCTCGTCGCGGCCCGTCGTTTCTGTGGTGATTCCGACGCACGATGAAGGGGATTGGTTGAAGCGGACCGTCCATAGCGTGTTGGCGGCAAAATCGGACACTGCGTATGAGATCGTGATCTTTGATGATGCGTCGACCGATGGCAGCGTGGATGTGGTTCGCAATCTTGATGGGGTGAACGTCGTTTCGGCTTGTGAATTGCCCGTAGAACGCATTCCCGACTGGGGAAAACCACGAGGCGACCACGATGAATCGAGAACAGGTCAAGCCGTCGGCTGTATCGTTGGCCGAAACGCTGGGGCGGAAGCCGCCTCGGGTGATTATTTATGCTTCTTAGACAGCCATGTTTTGGTGCAGGATCATTGGTTGGATCATCTGTTGGAAACATCGCGCAAGCATGGTGATCGTTGCCTGGTCAGCGGGAACATCTTGAATGTCGACAATCTCGGCGAACCCAATATCGAATCAAAGCAGTTTGGGTATACGCTGCGCGACTGGGGCGCGCGAACCACGTGGCACTATTACGGACTTGGTCGTTTCGAAACGGCTTATGAAACACCACTCTGTCCCGGTGGTTTGATGTTCACCAGCCGTCGTCACTTTGACTCCATCGGTGGTTTCAGTGAGCACGTCCGCTGGTGGGGAGGGACCGATGCAGAGATATCGCTCAAGAATTACATGCTTGGTGGTGTCGCGCTGGCCGATCCACTCGTTGCAATCTATCACTACTACAAGAACATTACCGATCGCAAACCGTCGTTCAAAGTCAGTTATCGCGACACGTTCTTCAACCGTCTGTTCATCATGAAAGCGTTTAGTAGTCAAGCGGTGTTTGACCGTTTGTGTGGGCACTACGCCCTGCAGGCTAAGATGGATGCGATTCTTGCCGACGTTCACCAGCAGAAGTACTTGCAGGCGATCGAAGCGATGCAGGCAACGTTTGTGCGAACGTGGGATCAGTTTGCGACACAATTTGCGTCTCAGTTGAAGCAGCTTCCGATTCAGGCAGGCTAGATCGCTTTGGTGTAGATACGGCCCGCCAGGCTAGCTCTGTTGGGCCTGGCTGCGGGATCATGGGCTGGAGCTTCGCCCCATGGGGCGGCAGTAAACGGGGAGCCGTATCTGTCCGCGAATGAGAGTTGGGGTGGTCACGTTATTGGGGGCGATTTGATTGCGATCGCTTGTCAGAGCAGGGCAGGGCGGGTTCGCGCTTTGAGAATTAACGCAAATCGCACTACCACGTGGACGCCGCGGCGCCCCGAGCCATCGTTCTGCGAATCCTCTCGTTGGTTCTGGGAACGCAGGCAGAATGATTGGCGCAGAATGAAAAAAAATGCGGGGAGCGAGAGTTGTTCGTTGCGGAAGTCGCAGCGCAAATGCACGTCGCTTCGTGGGATGGATTATTCTGCCCCCATCATTCTGCCGAAGTTTTGTTTTGCACCCGTTATGGTGCATCGACACCAGATGCGACAGGTCGCACACTCCGCTCGTTCGGCGGTTCGGCTGATTCGTAGAACAAAGATTGCGCGTGGCGAGTCTCTATGTCACGGTTGATTCAAAGTCGATAGACTTCGCCTCGTGCCACAAATCATTCTGCCAAAATCTCCTCATCCTGCGACGCTGCACAACGAATGTGAACGGGCGGCGTCGCGACTGGAGCTTGGGGCAGGGCAGGGCGGTTTGAAAGCGGCTGGAGGTGGGGAGCGGTTGGGCGCGCGCTGTCGCGAGTCGCCGAGGGCCTTTGACGCTGTCAGTTATACGCAAGTCGCAGGCAACGGCGAAAGCAAGGGGCGAAAGGGAGGCGAAAGGGACAGCCACGTTCCTGGCACGCCTGGCGCGGGCCGAAGGTCCAGCAATTTGCATAGCCGAGCCTGCAGGGCTGGGTATCAGTCGACGGTGCCCGGTTTCATTTCACAACGGGTGAAGGGGCAACGCCCCGGGTGGGGTGGTGACAATCGACCGGGCCTACAGCCCAACCATGTCAATCATCGCCGCTAGAACCCAGGCCGATGGCCTGGGCTATGCAAACGGTCGAGCCTGCGGCCCTGACTCGGATAAATACGATGTGGAACGGTCTGCGACGAACGAAAGACTTCCCACTGGCCTGGCAAGTGTTCGGTCGCGATAACTCACCATGACTTACGTATAACTGACAGGCCTTTGGCGGCCGAGAGCAACTCTTCAAAGGTGCTGGGCAACATTTTTTGCGTGTCCCCTTCTTCCTCCCCGCACTTCGTGCCACGTTCCAACAGCGATGGGAGCGGCAGACAGCGTAGCGGCGATCGGCTGGTAGCTGTCGATAGCGTCTCGAAGCGATATCGGTCGATCCGGGACGAAAAGTTCGGTACAGTGGGCTCGGCGTTCGGCTGCCTCGCGCTTCCTCGTAGGGAGTCATGTTTGTTGCTTCCGATGAAAGACTGCAGCGAAGTTGGAACGTTGGAAGACCGTCACGCGACCTCATTGCAACGCGAAGATTTTTGAAACGTGGTAGACACGCTCTCCGACATCGTTCGGCGAATGACCGGCGCACAATCCGTTCAGCTTGGTGAACCGATCCAGAGCCTCTGGAGTGGCTACGGTGTGATTCAGCGTGCTCTCTTGCGAGGGCTCCAGGACGACGGATCGGGCGAGCCAACTCCCGTGGTCATCAAACACATCGATGTCTCTAGGGCACGCTCTAACCGTCGAGGCTGGGGAGGTGACGCGTCGCACTTGCGGAAAGTCCGTTCCTACGGAGTCGAGCAGGTGTTCTACGAGAAGTACTCGGGGCAATGCGGACCATCCTGCCAGGTCCCCGGCCTTGTTGCAGCTCACCAGAAAGCAAACGAAGCCGGCTGGGTGATTGTGCTCATCGATCTCGACGCTCAAGGTTTCGATCGCCGCAAAAACGATCTCGACCTGCATGGTCTCCGCGCCTGTCTGACTTGGCTGGCAAACTTCCACGCTACGTTCCTGGGAAGCTCGGCGAGCGGCTTGTGGCCAATTGGCACCTACTGGCACTTGGACACACGCCCCGACGAACTCGCCGCCTTGCCGACCGGCCCTTTAAAGTCGTCGGCACCGGAGATCGATCGCCGTTTAAATGCTGCAAGGTTCCAGACGTTGGTTCACGGGGATGCCAAAGTTGCGAACTTCTGCTTTTCTGACAGAGACAGTGGCCGCGTTGCTGCGGTGGACTTTCAATACGTCGGTCGCGGCTGCGGCATGAAGGACGTCGCCTATCTGGTCAGCAGTTGCTTGAGCGCAGACGACGCGGCCTCCCAGGAGGCTGCGTTCCTGAATGTCTATTTCGATGCGTTACGGAATGCCATCGCCGGCCGCCACATCGAAGTAGACGTCGCGGAACTGGAACGCGAATGGCGTGCGTTGTACCGGTTCGCCTGGGCCGATTTTTACCGTTTTCTTGCGGGCTGGTCTCCGGACCATTGGAAGCTGAACGCCTACAGCGATCGCATTACGCAGTCGGTCATCCAACAACTGGGCAATCGCTGATCGCCTGCCGCATTCAAGGCTTCCACATTTTCTGCTGCCAAAATCTCCACGTCCTGCGACGCGGCATGACGAACGTGAATGCGCGGTGTCGCCGCAACTGGAGTTCGGGGCAGGGGAGGGCGGTTCGAAACCGCCCGGGTGCGAGAGCGCGCGTGGGACGCGAGCTATCGCGAGTAGCCGAGGCCTTTGACGACCGAGAGCATCTCTTCAAAGGTGATGTAGCGGCGGCGATGCTGCAGTTTGTAGCTGTCGATCGCCAGCGCCAATTCTTTGGCTTCGTCCGACAGGCCGTCGTGCGAGCTGACGAACTGACGACGTTCGGAAACCGAAGCATTGGGGTTCGGTGCGCTGCGTCGGTCGACAAAGGTGTTGGTTGGTTCTGCCGGAGGGCTGAGGGTCGTTGACTGCATGGGGCCCCTTTCGATTGTAACGAGCAATCTGGTTCTGCCGTCCAAAACGCAATAAGCGTGCCTCGGCCGCAGGGGCTTCGGCAGCGTTCTGAGGGACGGTCACACAAGAACACAAGGAACAATACCTCACGATTGTAGACCAGGCAAAATTAGCGGCGGTTTTGCCCGCAGATCAGCCGCGGTGGTTCGTGCGTATCAACGCTCCTGCGTCAGGTCGTCGGTGGCGGTATCGGCGGCCAGTCGGGCTTGAGCTTGTTGGATGTTCTGTGCCAGCGAGAGGCTTTCGGCGTCGTCGGGAGCCAGTTGCAGGGCGTTGCGGATCGCGTGGCTCGCCGCAGCGAATCGGCGACTGGCAAGCTCCGTCTTGGCCAATTCGTGATAGACCTCCCGCCCGCTCATTCCCAACGCAATCGCTCGTTGCAGGTGTTGGGCCCCGCTATCGGGATGTCCCAGTTCCCGCATCGCAATCCCTCGCATCATTTCCAGTTGTGCCGCTTGTTCGGTTGGGATAGTCGATTCTTCCAATTGGTCGACTGTCGCCAGCAGGCGATCGTGCCGCTGTTGCCGGCTGTAGATGTCGGCGATCGCTAGCCGGACTTGCGGGGATTGGCGGTCGAGAGAGATCGCGCGGTGATAGGAGGCCAAAGCGGCTTCCAGTTTCTCTTGGCGGACGAGAATATCGCCATGCAGTGCCCAGGCGGTCGCCATGTCGCGAGTCGATTCGAGCACATGTGCAACTTGGGTTGCCGCGTCGTCGACGCGATCTTCTTCCAGGTACATGTTGCCGAGTCGAACGCGCAGTTCCGGCGCACCGGCCGACAGGCGGACTGCCTGTTCCAGGTGACTGATCGCTTCGGCGTGCTGCCCCTTCTGCCACAGGACTTCGCTGTAGCCCCAGTAGGCGCGGTCGTCGGAATGACTCAGTTCCAGTGCCGCTTCAAACAGCTTTTCCGCTTCCTCCCAGCGATTTTGGTGGATTGCGGCGAGACCTTCGCGCGACATCCGCCGAGCTTCGATCGATTGCCGGCTGTCGACCGTGCGGCGGATCGCTCGACAACCTGGAGCGAGCCCCAGGCAGAGGAAGATCAGGAGGATGGCCGTTTTCAACCGCATGTGCCGTCTGGATAAGTGTCGGGATTCGCGGGGCGATGGTTCGAGAGGTTGCTGGACCGCACGCGTCGCGCAGTGGGAATCATTGGGGTTCATAACAAAGCGAGGCTAGGGGGATCAAGGTGGATCATCGATCCGCTCGCGCGAGAAGCTGCTGCTAGCAAAGCGGTTTGATTTGCAGCGGTTGTCACCGTTACGATTCGAGGCCGACTGAGCTAATATGAACGCTTGATTGTGTTCTCAAGTATTTAGGTTGCGCGATTGAGGCGTACCCGAGCAATAACGACATCCAGACCGATGGTCTGCCACTGCGATAGAAGGCGAGCTAGAAAAAGTGCCGAAAAAATGTGACCTCTTGGGTACTGAGTTGATGTACCCCGACAATTGGGAATTAACCGGGCCGGTCGAAGATGGCGACAGCGAGGGTTATGTCGTCGAGAGCCCCACGGGGATGTTTTTCTCGTTGAACCGGTTTGGGGGACGCAACGACCACGAAAACATTCTCAAGCAAGCGTGTCTGGCGATGGACGCCGAATACGATGAGGTGGAGTCGGAGGTCTACGCCGCCGACGGAGCGTTTCCGGAGGAGGTGGGGGTGGAGATGCAGTTCTATTGCAAAAGCCTAGTGATCACCTCACGGCTGCTGGCGATGCAGTATCAGGACGACGTGCTGTTGGTGCAGATGCAGGCGGAAAACCGCGACTTCGATCAAAACGAACTCGTCTTCGCGGCGATGCTGAAAACGGTCCGCGACGGCCTGGCCTAATCCGCGACCATCGTTTGGGCGGTTCTGGAACTACTTCGGTTCGGCTTGGTGCGTTTCGAAGTGTGTCCGCCGCACGTGTTCCGCCTTTTTCACTTCGGCAACGACCGTGTTGTATAGGACTTCTTGAGCCCGGAAACGCTTGCCTTTGGTCGGCGTTTTTCGCGTGTAGACGCCGTCGGGTCCCAGTTGCCAGGCGTTGACATTGTCCTGGAAATAGGTGTCCAGCGACTGTAACAGCTTTTGCCGGCAGGCGGTATCTTGCACCGGGACAAACAGTTCGACGCGGCGGTCGAGGTTGCGAGGCATCCAGTCGGCGCTGCTGATGAAGACCGCTTCGTCGCCGCCGTGGTGGAAGTAGGCGATTCGCGCGTGTTCGAGGAAGCGATCGATGATGCTGGTGACCTCGATGTTTTCGCTGAGCCCCGGGACGCCTGGCTTGAGGCAGCAGATGCCGCGGATGTTCAGTTTGATCTTCACGCCCGCTTGGCTGGCGCGATAGAGGGCATCGATGATCGTGTTGTCGACCAGCGCGTTCATCTTCGCCACGATCACCGCGCGTTGACCTTGGGCGCGGCGGCGGGTTTCGTTTTCGATCAGCGATAAGACGCGCGTTCGCAAGCTGGTCGGGGCCATCGACAATTGATGGAACTGTTGCGGCTGGCTGGCACCGATCACTGAATTGAAGAAGTTGGTCGCGTCGGCGCCAAATTCTTCGTTGCAGGTCATCATGCTGACGTCGCCGTAGAGCGCGGCTGTTGCTTCGTTGTAGTTTCCCGTGCCGAAGTGAACGTAGCGGGCGATGCCTTGCGTTTCGCGGCGGACGACGATGCAGATCTTGGCGTGCGTTTTGAGGCCGCGGACGCCGTAGACGACTTGCACGCCGGAGGCTTCCATTTCGCGAGCCCATTCGATGTTGCGGGCTTCATCGAAACGGGCCTTCAGTTCGACGATTGCGGTGACGTATTTGCCACGCTCCGCCGCTCGCATCAACGCCGCGACGATCGGGCTGTTGCGGCTGGTTCGGTACAGCACCTGTTTGATCGCCAGCACGTCGGGATCCTCCGCCGCCTCTTGGATCAACCGGACGACGGGGTCAAATTGTTCGTAGGGGTGCAGCAGCAACAGGTCGCGTTGGGCGATGTTGTCGAACATCGATTCGGCGGGATCGATCTCGGGGGAATGTTGCGGAGCCCAGTGCGGATCGCGGAGCGCCGAAAATCCTTTCAGCCCAGCCAGTTGGAACAGGTAGGTCAGGTCCAGCGGGCCGCGCATCGACGTGATGTTTTGATCGCACAGATCCATCTTGTCGCTCAAGAACTGCAGCATCTCTTCGCTCACGCGCTCGTCGATTTCTAGACGAACGCAGCCCGAGGTGCGGCGACTCTCCAGCAGTTCTTCCATTCCAACCATCAGGTCGCGAGCGGAGTCCTCTTGGATCGCGATGTCGGCGTTGCGAGTGACGCGAAACGCGATGCATTCGGCGACTTCGCGCCCGTTGAAGAACTCGTCGATGTGGTGCGTGACGACATCTTCCAGCAGGGCGTAGGCGTAGCCCCCTTCGGTTGGCAGCGTGACCACGCGTCCCACGGCTCGGCCCAGCGGAATGATCGCGTAGTCCCAAGGCGTCTCTTCGGTCAGGCCTTTCAGTCGAACGCACAGCTGGATGCTCAGCACTTGGACCAGCGGGAATTCGCCGCTGCTGACGATTTGCGGGGAGAGGACCGGTTGGATCAGCGTTTGGAATACCGAGCGGGCTGTCTTTTGATGTTGTTCTCCCGCATCGTCCATCGTGACCCGCGCGATGCCGTGAGCCAGCAGGGTTGGTTCGATATCTTCCAACAGGATCCGGTATTGATCGTCGACCATCTTGCGATAGCGTGTGCGGATCGCAGACAACTGTTCCGCGGTGCTCAGCCCCGACGGGTCGGTGAACGATTCGGGGCGGCGGCTTTGCAGGATCAGCCCGCCGACGCGGACCATAAAAAACTCGTCCAGGTTGGAACTAGTGATCGCCAGGAATTTCAGCCGCTCCAGGGCGGGATTATTTTCATCGTCGGCGTGATCCAACACCCGTTGGTTAAACTCCAGCCAACTGAGTTCGCGATTGAAGAAGCGGTCTTCGGGCAACGGTTCCGGTTTATTCACGGCGCATCAGGGGAATGAACGAGATCGGATTCAGTAAGCATGTTGGGGCAGGGTAGGGGCCCAGCCCGGTCGGATCAATCGCAGCTTGCCATTGCCCCAACCCTAATAAACTCTAGCGTTGTCGAATCGATGATACGATCACCCCTGGCAAGATTTCATCATTGCAGAGGACCGATTTTTGATCCCGATTGACTCGTTTGTTTGCTGTCGTCACGAGATGCGAGATTGCGAGGAAGAGATCCGTTGCCGTCGATTCTTCCGCGTCGCGGGGGCGAGCCTGAACGAACGCTGCTGCCCCAGGGCCTTCGTCGAAAGCCAGAAAAGAAATGAGTGCGGATGGCGGGATTTGAACCCGCACGCCCGTGAAGGCACTAGCCCCTCAAGCTAGCGTGTCTGCCGTTCCACCACATCCGCATTGGATAAGAATCCAAAAGATTACTCAAACTTCGGCTGGCGTCAATGCCGGTCGCGTTTCGTCAAAGGAGCGGGGCGTCGGGGCGGTTTGACCGCAAACGTCCTGCGGCTCTTGCCACTGCCGATGATCACATGCGACCACGAGGCGGAGATGGCGGTCTCGGAACCAGCAAATTCGCGGATCAAATTGCCTCGGCGCGACGCCGGCGTGTCTTTGGGAGGCATCCGCATCGCGCTGGAAATCTCGTCCAGATCGACGATCGAACAGCAGGGAACCGCTCCCGTTAAACGGTGGTAATATCCGTTGGGGGAGAGTTCGTGGTACCGCAGGTCGACCTTTTTCCGCGACGCCAGGCTGGCATCGCTCCCCATCTGATCGATCAGCCACTTTTTGGAAGCCCAGTCGATCTTGGCCAGCGAGGGTTCGTAATCGACTGGCAGTTCGCGGATCTGCCCGGCTGCGTCGAGCATCTGTTCCCAGAGTTCGAGGATGTCCCAAGCTTCGGAGCTGGCCGGCTCTTCGCTGTCGAAGACAAATTGGCGACAGCGGTGCAGGTAGGCTTGCTGGATTTCCAGCGCCGTCATCGGGCCGCTGTTAGTCGCCACGCGAGCAATCAGGCTCCAGTCGCTGGCGATCTGTTGCAACGCCTCGAGCGGTTTTTTCAGCTTGGGCAGCCCCTTGGCGTAGCCCGCTTCGATCATGTCCAGGACGAGGCTTGTCGCGCCAACTTTTAAATACTCCGCGGCATCGGCGACGTTTGAATCGGCCAATCCGATCTGCAGTCGCTGGCGTCGACCCAGCAGTTCCAGCAGGCAGCGGGGCGAGATGATCGATTCGCTGCACATCGTCTGCAACCAGTGACCGAAGACATAGATCGGCCGTTCGTTCAGGTAGCCTCCCATCCCGACCATGCTGTTGATCGCGGCGGCTTTGCCCGAGAGCGAGAACTTGCCGCGGGCATTCAAGTGTCCCGTACCGCAGAGTATCGTCCGCGAGATCAGGAACGGGGTGAGCCCTTGGCGTTGTTGGCGGAAGGCGGTGAAGCGGGCGACCAACCACAGCAGGCACGTCAGCGGGGCGTGAACGATTCGCAGCAGTCCCGCGGCGGCGCGGATGCACCAGTTGGGAATGTCCAACAGGCTTTCGAGGCAGGGGCGACGTCCGCGAACGATCGCGCCGGCACTCTTCAGCGAGACCAGCAGCGAAACGCCTAAGAAGGTCAGCGTCAGGCAGATCGCGACGTACAGCATGTACATCGGGATCAGCATCAAGATCCCGGCGCGGTAGGCCCACAGCATCGGGCCGCTGGCGACGTCGGCCGAATAATTCTCTTGGCATCCGTAGACATGGTCTTCGGCATCGCGGGAGTTCTTCAGCAGGCAGACCGAAGCGGGGAGATCGCACCCCGCGACCGCGTCGGCGAACAATCGGTCTTGAGCGCGTTGGCAGACCAGCAGATTGCGTGGGCTGCTGCATTCGGGAGTCGCTCCTTCGATCAAGCCGCCCGGTTGGTCCATCCAATCGAAGCACGATTCCAGCGAGATCGCACCGCCGGTTGCGAGGAACAATCGGCAATCATCGAACCGCGCCTTGGCCGTCGGAACCGATTGCGTCAGGCTCTTGCAGACCGCGTCGTAAACTTCGCGTCGCGATGGCGGATGTTCTTGGTCGGCGGGCGTTTGAACGACCGTGGCGTATTCGGTTTCCAGCCCGATGTGTCGGCGCAGCAACCGGCTTGCCACGGCGCTATTCGCCTTGTTGCTGTGTGTTTGCACGGCGAATGTACTCGCGAGGGGATCGATGGGCGTCGCAGACAATCTTTTGGGCTACATCCTGCAACGCCCCTTCGCTTGCCGACGGAGGAGGGGAGGCCGTGGGGAGGGTGGCACGTTCGACGGGTGTCTGTGTTTTCATCGGTTAATCGTTCCCGTGGGGTAGACTCGTGAGGACGCGTGCTCGTCGAACTCAATTGTAACGAGGATTGGCTTGCCAAGTACAGCGACAAATCGATTGGCAAAAACGCAAATTTCCATTTTCTGCAAAATCGTTTTTCGCTTCACCTTGCCCGTTGACTCGCGTCGCGCCGCGGTGCCATCGATCGCTTCGGCGATTGGGGCCGATCGCATTGCTGACATCTGGGGCGCTCGATACCCTTTAAAGTATGATCTCCCGCGCGCCCGACATCCCCCGCTTGCTCGTCTCCAATCGCTATCTGTTGCTTGCGATTGCGGTTGCAGTTTTTGCGCTGGCTTGGTCGATCGATCAACGGTTGCAGTTCGATCGGCGGATCGAGCGGATGTTTCCCGAAGCCGATCCGGCGGCGCAGGCCTATCAACAATTAAAAGAGACCTTCGGCGGTAACGAGGTCGCGATGTTGACCTATCCCAACGCCGATCTGTTCGATCGGGGTGGGGCAGGGCTGAAGTTGCAGCGGGAGTTGACGCAGCGGATCGAAGCGCTGCCGGGGGTGGCGAGTGTGTTGAGTCTCGCCAAAGTCGATACTGCCCTGACCAAGATGCGTCCGGCCGCGTTGTTCTTCGCTGCCGATTCCGCTCCGCAAATCCTGGCCGATGATCAATTGGCCACCGCGTTTCGCGAGCTGTTTGCCGGCTACACGCACTCCGACGATGGCGACTATGCCGCACTGGTCGTGATGTTGGACCCGCAGCGCACGACGGTCGATGGCCAAGATACCGCGGTGGCTGGGCTTCGCGAAATCGCGGCGACGCTACCCGCCGAGCACCAGCCGGCGAGTCTGGTCGGCGAGCCGGTTTTGGTGAGCGAAGGTTTTTCGATGGTCCAAGCCGATGGTCGGCGTTTGGGATTCGTGACGCTGTCGCTGTTGTCGGTTGCCATGTTTGTGATGTTCCGCTCGCTGCGGTGGGTGTTTGTGCAAGTGGTTGTGATCTGTTGGTCAGTCGTTTGCACCAGAGCCTTGGTCGCCTTAGTCGGTCTTCAGTTAACACTTGTCAGTTCGATGTTGACCGCCGTGGTGACCGTGATCGCCGTGGCGTCGATCATTCATCTTGCGGTGGCCGACCGCAATGCGCGGCTGCGTGGAAGGTCGGGGCGCGAAGCGACCGTGTTGGGGCTGCGCGGTGTGCTGCGGCCGATCGCTTGGGCTTGTCTGACCGATGCGGTCGGCTTCGCCGCGTTGTCGGTATCCGACGTGGGGCCGATTCGCGATTTCGGATGGATGATGGCGATCGGAGCGTTGGTCGTGTTGGTCGCGATCGTTTTGTTTGTGCCCGGCTTGGCCTCGATCGGACCGGCTGGCGGAGGCTCGCGTCCGCGGCAGACCAACCGCCGCGTGCGGCACGCGATGTATGCCGGTTACCATTGGCTGACGCTGCATCGGAGGATTGCGATCGCAGCGATTGTCCTTCTGGCGATCGGGATCTCGTTGGGGCTAGGGCGGCTGACGATCGAGACCAATTTCATTCGAAACTTTCGCGCCGACCATCCGCTTGCGATCGATTACCGCATCGTTGAATCGGATCTTGGCGGAGCGGGGGTGTGGGATGTTTTGTTGCCGGCTCCCGATCTCCTTTCCAGCGAATACCTGGCCAGCGTGCGCGAGTTGGAAGATCGGCTGCGTGCGATCGGCGACCAGCCCGATACTCGGTTGAGCAAAGTCTTTAGTATCGCCGACGCCGACGCCGCGGCCAGTTCTTCGCCGCTGCTTGCGATCGCGCCGCCGTCGCTGCGGATCGCTGGCATGCGCGCGTCGATGCCATATTTCATCGATGCCTTGGTCGCTGGACCGTCGACCGATGGCAAGCCGGCGATGTTGCGTATGATGATCCGCAGCAGCGAGCAGGTGCCGGCGGAAACGAAGCAGCAATTGATCGCCAGCGTTCGGCAGACCGTTGGCGAGCATACCGCTTCGGATCGTTGGAAAGCGTTGTTTGAAGAGGAACGGCCGGCGGTCGAGCCGCAGGTGACGGGGTATTACGTGTTGTTGACGGGGCTCGTCTCGGGGCTGGTCGCCGATCAGTGGATCTGTTTCGGCGTCGCGTCGCTGGGCGTGTTCGGGATGTTGTGGATCGTCGCCAGGTCGCTGAAGTTGGCCGTTTGTGGAATGCTGCCGAACATGCTGCCGATTCTCGGCGTCCTGGCGTTGTTGGGCTATTGGGGGACGCCGGTGAATCTGGGGACCGCGATGATCGCGGCGGTTTCGATTGGGATCTCGATCGATGGATCGATTCATTTTCTGTGTGCGTACCGTCGGCATCGAATCGGTCACGGCGTGCAGCGATCGATCGCCAGCGTCTATCAAACCGTTGGCATCGCGGTGATCTTGGCGACGCTGTCGTTGACGATCGGGTTCTCCACGTTGGCGACCAGTCCTTTCATTCCGACGGCGACGTTTGGCGTACTGGTCAGCATCACCTTGGTCGTCAGCAGCATCGCCAACCTGACGCTGCTTCCATTTATGATTCGCATCGTCGATGGGGCCAATTCCCGTTAAGAGAGCTTGCGATGGCCGAAGACTACTTTTCATCGTCGTATCTGCAAGCGCGGGAACGCTTCCGAATCGCAGCTGATGCGATCGGGGCCAAGTGCGATGCGTATCAGGTCATCGGGGCAGGGGAGGGCGGCCGGACGATCGACGTCGCCACGCTTGGCCCCGCCGATGCGCCAGCGGTTGTTGTCTCGTCGGGCGTGCATGGAGTCGAAGGCTTCTTTGGATCGGCGGTTCAGTTGGCGATGTTGGATCGATTCCGCCGCCAACCGCCCGATCGTGGTTTGCGTTTCGTCTTGATTCACGCGATCAATCCGTTTGGCTTTGATCAGCTGCGTCGTTTCGATGAAGCGAACATCGATCTGAACCGCAATTTTCTAATCGATCCGCAGACATATAAAGGATCGCCCGCCGGATACGCGACACTCGACCGGTTTTTGAATCCCGCTTCGCCAGCGACGCGATGGGAGTTGCCGTTTCAGATGCAAGCGATGGCGTTGATCGCGCGTCACGGGATGCCCACGCTCAAGTCCGCTGTCGCCGGCGGGCAATACGAATATCCAAGCGGCTTGTTTTTTGGAGGCTCACAGCCCGCCGCGTCGATGGACGTGATCCGCGACTACTGCGCCCGTTGGATCGGCGACGCGCCGTCGGTTGTTCATATCGATCTGCACAGCGGACTGGGGCGATTTGCGGAGTGCCAGTTGATGCCGGTCGTCAGCGACGCGGCACCGGCGTCGGCTTTTATCGATGGGTTCCCGGATCGTTCGCTCGAATTCGAAGCGACGCACCAGCGAACCGCTTATACGGTCCGCGGCGGGATGGGTCAGTGGTTCGTCGATCGATTCAGCGATCGACCGTATCGATTTGCACTCGCCGAGTTCGGGACGTACGGACCGTTGCGCGTCCTGGCGGCGCTCCGTCGCGAGAACCGTTTCCATTTTCAAGGGCCTCGCGATACCGAGGCGCAGCGTCGCGCCAAGGCGGAATTGTTAGAATGCTTTTGTCCTCGATCGGCCGCATGGCGACGACGCGTCCTCGACACCTCGCTCTCGATCGTCGATCAAGCATCGCGCTGGAGTTAAAGGCTCTAGCCGACACGAGCGTTGGAGTCGAGGCTTCAGCCGAACGAGCATGGTTGTTGGAGTCGAGGCTTTAGCCGAACAAGCATAGTTGTTGGAGTGGTAGGCTTTAGCCGAACCGATGAGGTCGAACTCGCATCGGCTAAAGCCTCGACTCCAGCGATGAGGTCGAACTCGCATCGGCTGAAGCCTCGACTCCAGCGATGAGGTCGAACTCGCGTCGGCTAAAGCCTCGACTCCAGCGATGCGCTCGAAAAATCTATTCATCACAGAAAGGAATCGCAAGGCGATGGCGAAGGAGCAAACCGGTACCGGTTTTAGTCTGAAGGATCATCTGTTCAATCGAGATCGCGTCGAATATCTGGCGGGGCTGTTGCATGCCGCCGACGATCGCTTCGACGCGTCGGGATTTGTCCGCGATACGATGCGGTCGCTGAAGTCGCTGGAGCTAAAGCAACGGATCACACATATCGCCGAGATGTTGGAACAACATTTGGCGAACGATTATCGTGCGGCGGTAAAACATCTGGTCGACGCGCTGCCGCCGCCGTTGGATCCGACAAAGACCGACGATGACTTTGGCGATTTCATCTTCGCTCCGTTTGGAGAGTTTGTGGTTCGCAACGGAACTTCGAAAAAGCATCTGCCGCTGTCGCTGAAGACCTTGAAGCAGCTAACGCAGCGGTTTTCGATGGAGGATGCGATCCGCACGTTTATCAACGAGCATCCCGAAGCGACGATGGGGGAGCTAATAAAATGGTCGACCGACAAGAACTATCACGTTCGTCGATTGGTCAGCGAAGGGACGCGTCCCAAGTTGCCATGGTCGAAGCGGTTGACGATCGATCTGCTGGAACCGCTGCCGTTGTTGGATACGTTGCACGCCGATCCGACCCGTTATGTCACGCGATCGGTTGCCAATCATTTGAACGACATCGCCAAGTCGCATCCGGATCAGGTGTTGCAGCGGTTGCAGCGTTGGGCAGGGCAGGGGGCTCAAGATCCGGCGGAGCTGGATTGGATGAATCGGCATGCGCTGCGGACGTTGGTGAAGCAGGGAGATGCCGACGCGCTGCAGTTTCTCGGTTTCCATGCCAACCCCAAGATTAAGGTCAGCCAGTTTGAATTGGCTTCTGACGAGATCCGTCCGGGGGAAGCTGTCGAGTTTTCGTTTGTGATCACCGCGGATCGCGAGGAGTCGCTGTTGGTCGATTTTGTCATCGACTTCGTCAAGGCCAACGGAAAGCTCTCCCCCAAGGTTCATAAACTCAAGCAGTTGCAGCTGCGCAAAGGGGAGTCGACAACGCTTCGGAAGCGTCATGTGTTGCGAGCCAACGCGACGACTTACACCTTGTATCCGGGAACGCATCATTTGACTCTACAGATCAACGGCAAGCCGTTTGGAACTCAAACGTTTGAGATCGTGTAGCAGGCGATCAAACGCGGGGTAGGGCAGGGGGGCTGATTTCGCGGGCGGTTGGTTTCGCGGGGCGAGCGGTTGGATTATCGTTGGCGAATTCGGTTGCGGATGGTGATTGTTGGAAAAGGAATTTGTCGGATGCGTGTCGCTCATGTAATTACTCGGATGATCGTGGGCGGTGCTCAGGAGAATACGCTCTTCAACTGCTTGGATCTGCAACGGATCTATGGCGACGATGTGATCTTGATCACCGGCCCCAGCCTTGGCCCCGAAGGAGATCTGTTGCAGCAGGGGAGGGCGGAAGGTTTGAAAGTGATCGTGCTGCCCGACTTGGTCCGCGCGATCGATCCGGTTCGCGATTGGAAGGCGCTGCGCGCGATCCGCCAAACCCTGCGCGACTTTCAGCCCGACGTCGTCCATACGCACAGCGCGAAAGGTGGGATCCTGGGGCGTCAGGCGGCGCACGATCTGGGCGTCCCGGCGATTCTGCATACGGTTCACGGTGCGCCGTTCCATCCCTACCAATCGCCGCCGGTCCGCTGGTTTTATAAGGCTTGCGAGAAGCGAGCGGCCCGGCAATGCCATCGCCTGATTTCAGTCGCCGATGCGATGACGCGGTTGCTGACCGACGCGGAAGTTGTCGCGGCGGAAAAGTGCACGACGGTCTACAGCGGGATGAACGTCGATCCGTTTCTGTGGGCCGACACGCATCGGTTGGCCGTTCGCCAGCGGTTGGGGATCGGCGACGATGAAGTTGTCGTCGGCAAGATCGCTCGGCTGTTTCATCTGAAGGGGCATGCCGATCTGATCCAGGCGGCGACCACCGTGGTGAAGACTCACGCAAACGTCAAGTTCCTGTTGATCGGCGATGGGATCTTGCGAGACGAACTGACCGATCAGATTCGCCAGGCGGGACTGGAGGATCGATTCTGCTTCACCGGTTTGGTGCCGCCCGAAGATATCCCCGAATATTTGGGAGCGATGGATCTGTTGGTTCACACTTCGTATCGCGAAGGGCTTGCCCGCGCGTTGCCTCAAGCGTTGATCGCTGGAAAGCCGGTGATCAGTTACGCGATCGATGGCGCTCCGGAAGTTGTGATCGATGGCGAGACGGGGTTCCTGGTTTCGGCGGGGGATATCGATCGCTTGGCCGACCGAATCGTGGAACTGGTTGGTGACAAAAAAATGCGTGCGGATTTAGGAGGGCAGGGGCGGGCACGGTTTACGGACGCGTTCCGACACGAAACAATGACAAGCCGTTTGAGAGAAATTTATCAGCAGATCCTGGCAGATTCCGCTGGCGGCGATCGCTGAAGATGCAATGTAAACATGTTCATTGACTTGTGAGTGATCCACCATGGCGAAGATGCGCGACTTCCTCGGCCACTATCGACTTGTCCGTTTGATCCGCAATGGTGCGACATCGCAGATCTGGGAAGCTGTCGAAGATGCGTCGGACAAACGTGTTGCGATCAAGTTGTTGAAAGACAATTTCAAAGATGACAAAGAAGAGATCGCATCGCTGAAGAACGAGTTCGAAGTCGCTTCGTCGATGAACAGCCCGCTGGTCTTGAAGGCCTTCCATCACGGCGTGGAAAACGGGATCCCGCACAACGTCTTCGAATTGGCCAGCGAGACATCGTTCCGCAATTTGGTGCGAATGGGAGTCGACGCCTACGGCTTTATGCTCCAGAAGATGATCCAGAAATCGGCCGAAGGTTTGTATTACATGCACACCAAGGATTGGATCCATCGCGATATCAAGCCCGACAATTTTCTGGTCACTCGCGAGGGGGACGTCAAGCTGATCGATTACCGGATCGCCGAGAAGAAGCGAACCGGGCTGAAGGCGATGTTCTACAAGCCGAAGGTTCAAGGGACGCGCAGCTATATGTCCCCTGAACAGATTCGGGCCAAGGGAATCGATGAACGTTCGGACATGTATTCGTACGGCTGCACGTTGTTCGAGCTGGTGACCGGCAAGCCGCCGTATACCGCGACCAGTCCCACCGAGCTGCTCAATAAGCACCTGACGGGCCAGGTCGTTAGTCCATTGGCGGGAAACCCCAATGTGTCGCCGGAGTTTTCTGAGCTAATCAAAAAAATGATGGCAAAGAAAAAAGAGAGCCGTCCGGCATCGATGTGGGAGTTCTTGAAGGAGTTGCGGGCGATCACACTGTTCAAAAAGTCACCTCGGATTCCCGACGTCCATCCGTTTGATCAGCTGGAGAAGGGCGAAAAAGGCTTCAATTTGGACTGATCCGCCCAGGGATTCGCCGGTTCCAGGCGACGAAGGGCTGCCTGGGCGCTCGCTAGCTAGACGGGCGGGCTAGGGCAGGGGGCCCCAGTTTTTTGCAGCTAGAGATGTTAAGTCGTTGGGGTTAGGCAAGTTAGCGTGGTCTTGTCCGGTGGTACCGGGTGCCTATCGCGTGCCGGCGGATGCCTCGAATCGAAACCGCGATTTGCCCTGTTCCCGCAGCCCGATGATCTTCCGTAATCGGCAGCAGGTGAATAAGATGAATTGTCCGGGAAGGATTTTTCCTTGAATTCTTCGTAATCGACTCATCTTATCTCGCAGCGAGAATCCGTATGGCTAAGGCCCGGGACTTCTTCGGTTCCTATCGATTGACACGCCTGATCCGAATGGGCAGTGCATGCCAGGTCTGGGAAGCCATCAACGAAGCGGACCAGAAGCGGTATGCGCTGAAGGTGCTTCGCGATGAATTGCGAGGCGACAAGGCGGAGGTTGCGGGGCTGAAGTACGAATACGACGTCGCCACGCAGGTTGGGCCGAGCCCGCGGTTGATCAAGATCCACGATTTTGTGACCGATCCGAAGTCGGCCTATCTGGTGCTGGAACTGTTCAGCGAATTGAACATGAAGCAGGCGTTGCGGCACGGGCCCGATTCGCTGGCCTACATGCTGAACAAGGTTGTCGAACAGTCGGCCGAGGGTTTGTATTTCATGCATACCAAGGGTTGGCTGCACTGCGACGTCAAACCGGACAACTTTCTGGTCAGTCGGGAAGGGGTCGTCAAGCTGATCGACTTCCAGATCTCCCAGAAGAAGAAAACCGGGTTGTCGAAGCTGTTCGGCAAGAAGAGCCAGATCCAAGGGACGCGCAGCTACATGTCTCCCGAGCAAATTCGGGGCAAGAACATGGACGAGCGTTCGGACATCTATTCGTACGGGTGCGTGTTGTACGAAGTGGCAACCGGCAAGCCGCCGTATACGGGCGAATCGCCTAACGATTTGTTGAACAAACATCTCAGCGCCCCGATCCCCACGCCATTGACCAGCAACGAAAACGTCTCCCAAGAGTTTGCGGATCTGATCAAGCGGATGCTCTCGAAAAAGCCAGAGCATCGCCCCGAATCGATGTGGGAATTTCTGAAGCTGATCCGCGGTATGCGGTTGTTCAAGAAGCAGCCCAAGAAGCTGGATGTGGACGTGTTTGATGTCGCATCGGGATTCAAGTCGCCCGAGGATCTGCTGAAACATTAAATCTCGCGGCGGCGAACGCTGCGATCCAATGGAAATAGCGCGGCCCGCACGGCCGATCGAAATACAACTGAAAAAGAGAACTCGAAGATATGGATGCTGGCACGACTTTGGACTTTGAGAAAAGTGTGGCTGAGTTGCAGCAGCAGCTTGCTGCGATCGAGAAGCAGACCGATCGTAGCGACGCCGCGGAGACGGAGATCCGAAACCTGCGACGGCAGATCAATGAAGAGCTGCGGCAGATCTACGCCAATCTCGATCCGTGGCAGACGGTTCAGGTCGCGCGGCACAAAGACCGTCCGTACACAAACGACTATCTGAAACTGGCGTTCGACGAGTTTGTCGAACTGCACGGCGACAAACAGTTCGGCGACGACCGGGCGCTGTTGACCGGGTTTGCGAAAATCGATCGCTTCAAGGTGATCGTCGCCGGGCATCAGAAAGGCCGTACCTATAAGGAACGCGCCGCTTGCCACTTTGGATGCGCCCATCCCGAAGGCTACCGCAAGGCGATGAGCAAGATGAAGATGGCCGAGAAATATCGGCTGCCCCTGATCTGCTTCATCGACACTCCCGGCGCCTATCCCGGCGTTGGAGCCGAGGAACGCGGCCAGGCTCAAGTGATCGCCGAAAGCATGTTTCAGATGAGCCGGCTGAAGACGCCGATCATCTGTGTCGTGATCGGTGAAGGGGGGAGCGGCGGCGCTTTGGGGATCGGTGTCGGCGATCGCGTGGCCGTGATGGAGAACGCGTATTATTCCGTCATTAGTCCCGAGGGCTGTGCGGGCATTCTGTGGAAGAGCCACGAACACGCGCCGAAGGCCGCCAAGGCGTTGAAGTTCACTTCGAAGGATTTGCCCGGACTTGGCGTCGTCGACGACGTGTTGCCCGAACCGTTGGGCGGTGCGCATCGCGATCATCATCAAGCGGCTTCGCGTTTGCGTAGCTATCTGACGCGGACGCTGACACAATTGGAATCGCTGCCGGTCGAAGAGCTGCTGGCTCAGCGTTACGAGAAGTTTCGCCGGATGGGCGTCTTCCTGGAGGCGGCCGAAGCGGCTGTCTGATCTTCCGGGCGTTCGCGTCTTCGCGGCTCGGAAGCAAAGCATTTGGTGTGGCCGTTGCAGCGACTGGCGTTTCGGCGGGGTGGGGCCTGGTTTTCAGGCCCTTAGAAACCGCCCCGCAACGTCCGATAATGCCTCTTATGTTGTATTAGGCCCCTCGTTTTCCCTGGGTTTTACGAACATTCTGGTTCTGGGGATTTCACGTTCCCCCGCCCTGAATTCCGCAGCGACTGGGGCCGGCGGTCATGGCTGGATCTGGTCGAAGAATTTGGGCGTCAGTAGCTCGGCCGGGATCAGGTTCTGGCTTTCGTTTGGCAGCTGCAGATTCTGCTGCACCGCGTCGACGATCGCTCCGGTCGTCGATTCGTTGTTGCCCCACGGCAGCGGTTGGGCCGGACCGGTCGATGCGTTGCTGTCGGCTCGCAATTGTTCGTCCAGTCGATCCAGATACGGTCCGACGATCTCTTGCAGTTCGGCCGGGATGACTTTGTCGCTGTAGCTGAGTAGTTTGGCGATGTAATATCCGCTCCGCGATTGCACGATCTGCGTGCGGACCGAATCGCCCAGCAGCGAGAGCGCGAACATGGTGATCAGAATGCAATAGATCACGCCCTTGGCCAGTCCAAGGATTCCGCCCAGTTGATGGTCGAAGGTTCGGAGTCTCAATCGGTCGATCGTGCGCGATAGCATTCGGAACAAGATCCAGATTGCGATCATCGTGCCGACGAACAGGATGAGCATCGCCAGGAACATATTCCACGGCGGCTCGGCGTGAATCTGTTGCGAGAACGGTTCGCGGAAACGCATCGCCACCCAGTAGCTGAGCGAGATCGATGCGAGCGACGCGACTTGCCAGGCGAAGCCTTTGATCGCGCCGAGGATCGTGGCGGCAGCCAGCGCGATCAGCATGATGATGTCGTAGGTTTCCATGATCGGTGGATTGGGGATTTCGAGCGGCGAAGAAGCAAAGGTGCCAAGTATACGTAGGTCCGCGCCGCGGGCGAAGATCAATCAGATCGGCCTTGGCAGCGAGGGGCGATCGCGGTTATTTAATAGCATGGCCGGATTCAAGACACACATGACGGGAAGCACCGTCGTCGGCATCGGATACGGTTATCTGGGAGCAACCCAATTTGGGATGTCTCTGGAATCGTGCTTGTTAGCCGGAGGCCTGTGCAGTGTCAGCGGGATGCTGCCCGATTTGGACAGCGACTCAGGTGTGCCGCTGCGCGAAACGGCGATGTTCGCATCGGCCGTGGTTCCGATGATGTTGCTCGATCGGTTGCAGGACTTGGGGCTGCGTCGCGAGACGATGATTGCGGTCGCCGGTGTCGTCTATGTTCTGATGCGATTTGTCCTCGTCGAAATTTTCAAAAAGTACACCGTCCATCGCGGGATGTGGCATAGCATTCCTGCGGCGGTCTCGGTCGGCTTGATCGCATATCTGTTGCTGCATTGCGCGCAGGAGGATGTGCGGATCTACAAAAGCATGGGGGTCTTCCTCGGCTTCATGGTTCATCTCGTTTTGGATGAAATTTGGTCGATCGAATTTGGGGTCACGGGGCTCCGTTTCAAAAAGTCGTTTGGGACGGCGATGAAATTTTGGGGCAACAACTTTTTGGCCAACGTCTCGGTCTACGGGAAGCTTGGCATCTTGGTCTACATGGTCTATCACGACCACTCGTTCATGTTGCACCAGCATCTCCCCGAGGCGCCGCAGTTCGAGCAGATGGCCGAGCCGTGGATGCTGCCGCAATCTCCCTCGCCGCAACCGGGCTGGCGCTAGCATCGGGGGCTTTGCTATCGCCGGGCATGGTGGTCTCAAAAAAATTCAGTCCCCTGCCCTGCTCCATTTTTTGGGCCCTGGAACTATTTCGCCTTCGGCGGGCTGTCGGGTCTAGTCGTTGCACTGTTCAGTAGTGGTCGTGGAGGCAGCCGTCTGTTTTTGGTTGTCGTGCGAGCGCATTTCGTCGCGTGCGTGACTTTTGGTGGTGGCTGCTTTTTCATGGCCTAGGGGTGGAGCGAAGGTTCGGCTTGTGTGAACGGAAGATTCCTAGCCGCCCTACCCTGCTCCGTTTTTGGAATTGGGCAGCGTGGACTTAGTCGGCGTTTTCTCGGGGCTCTTCGACGGTAGCTTCGACGACTTGGATGTTGGTTGCGAGGTGTTCGTGGGCGGTTCGTTGGATCTCGTCGCCAGCGACTTGTTTTTCGTGTCGGCGGACCGATTTGGGGTTCGACAGGCGGCCGATGTGGACGACCGGTTCGCCCGGTTGGACGGCGGGCAGCGTGGTCATGCCAATGATGATTCCCGAGAAGGGAGCCTCCAGGCGGTTTTGGTCTTCGGCTAACAGGTTGCTGTTCGTGGCGATCGCTTGCCCTTTGACGATGCTGTCGCCGGGCGAGACATGCATGGCGAGGAATCCGCCTCGTTCGGCCCGGATCCATTTGGTTTCGCGAATCGTTGCCTGGGTGTCGGGAATGTCTGGTTCGCCCGACATCATCTTCAGCTCCATCAGCACATTGAAGATCCCCCGGGTCATGCATTCGACGACCGACGATTCAACTTTCCAAACCTCGCCTCCTTCGACGATGATCGTTGGGCAGCCGGCGCGAGTCGCTTCGCGGCGGAGCGAGCCCTTGGGGCCTTTGGTATGCAGGATGATTCCCGATCCGAAGGCTTCGGCCATGCGGCGGCAGTCGGGATGGGAGAGGTCGGCCCGAACGTTGGGGAAATTTGTCCGCCGGACCGCCGCGGTGTGCAGGTCGATGCCGAAGTCGCAGCGGGCGATCAGCGATTCGAAAATCACTTTGGCGAGTCGCGAAGCCATGCTCCCCGAAGCCGATCCGGGAAAGCAGCGGTTCAGGTCGCGGCGATCGGGCAGGTAGCGAGAGTGTCGTTCGAATCCGAGCATATTCAGCACCGGAATCATCAGCACGGTACCGGACTGCAGCGACCATTCCTTGTCCGATAGCATTGTCCGAATCGCCCCGGTGCCGTTGAGTTCGTCGCCATGCAGTGCGGCGGTGACAAAGACGGTCGGGCCTGGTTGCAGTCCGCGGCGGATGTTGACTGGAATCGAAACGTTTCGGCTGCTGTAGCTTTCGCTGACCACCAGTTCGGTGCTCAGCGACTCTCCCGGGGCGACATCGTGGCCGAACCAGTTCTGGGTTTCCGCGGCACTCATTTTCGATTTCTTGGGCTGGATTGTGGAAAAAAACGCATGGCAACGACTCAATATAGCAAGTCGAAGCCTGGGCGCGTGATACGACTTTGGTGGGGCTGATTCGGGCGACTCGAATTCGACTTTCCTCGCCTCTCCAGGGTTGATAGTGTGCGCCTGAGCAGAGGTCTCTCATCTCTTTCCACACTTCTCCCGCTAGCAAAGTCAATGCGTTTCAACACTCCGCTTCGATTTGTTTGCTGCTGTCTGTTAGGTCCACTTGGGTTGGCCGTGGCGCAGCCTGTTGAGAATGGTTGGCGGATGCCACCCGTTGCAAGCAATCCCGTTGCTGCACCCGCTGCGATGCCGGTGCCGCCAGCGGGCGCGATGCCTGTTGTGGTCCCGGGTGCAGTCCCTGTCGCGGCGGCGGTGGAGCCGCAACGCGTGGTGCCGGCAAGCTTCAGTGAGTCGCCGTCGCACGAGTCGGCGGTGGTGACGCGCGAGATGCTGGCGTCGGAGTTGGCGGCGATCGAAGCGACGACGGATCTGTCGGAGGAGATCCGCAAAGCCTGCACCGAGCGGTTGAGCAAAGCGAAGGAATGGATCGACAGCGAAGAGGCGTCGCGGAAGCGTCAGCAGGAGATCGAGGCGTTTCTGCCGAAGATCGGCGATCTTGTCGCGGAGACCAAGGCGGCGCTCGAGAAGCCTGCCGATGCCGAGTTCGGGGCGAACCCGAGTGGCAACACGATCGCAGAACTGGAGAGCCAGTTGGCGGCGCTGCGCCAGCAAGTGGAAGCGGATGAGGCGCAGTTTGCAGCGAAAGGGAAAGAGCTTGAAGGACGCACCGCGAGGTTGGCGGAACTGGCAAAAGAAGTGGTGGATCTGGAACAGCGGATCGCTGACAACACCAAGCAGGCAGCGGCGGCAACCGGTACCGACTTGAACGCCCATGTGCAGGCTTTCGAACTGAAAGCCAAATTGCAATGCCGGAACCAGCAATTGGTGACCACAAAATTGGAACGACGGCGGTTGGATGAGACGGGGACGCTGTTGCCCTTGGAGCACGATCTGGCACAGCGCAACCTCAATGGTCGCAAGCGGATGTTGGCGCGATGGCAGACGGCGATCGACCAGTGGCGGAAAGAGGAATCGCTGCGGCAGGCGACCGAAGCGCGGCGGATTGCCGAGACATCCCATCCGGCTCTGAAGTCGCTGGCGGAACAGAACGCGGAGATCGCCGAGCGTCGAATCGCCACGGCGGCGGGGATCGAACGCGTCACGAAAACGATCAAAGAGCTGAAAGAAAAGATTCAACAGTACGAGGCCGATTTCGAGACGCTGCGCGACAAGGTGAAGCATGCGGGGACGACATCGACGACCGGGTTGTTGTTGCGCAAGCAGCGCAGCGAGTTGCCGCGGATGTCGGAATTTGAAGAGCGAGCGAAATACATTCATGCGGAGATGCCGGCGGCGCATCTGCAGTTGACGGAGTGGAAGCAGTTGCGGCGCGCTGTCGCCGATCCCGAAGAAGCGGCGGCGGAGATGTTTGATTCTCTCGACGCATCCTTGGGAAACTACGATCGTCAGCAAGTCATCGATGTGCTGGTGCGTGTGCTCCGCGACCGCCGCGATCTATTGGCCAAAGCGATCCCTGATCAGGACACGCTGCTGCAGGATTTGAATGAACTGGAATTGATCGATCACAAGCTGGAGACGTTGGTTGGCGATTTTCGTGAGTATCTGAATCAGCGTGTGTTGTGGATTCGCAGTAGCGATGCAATCGAATTGAACGATGTGCGGGCGGGGATCCAAGGGATCGGCACGTTGGTCAACCCCGTTCGGTGGGGACAGGTGTTGCGTGTTGCAGGAGTCGATCTGTTGCGACGTCCCGCGGCCGCTCTTTCGCTGTTGGCGTTTGTGATCCTGTTGATCATCTTCCGCGCTCGCTTGCGGCAGACGCAAAGCAATCTGTCCGATCCGCCGGATGCCGGTCAGGAAGCGAAGTTCTCTCGCTATGCTGCTGCGTTTATGATCGCTGTGGTCTTGTCGGCTCGCTGGCCTGCCCTGTTGTTGGTCGTCGGTTATCGCTTGCGGACCGCGGCGGCGTCGACTGAATGGACGCAAGCGGTCGGCGACGCCTGTTTGACGATGATCCTCTTCCTGATGGGCTGCGAGTTGTTGCGTGAACTGTGTCGCAGTGAAGGTGTTGGCGAAAAGGTGTTTGGTTGGCCTGAGCGGGCGACCGCGTCGGTTCGCAATACGTTGGAGATCACCGCGCTGGTCGGAACGCCGATCTTCGGGTTCTTGCTGCTGTCGCAGTTTGGCGAATTGGCGGACCAGCAGAGCTCGCAGCGGTTGCTGTTTATCTCGATTCTGGCCTTGTTCTTTTTGCAGATCGGTTGGTTGGTGCGGCCTCGCGGGCCATTGATGAAATGTCTGTCGGCGGAGTCACCTCAATCGCTTGTTGTGCGTTTTAAGAAGCCCATCTGGTGCGCTGTCGCCGGTGCACCGCTTGCGTTTGCGATCCTGTCGCTGGTCGGATATCACTTCTCCGCCTATCAGTTGTCCGGCCGTTTAGCCGAAACCGGAGCGGCGGTGGTGGCGGCAATCGTCCTCTATTCACTCGCCCTGCGGTGGTTGGAAGTGATTGGATACAACCGCGCCCTGCGCGATGCGCCAGCGGTACGCCACGACGAGGACCGGTTGGTCATCGATTCAAGCCTGTCGGAGGAGAGCGTCGTGGTCCAGCCCGAACCGATTGCGACGGTTTCGATGCACGCATCGGCCGACAGCGAATTTCGCGATCTGTTGCGTTACGCGGGGATCATGTTGTTGGTCTGTGCGGGATGGTTCATTTGGTCGGAGGTCTTTCCGGCCCTGCGAGTGTTGGACCGCGTGGTGCTGTGGCAGAACATCGAATCGGTTGCTGAAACGGTTGTCGATTCGGGGGGCGGCGAGTCGATCAAACTGAGTGAACGGACGGTTCCAACGACACTGACCGATGCATTGATGGCCGTGTTGGTGATCGTTGCCACGATGATGGTCGGTCGGCGTTTGCCGGGCGTGTTGGAGTTTGCTGTGCTGGAACGGTTGCCGATGGAACAAGGAGGCCGTCAGGCAGTGGCGATCTTGGTTCGCTACGCGGCGACGCTTGTCGGGCTGTTGTTCGCCTGTCACATCATCCGACTCTCATGGGGCAGCGTTCAGTGGCTGGCCGCTGCGATGACTGTGGGGCTAGGTTTCGGGTTGCAGGAGATCTTTGCAAACCTGGTCAGTGGATTGATCATCCTGTTCGAACGCCCGATCCGGTTGACCGATCTGGTGACCGTCGGTGATGTGACGGGGAACGTCACGCGGATGCAGATGCGGGCAACCACGATCACCGATTTCGATCGCCGCGAGTTGATCGTGCCCAACAAAAAGTTCATCACCGACAACGTCATCAACTGGACGCTCACCGATCCAGTCAGCCGCGTCGTGTTGCCGGTCGGAGTCGCGTATGGAACCGATGTCAAAAAGGCACAGGGGATTCTGTTGCGGTTGGCGAAAGAGTGTCCGTATGTGATGCGTGAACCAGCGCCATCGACGCTGTTCAAATCGTTTGGCGATAGTACGCTCAACCTGGAACTGCGAGTCTTCATCGCCAAGCGGGATGTCTACTTGGATGTCGTCAACGAATTGAATTTGGCGATCACGCGTGAATTTCAGAAAGCGAATATCGAGATCGCTTTCCCGCAACGCGATCTCCATATCAAATCGGTCGAAACGCTCCAGGCGATCCTGCCCGATGCTCAGCAGCAGCGGAGCGCCGCCTGATTCGGTGAGGGGGGAAGCATATGCCGCGCCCCCCTGCCCTGCCCCGCAGTGCAAATCACGGATTCAATTTGAGGTATCAGCCGCCACGCGTTCGCGTCCGGTTGTCCAAGGGAACCGGACGCGAACGCGTGGCGGCCAATCTGGCTAAGCTCAACCAGTTAACGGCCCTGCCCTGCCCCGAGATGGAAATTGTGTTTCGCAATTCGGTCGCCTAGATTAGGGTTTACTCCACTAAATTTAGGATTCGATTGTGTCACTACAGGCCGCGCGAAACATCATGCTCGAATCGATCGACAAGCTATCGAAGCGGATGTCGCGTCCGCGGGTTGTCGTCGGAGGTATTCCGGGAGCGCTGGAATCGCATCCGGGTAGCGTCAAAGGACAGATTCGTCTAATCCAGTACAACGAACATTCGTCGACCGACAAGGTTGTCGAATCGGTGGCTGAGTTGGTCGACTGGGTGTCGCATCGCAAGCCGCCCGAATCGTACGCTGGGTTGGCGCCGACCGTTCCTGGCAATGGTGCCACGCCAGCACACGCTCGCCGCACGACTTGGATCGACATCGATGGTGTCGGCGATGTCGCGATGTTGGAAGAGCTTGGTAAGTTGTTCGATATCCATCCGTTGGCGATGGAAGATGTTGTGAATGTTCATCAGCATGCCAAGTTTGAATATTACGGCGACACGATGTTTTTTGTCGCTCGGATGCCGATCGACGGAGGCGGATTCAATACCGAACAGGTAGGCATCTTTCTGATCGGTGATGTCGTGATCACGATTCAAGAGCGACCCGGGGATTGCTTGGAACCGGTTCGCCATCGAATCGCCAACGCTGCGGGGCGGATTCGCGAGCGGCATTCCGACTACCTGGCCTATTCGATTATCGACGCCGTCATCGATGGCTACTTTCCGTTGTTGGATCGGTATGCCGAAGTGTTGGATGACGCCGCCGAAGTGTTGCAGCAGGGAGGCGACCGTTCGCTGCCGCTGCAGTTGCATGCGATCCGCGCCGATCTGTTGTTAATTCGCAAAGTCGTCAACCAGCATCGCTCGGCAATTAATGTTGTGCTGCGCGATGTGGGCTATCGGATGGAGGAGGATACCGCGTTGTACTTCCGCGATTGCCAAGATCATTTGCAGCATTTGATCGAAGCAGCCGACACCGATCGCGAAACCTGTGCCGAGCTCCGCGAGCTCTACTTCGCCATGCTCAGCGAACGGAACAACGATGTGATGAAAGTGCTAACGATCATCGCGACGATCTTTATTCCGATGAGCTTTGTCGCCGGGATCTATGGGATGAACTTCGACAGCAACGTGTCGAAATGGAATATGCCCGAACTGCAATGGACCTATGGGTATCCGTTTGCGTTGGGGCTGATGACGTTGATGGCGGGCGGTCTGTTGGCCTATCTGTACCGCAAGGGTTGGCTGACGAAGTAGTCGGTCTTCCCGTCGTTTCGCGTGTCCCCTGCCCTGCCCCGCGGTTTGTGTGGCCGGGCGTTTGACGAACTTCAGGCGTGGTGGTGTTGCGGATCGTTTCCCGTCTACCAACGTTTGCGGCTGTCCAACAGCAGCGTCACGGGGCCTTGGTTCACCAAGTGGACCTGCATGTCGGCGGCGAAGATGCCTGTCCGGACTTCGATTCCCGCGGTGCGGATACGTTGGCAGTAGTGTTCGTACAGTTGCCGAGCGATCTCGGGATCGGCGGCGTCGGTGAACGCCGGGCGGCGACCTTTACGACAGTCGCCTAACAATGTGAACTGGCTGACTGCCAATACCTTGCCGCCGACCTGCGCGATGTCCAGATTCATCTTGTCGTCGGCGTCGGCGAACACTCGCAGCCCGATCGTCTTGTCGGCCAGATAGTTCGCGTCGGTCTCGGTGTCTCCATTTTCGACTCCCAGCAAGACAAGGAACCCAAGCTCGATCGATCCGACTACTTGGTCGTCGACAGTAACCGATGCTTCCGAAACTCTTTGGATGACAGCTCGCACGATGTCTCTTTCCTTTTCTTCACGATTGCGGTGGCGATGAACCGATCGGCCTCAGGCGATACAATAACGGGGGCTGATTGTAGGGCAAAACGCGACATCCGCCCTGCCCTGCTCCGTTGTCGCTTCTTCCTTTTTGTGTTGCCGTTCCCATGCCGCTGCTCTTTACCTGTCCCCATTGCCAAACGCAAACGCTGGTGGAAACGCAGTACGCCGGTCAGGCGGGAGCTTGCGCGGCGTGTGGTCAACCGATCACGGTCCCCGATTTTCAGGAGGAGACCGGCAGCATCGCCATGGAACCGCGGAAATCGATCGGCCGGCCGATTCGGTTGATCGCCACGATCTGTGTCGCGGCGGTCGTTGTGTTGGCGGGCGGGATGTTGATGTTTCGTTACGGCGTTTCCGGGATCGCTCAGATTCGTGCGAATTCGCTGCGCGGGGCCTGCCGCAACAACGTTCGTTTGATCGCCGCGGCGCTGAACGCGTACGCCGATGATTATGGAACCTATCCGACGCCGATGGTGACCGATGCGGCGGGGAAGCCGATGTACAGTTGGCGAGTTTTGATCCTTCCCTATCTTGGCCACCAGTCGCTGTACGATCAGTTCAATCTGGCGGAGCCGTGGAGTTCCGAGACAAACATGGCGCTCGCTTACAGTCGGCCGGCGGAGTATGGATCTCCCGCGGTGGGAAGCAATGTCTGGAGCGAGCCCAATTACATGTTGATCACCGGCCCAGGGACGCTCTTCCCCGCGTCGGGACCGCTGAGCCCACGCGATGTGATCGACCGACCCGATCAGACGTTGTTGGTCGTCGAGGTCGCGCGGCCCGCGAATCCGATGGCGGGCAACGAACTGCTGTGGACTCAGCCAGCCGATCTGGACGTCGCCAAGATGGTTCCCGCGATCAACGGCAAAGATGGCGTGGAGATCGGTGGCAATCATGAAGGAGGTGCGACGGCGGCGACTAGCGACGGACGCGATCACTTCTTGAGCGAGTCGCTGTCAGCGGGGGAGATTCGCGGCTTGATCACACCGCGCGGCGGTGAACCGCTGCCCGATGATCTTCTCGACGACTGGGAATGATCGGCGGTGTGTGGCCGCAAGAACGCGATCCGCATCGAGATGCGGATCGCTTGAGAATCGATTGGATTATCGCTTCAGGTCGTCCGGACGCATTCCGATCTCGACATCCAGCAGCCGCGTGCTGTCGCCGCGATAGATTTCCATCGAGACGGTGGAACCACCGGTTGTGTCGCCAACCATCCGCATCAATGCGCCCATGTCGCGGACGGGTTGGCTGTTGAAGGCGATGATGATGTCGTCGGGCAGGATGCCGGCGTTGCGAGCGGGCGAGCTACCGTTAGCCAGCCCTCGCACCAGTGCGCCTCGGATCAATGGATCGTCGCCGTGGCGTCGCGATTCGGGAACTTCGTCCAATGCCACGCCCAGCCAGCCACGGTTCACGTAGCCCGAACTTCGCAGTCGCTCATAGACCTGCTTGGCGACGTTGCTGGGAATCGAGAAACTAACTCCGCGATAGGTCTCTCCGACGATGGCTGTGTTGATGCCGATCAACTCGCCAGCGGAGTTGATCAACGGGCCGCCGCTGTTGCCAGGGTTGACCGCGACGTCGCTCTGCATGAAGTCTTGGTATCGCGTTCCCGCTTTGGTCGCTCGATGCTTACCGCTCAAGATGCCAAAGGTGACCGTGCGGTCGAGTCCAAAGGGGCTGCCGACGGCCCAGACCGGCGTGCCGACTTCCGATTTATCGCTATCGCCCCAGCGAACGGGCAGCAGGCCATTGGCTTCGATTTTTAAGATCGCGATGTCGGTCAGCGCGTCCATCCCCACAACTTCTGCCGAAACGCGGCGTCCGTCGCTGAGGCCGACATGGATATCCGAACCCCCTTCGATCACGTGATAGTTGGTTAGGACAAAGCCTTGGTCGTCGACGATCACGCCGCTCCCTTGATCGCCTGGCAATTCCATCCCCGAACCACGGCGGATGGCGACGGCAAGTTCGCGTTCCTGTTCGGTTAAGTCCCGTTCGACGTCGATGTGGACGACGCTAGGGCCAACGCGTTGGGTGACCATTTGATAGGCTTGGGCTAGCGAATTCATCGAGACATTGCGCAGCCCCTCGCCGCTCGACTCATATTCGGCTCGCAATTCCCCTCGATGCCATGCGTAACGGATCTCTTCGACCAGCGTCGGGACGAGGAAACGGGTGGCCAGCAGCAGAACGCCCAGCATCACCAGGCTGACCAAGGCCTGGGCCGCTCCGGGGCTGGAGGATTGGTTCCGCAGGGGAGGGATTTCTTTCGGTGGTTTCGGCGAAGGTGTAGACTGGGGCCAGGCGTCCGCGGGACGCGAATATTCGGCCGGTTCGACGTCGAAATCCAGGTGATTCATCGCTTCACACCTCAACCAAATGGTCTGGGGCTGCTGAATAGGAGAAGATGGCCGATCCGCGAGCGAATCGCCTTGCGTCTCATTGTAACGAAATCTTTAGCCCGCGACTAAAAAAGTGGCCAATCCGCCGAAGCCTCACTTTTTCCCTCCTCCCTGGAGCGCCGATCGTAACGGTTTGGTTGCCATTGACCCCCGGTTCGATCGACCGCGGATGTTGGACGCCTATCGGCACGGAATTTTCCCCTGGCCGTGCCGTTGGGCCGACCAGTGGTTTGTCGGGTGGCACAGCCCCGATCCGCGAGCGATCCTGCCGCTGGATAACGTGCGGATTCCCAAGCGATTGCAACGAAAATTGCGAGCTGGACACTTCCGCTTCCGTTGGAACAGCTGCTTCGACAGCGTCCTGCAGCATTGTGCCAGCGTGGGGGATCGCAAGGAAAATGCTTGGCTGTGCCCCGATTTGCTCGATGCGATCTCGTCGCTGCATCGATCCGGTGACGCCCACTGCATCGAGGTCTACGACCGCGACGGAACCCTCTGCGGTGGGCTGTATGGGATCGCCGTTGGAGCTGCGTTTTCGGCCGAATCGATGTTCCATCTGCAGAGTGATGCGTCGAAGGCGGCGGTCTGTGGACTGGTCGCGGTCTTGCGTCACGCCGGCTTTGAATTGATGGACATTCAGCAAACCTCGCCCCATTTGCTCGCCTTTGGCGCTGTCGAAATCGATCGCTGCGATTATCTTGTAGCTCTCCAGCGGGCGCTGGGCAAACAGCCGTCGTGGCCCGCGACGACCGAACATCCGATCCCCATCGACCGGATTGGCGCGGAGGATTGAGCGGCGGTGAAATCCGATCGCCCCCCTGCCCTGCCCCGTTTTGTATTTGAACCCAACTTGCGAGCCGAACAAGACTTATGACCAGCGAACTACGACAGCGAATCTATCAACAACTTGCCAGCGTCGAACTGATCGACCCGCATACGCACATCAACCCATTGGATGCCGGTTCGCACACGCTGGTCGATATCTTGGGCTACCACTACTACACCGAACTGGCCCACTCGGCCGGCATGCCACGCGAGCAGATCGAAGACCCCGCCATCTCGGCGAAGGAAAAAGTGGGCCGACTGATCGAAGGCATTGGCCCGATCGACAACACGATCCAGTACAGCTGGTTGATCGATATCTGCCAGCGGTTCTTCGGTTTCGAGGGCGACCGTTTGGACGCGTCGAACTGGGAAGCGTTGTTTGATTCGTCGGAGGCGCAGATGGCCGACGCGGGATGGAGCGATGAAGTGCTGCGACGCAGCAACGTCAAGTCGGTCTTTTTGACCAACGACTTCGACGACCCCTTGGCCGGCTTCGACACCGCCAAATATGTTCCTTGCCTGCGGACCGACGATCTGGTTTTCCATCTTGGCAAACCCGAGGTGCGGCAGCGATTGGAAGCCGCGACAAAAGTCTCGGTTGGCAGTTGGACCGAATTGCGGGAAGCGATCGGCGTGCTGTTCGAACACTTTACGACGAACAACGCCCGCGCGTGTGCGATCTCGATTCCGCCATCGTTTGCTCCCGAACCGGTCTCCGACGGCCGCGTTGAGACGGCGTTGGATGCCGTGCTAAAGGATGGCGTTAATGCTGACGAAAGTCATCTGCGGGCGCTCAGCCACCGCATCTTCTGGACCTTGGCCGAGATGTGCGACCAATACGAATTGCCCTTCGACCTGATGATCGGCGTCAATCGTGGCGTCTACCCGACGGGCGTCTTCCAGGGGCAAGACCTCTACGACAGCCGCGTCTCGTTGATCCAGTATCAACAACTGTTGAACGCCTTCCCGCGGGTCACCTTCCCGATCAGCGTTTTGGCGAGTGTCACCAATCAGGAATTGGCCAGTTACGCTTGGATCTTCCCTAACGTTGTCACCAACGGACACTGGTGGTACAGCAACACGCCAAGCATCATCGAACGCGACGCGGCGCATCGCTTGGAAGCGGTTCCGCGAACGAAGCAGATCGGATATTACAGCGACGCTTACAAGTTGGAATTTGTCGCACCGAAGTTCGACATGTATCGCAAGATCTTGGCCAAGGTGTTGGAGCAGTATTACGTGATCGATCGATCGTGGAGCGAAGAGCGTGCTGTCGAGTTCGGCACGCAAGTTCTACGCGGCAACGTCGAAACGACGTTCAAGATCTCGTAGACAGCAGCTTCTTCACCCTCCCCCAAACGCAGTTTGTAGGGGAGGGTCGAACGAGCGTAGCAAAGTTCGGGGAGGGAGTTCTTGAGTCAATTTCAGGCCGGTTGATCGTTGCTGGTATGCCCTCCCCGAAAAACTCGCTAAACGCTTATTTTTCGACCCTCCCAGCTTCGCCGGGCGGGTGAAGTTGGACGTCGCCGGCAGCACTTCACCCTCCCCCAAACGCAGTTTGTAGGGGAGGGTCGAACGAGCGCAGCAAAGTTCGGGGAGGGGAGTTCTTGAGTCAAATCCCGGCCGGTTGATCGTTGCTGGTATGCCCTCCCCGAAAAACTCGCTAAACGCTTGTTTTCCGACCCTCCCAGCTTCGCCGGGCGGGTGAAGTTGGACGTCGCCGACAGCGCTTCATCCTCCTCCAAACGCAGTTTGTAGGGGAGGGTCGAACAAGCGTAGCGATGTTCGGGGAGGGGAGTTCTTGAATCAAATCCCGGTCGGTTGATGGTTGCTGGTATGCCCTCCCCGAAAACTCGCTAAACGCTTGTTTTTCGACCCTCCCAGCTTCGCCGGGCGGGTGAAGTTAGCGTGGGGCGATGTATCTGATATCAGGTGTTTTCACTATAATCTCACGTTCGTGGGATCACTCCCCTGCCCTGCTCCGATCGCTTGTTGTTGAAGAGTCTCTATTTCTATGCCTGAGCCTGCTGACGACTCTGCCAACTCCCCGTTGTCGCATCTCTACGAACTGGGGAAGGTGACCGTCTTTTATCTTCCTTCGCACAAGTTGGACGATCCGCGGTATTACCAGGGAACGCAGACCGCGCGGACGGCGACTCACGATTTCATGATGGATCGCTACCGGGCGTACACGCATTCTCCCACGCCGGTCAAAGGCTATTGGGTCGATTTCAATGGCCAGTTGGTGCACGACGTGATGGAGCGGTTCGAGGTCTCGTTCGGCAGCGAAGCGGAGTTTGAGCGGTTGATCATTTTTCTGATCGAACTGTGTGGGCGGTTGAGCGAAGACGCGGTCTACGTGACGCGGGGCGAGCGGAGTTTTCTGGTCCACGGCCAGCCGCGGCAAGAGATCGCAAGCGACAGCGGTCATGACAACCGATAGTGTTTTGAGATGGACCGCCATGAATCCGATCGATCCTCCCCGTCTGCTTGGTCCCTCGTTGGGATCGGTGATCTTCAAGTCGCAGCCGGAGGACTTTGAGGTCGAAGAACTGCTTCGCTTCGAACCATCGGGCGAAGGGGAACATTGTCTGGTTTGGTTGGAGAAGCGGCATCGCAATACCAACGATGTCGCGTCAGAACTGGCGACCAAGCTGGGGCTGCGAAAGCGGTTGATCAGCCACTGCGGCTTGAAGGACAAAGAGGCGGTGACGCGACAGTGGTTTAGCCTGCATCTGCCCGGAAAGCCGTCGCCGTCGGCCGAGGATTTGACGGTTGAAGGAGTTCGCGTGTTGCGGATCGTGCGCCACCTGCGCAAGCTGCATCGCGGCGCGCACGATGGCAATCGCTTTTGGATCCGATTGCGCGGCTGTGAGTTCTCCAAAGAAGCTGCCGCCGCGCGATGGCAGCAGATGATCGACCGTGGCGTTCCGAACTACTTTGGCACCCAGCGATTTGGCCGCGACGGTGGGAACGTGCCTCAGGCGCTGCGATGGTTCAAGGACGAGATCCAAGTCCGCGATCGCATGCTGCGCGGGATCCTGTTGTCCGCCGCCCGCAGCTATCTGTTCAACGCCTGTGTCGGCCATCGCGTGCTCGACGGGACATGGGATACGCCGCTGTCGGGCGACGTGTTTGGGTTCGCCGATAACCGCAGCCTCGTCCTGCCGCACAATCTACATGGCGATGAAACCGATCGCGTGCGGCAGGGAGCTCTTGAGTTAACCGCACCGCTATGGGGCGAAGGGGAGCTGCAGAGCCAAGCCGCAGTCAAAGCGATGGAAGAGCAAGTCGTCGCTGCCTATCCCGATCTGTTGGCCGGTTTGGCTCAGTTCAATCTGCGGCAAGAGCGGCGTGTGATGCGGCTGCGACCGCTGTCGGCGGAACTGACCTGGGAGTCCGATTCGACGCTCGTGCTGCGATTCGATCTTCCCAAAGGAACCTACGCCACGACGCTGCTGCGCGAGTTGGTCGATATTGGCTAGCGCTGGTGAATCGCTACGTTAATTCACCCTCCCAGCGGAGCTGGGAGGGTCGGAAATCGAGCGTTTAGCAAGTTTTCACGGGAGCGGCCGGTCCGCTGGATTGAACGCCGTCGATTTACCTCGCGACTCCCCTCCCCGAACGTCGCTTCGCTCGTTCGACCCTCCCCTTCAAGCTGCGCTTGGGGAGGGTGAAGTGATGCATCGGGCGAGGCCCAGCTTCACCCGCCCGGCCGAGCTGGGAGGGTCGGGAAACGAGCGTTTAGCAAGTTTTCCCGGGGAGGGCCATTCCGCTGGATTGAACGCGGTCGATTTACCTTGCAACTCCCCTCCC
Organism: Rosistilla carotiformis; assembly: GCF_007753095.1. Taxonomy (NCBI): domain Bacteria; kingdom Pseudomonadati; phylum Planctomycetota; class Planctomycetia; order Pirellulales; family Pirellulaceae; genus Rosistilla; species Rosistilla carotiformis. The sequence continues at coordinate 581,592 of NZ_CP036348.1, forward strand.
CGAACCTCGCTTCGCTGGTTCGACCCTCCCCTTCAAGCTGCGCTTGGGGAGGGTGAAGTGATCAATCTGGCGACGCCCAGCTTGACCCGCCCGGCGGAGCTGGGAGGGTCGGATAACGAGCGTTTAGCAAGTTTTCCGGGGAGGGCCGGTCCGCTGGATTGAACGCGGTCGATTTACCTTGCAACTCCCCTCCCCGAACATCGCTTCGCTCGTTCGACCCTCCCCTTTAAGCTGCGCTTGGGGAGGGTGAAGTGATGCATCTGTCGACGCCCAGCTTCACCCGCCCGGCGGAGCTGGGAGGGTCGGGAAACGAGCGTTTAGCGAGTTTTCCGGGGAGGGCCATTCCGCTGGATTGAACGCGGTCGATTTACCTCGTAACTTCCCTCCCCGAACTTTGCTTCGCTCGTTCGACCCTCCCCTTCAAGCTGCGCTTGGGAGGGTGAATTCTTGTAAGCCGGCGACTTCAACACGGTTGCCCGTTCGTGAGGTTTAGCTTGGCGGTTGATGCTGTTGGACGATATCCAAATGGACTTCATGCATCGGCAACCAGAAGTCGTTTTTGAGTTTGGGATCGTTGGAGCGGACGATGTTCAGGCTGACCTGCAGCTTCTTCAGCGCCGTGTCGAATTGGCTCTTCGTGCAGGCGAGTCGTGCGATCGCTCGCTTCCGCAGCGGACCGGTGTAGTCGGGTTCGAGGCGGATGAATTGGTAGACCTCTTGTGCCAGCGAATCCAATTCGCAGACCGGTTGGAACGCCGCGGGGTAATGGACCTCGCGGAAGTGCTGCATCTCGATCAACGCCGCATCGCCACCGGGCACTTTTCCGTAGAAGACCGATTCGGAATAGGTCTGCGGAATCCGAGTCTTCCAGTCCCAAACCGCTTTGACCTTAGGGCTCCATCCGCCCTCCTTGGGCTTCGCCTCCGGTAGATCGGTGTTGTCCCACAGCGACGGGTAGTTCGAACATTGGCTGCCAAAGACCGTGCAGACTTTGTGAGCCAGCACAAATTGGTAGGCTTGATCAAATGTCTTTAGCATAGGAGCGGGCCCCGACATGGCTGTGTCGTTGTTTCGGATTGCAGAGGATGCGTGCCAGTTCAGCGGTGTGTCGATGGTTGTTGCACGTGAATGTTTCCAGGTGTGGAGCCCGATGTCGGTTCGTCTTGCAGGATGAAGCTGGCGGTCAGGATCGCGGCTGCCGCCAATAGGTTGCAGAAGACGGCCAACACCCAGAACGGCATCGCGTTGCGGGCCGCTGGTTGGCAATATTTGATGCCGCGAGCGTATCCGACAAATCCGATCGCAAACGAGAGGACGGCGACGAATACGAGGATCATTCCCAGCGTGGTGACGGCCCATCGCGGTTCAGCGTTGGGCATCACCTTGGCAATCGCCAAACCCGTCGCCATCGATGCCAGCCCGGTCCGGACCCATGCCGAACAGGTTCGCTCTTCCGCCATCAACGTTCGATCCAAACCGGTGTCGGGTTGGGCGGGGGCGTTCTGGCTCTCTGAATTCACGTTATCGTTGCTCATCGGACGCCTTGTCGAGAAGTTGTTCGGCTCGCTGCCGTTGTAAAATCTGTTCCATGACTTCCAGTTCGGTGTAATACATCGCACTGGGGTCGATTCCCTGATCGTCGAGCCACTGCAGGTGCTTCGTCATCGCCGGTTGGCGGGCGTAGGCTGGCAGGATCACCAGCCAAACGACCGCGACGGCTGCGATGGCAAGCACCAATGACAGCAGCTTTTTGGTGTCGGTTAGACCGATCATTGTTCAACCACAGGGGCAAAGACGACTTCGAACATCAGGTAGGCCATCAGAAGTGTCAGGCACAGGTTCAGTGTCTGGCCGCAGACGTAAAGGATCAACGGCTTGCCGCCTTTGAGTTGCGGAAGGAGTTGCTTGAAGTTGGTCTCCAGCCCGATGCTGACAAAGGCCAGGCAGAAGAGCCAGCCACGCAGCGTTTTGGTCGAGCCTTTGATCATCGCGTTGATCAATTCAGGGCCGGCGGTCATCGTCGAATAGAGTACCGAAAACAGGATCGACATCGCCACGAAGCCGAGGACAAATTTGGGGAAGCGGTACCAGATCTCCGAGGCTCCGACGCGGGGCGCCGACGGATCGCGTTCGACATACGTCACCCAGTAGATCGCGACGCAAAAGGCTGTCACGCCGATCAGGATGTTCTGGATCATCTTCACCGTCGCGGCAACTTCTAACGCTTCGTCGCCCAACACTGCACCGGCGGCGGCGACCGCGCCTGTCGAATCGATCGTCCCGCCCAGCCAGGCACCGCCCAGAGTCGGACTCATTCCCGTCGCTTTGATGATCGCGGGCAGCACGACCATCATGATCACGGTGAAGCTGAGCGACATGCCAATCGCAAGCGATAGCTCTTCCTTTTTGGCTTTGCACGAGGCTGCGGTCGCGATCGCCGCGGAGACGCCGCAGACCGACATGTCGGCCGAGATCACCATGTTCAACGATCGCGATGGGATCTTCAAAACCTTCTGGCCGAATATGTAAGTGGATACCAAGACGATTGGCGTTACGACCCAGGCGACAAAGACGCCGGGCAGGCCAAGAGCCAACAAGCGGCTCATCAAGACCTCTGCTCCCAACAGCACCAAACCGGTCTTGATGAAGAACTCCGTCATGATCGCCGGCCGCAGAAATGCTGGAGTGCCGATTGTGTTACTGATGATCAATCCGACCAGCAATGCCCACAACGCGTATTCCAGGTTGTACGCTTTGAGCACGCTTTGCCCGGCCAGCACGTAGGCCAGCGTGGCGAGCAGGAAGACGATCGGGAACCCTGCCAGAAAGGCGGCTGCCGATTTGCCGCGACACCACATCGCGAAACCGCACAGGACCGCCAGCACGTGGAAGACGCCGCCGATGCCGACCAGTTTGCCATCGAGCGACGCCAGCGGATCCGCTTCCCAGGAGCCCGGTTTGGAGAGGTACGCCTTCAGAGGGCTCACGACTTCCAAAGGTTCTCCCATTCCGATGCTTTCGGCCAGCCCGTCGGGCCGCCCCAGCCAAACCGCACCAAATGCAAAGACCAACAAAAGTGCGGCACACCAAATCGCCCACCAATCTTCGGCGGTCCGCATGTCGGTCCATAAACTGTGGCGCTCCGGCGGCAACGTGACCGTGTCATCACCGTCGGGGGCGGCATCGTTGTCGGATGGTTGAGAACCTGGTTCGTTGCTCATCGTGAATACTTTCGTCGTTGGTGGGAGAATGGTGGGGGAAGCCGACAGCTTTGGGGACTGCAGCTTAAACGAAATCGCTTAATTTGATTGGCGGTTGCCGCTGGCCGCTCTTTGCTTGGCGGCGCAGCTCATGCTGGCGCGAACCAATTGCAGCAAGCGGATCAGTTCTTTCTGCTCCTTCTGTTTGAGGCCGTTGATCAAGTTGTCTTCAAATTCGCGAAGCTCTTCGCTGGCGGGACGAACAAGCTTTCTGCCCGCGTCGGTGATCGCGACATAGACGGTTCGCCGGTCCTCTTCGGATCGCTCGCGCGTGACGAGATCGCGGCGCAGCAACCGATCGACCAGCGCGGTGACGGCGGGAACGATTTGCACCAACCGGTCACCGATTTCGCCACAGGTTAGCGGGCGATCTTCCATGTCCAGGATTCGCAACAGGTTGTATTGCGAAAACGTCAACTCACGAGGACGGAAAAATTGTGACAGTTGATTGTCTAGTTGGTCGCCGGTTCGTGCCAGGCTGACAATCGCCTCTTGGGCAACGCTCGCAAAGGGTTGGCAGCGTTTTAGTTCGTGACGCAGGTCGTCCATCGGTTGGATGCTCGTAGGCAGGAGGGGGGGGCGATCGCGGGTGGGGGAGACGCTGAAAGACGTTGACTCAGTAAAATCTTATGGATAAAATAATCGGCGATCAAGCGTTGTTTGCCGATTTTTGGCGGATCGGTCGTTAGCGCCCATAGAGGCTCCGGTTTTCGGTCGCCCGTTGGGATTTTCTACCCCCCCCCCTGCCCTGCCCCACGTTATGCCTACCATGCAAACCACAGCCATCATCGGTGGCGGCTTCAGCGGAACGCTGGCGGCCGTCAATCTCGCTCGCTTCGCCACCACGCCTCAACGCGTCGTGATTATCAACTCGGGGCGCCCGTTTGGTCGCGGCACCGCCTATGGAACCACTCGCGGCGAACATTTGTTAAACGTTGCGGCGCGGAACATGTCGGCGTTTCCCGACCACCCCAGCCACTTCTTCGATTGGTTGCGATCGCGCTGCGACTACGACGGCCTCAGCGACGATGTGCTGCGAGAGACGTTTATCCCGCGGCGGATCTTCGGTGATTATGTTCGTGGGTTGGCGTCGCATTACCTAGGCGGGGCCGATCCTCGCAGCCAAGTCGAGTGTCAGGTCGTCGAGGATTCAGCCGTCGACATCCAGCCGCGCGGCGAAAACGGCGGTGTGGTGATGTTGGAGCATGGCGAGCCGATCGAAGCGGAATCGGTGCTGCTGGCAACGGGCAATCAGCCGCCGGCTGGGCTGCCGGGATCGGGCAAACTGGCCAACGATCGTCGCTACTGCGGCAATCCTTGGACGGCGTGGCACGAAAACCTGCCCGGCGACGACAAACACATCGTGATCTTGGGGACCGGGCTGACCGCCGTCGACGTGATTGTGACGCTGCGGCACAAAGGATGGAACGGCAAGATCACCGCGATCTCTCGGAATGGGATGCTGCCTCAGCGTCACTTCCGCGGCATCGCCTGGCCGACCTCGATCCCCGACGACGGCCAGACGCGATCGTTGAAGGAGTTGGTCAGCCTGATCCGACAGGACTGTCAGCGGTTGCGTGGTGCCAGTCAAAACCCAGCGATCGCTGTCGACAAGCTGCGCAGTCGGACGCAGCAATTATGGCGGGATCTTTCGATCGATGAAAAACGCCAGTTTTTGAAAGACTATGCGGCCGATTGGAATGTGATCCGGCATCGCATTGCCGGGCCGATCCACGACGCGGTCACTGATTCGTTGGACTGTGGGCAGTTGACGATCCTTCCCGCCACGATCGAATCGTTGGATGCGGGGGAGACGTCGATCGAAGTTCAGCTGGCTGCCGGCGGCGAAGGTCCCGATCGGATTCATGGCGATATGGTGATCAATTGCACCGGGCCGAAGTCGCGGTTTTCCGATTCACAGATTCCGCTGTATCGCGCCCTGTTCGATCGCGGCATCGCCAAGCCGGATGCGATGGACATGGGAATCGCCGTCACCGATGACTTCGCGGTCGTTGGGGATGATGATCGCCCGTCGTCGTTTCTGTATGCGATCGGTCCGATTTTGAAGGGGACTCTGTGGGAAACGATTGCCGTTCCCGAGCTTCGCCAGCAAGCGATGGCGGTCGTCCAAACGATCCTCAAACAGAAACCGATTCGCGTGGCCAGCCCCGAGACGATCGAGTACTGCATCTAACACGTTCCGGTTGGCTCACCGGCGGAGCCATGCTGTTCACGCCGCCTCTGCTTTTGTGGTGGCATCTTTCGTTGCATCGCGCCAATCCGTGGCCAGATTTCCGGAAGCGATCATCCGGCAAGTGTTTGGCATCGCGCAAATGTATCCCCCCCCTGCCCTGCCCCGGTCTCCTGCGAATCGGCATCTTGGACGGTGTTGATTAATGTGGGGCTGGGGGCTGAGCGGTTTGTGACTGGTGTGCTGGTTGGTCGTTTCTGGTTCGAGGAACGGTTCGCGAAGGACAGGTTAAGAGTGAGCGAATTTTGTCGTGACTGGCGGTCGCGATTGTTGCCATTGGGGCATTGTGGCTGATAGAACTTTCGGTCCCCTGAAGTTTCCCGCCCAAGACCGCCTCCCACCACTCAGTTTTAAGACAACATGCCCTCATTGCCTCGTATTGCTTCGACCCGTCGGAACTTTCTATCGCTTGCCGCCGGAACCGGAGTTGGCATTTTGCAGCCGCGCTCCAGTTGGGGTGCCAGTTCGGCCGCGCGGGAAGACCAGCCTTACGCGCAGATCGATTGGGACCGTTGTCGGCGAATCGGTTCGGTGACGCATGCCCATTGTCGCTCGCAACGCTCGCTCGACTTGCTGTGTCGCCGCGGGCTGACGCACTTGGCGATTTCGAACTACTACCCGTCGGCTCCCTGTTCCCCTACCGAACAGATTGGGCAGTGGAAGGTTGGGCAGGACTTCTGCACACTCAAGGGGGAAGGCTACGTCGAGCGGGAATTCGCGTGGAACGAGATCATCCGCGATCCGGAGACCGGTTGGTTCGATGAACTTCCCACTGCGATGCAGGAGAAGATGCCGTTCCAATCGGGGAATCCTTGTTTCACGCAGATTCTTCCCGAAGTCATTTTGTGTCCCAATGCGGAACATCATTCGATGACCGATTGCAACGGTCACTTCAACGCCGTCGGATCAAACTTCGCAAGTGGAACGTTTGATGTTCGCAGTTACTACAAACTGAACAACCACGGCTATGCGATGGGGACGGGGATGCCGTGGCGCGAAGCATTTGGGCGGATGTTGGATGGGCTGCAGTTTGCCGATGGTGGCGGGATCACGATCAACCATCCGAAGTGGAGTCACACTTCGCCAAAACAAATAATGGAATTCTTGGATTTCGATCCGCGCGTGATGGGAATTGAGATCTGGAATAGCACCGCGGAATTTCTCAGTCAAACGGGTTGGTCGTTGGACGAATGGGATGCCGTGTTGGCAACTGGTCGTCGCTGTTACGGTTTCTCCGTTTCCGATCACGCCCACAATTCCGATCCTGCGTTTCAAGGCCGCAACGTGTTGTTGGTCGATGCGGCGACTCCCGCCAGCGAAATGCCAGCGGCCTGTTTGCGAGCCTATCGCAACGGCAACTTCTACGCTTCTTTGGATGGTGTTTTGGAACTGAAGCGGTTCCACTGTTCAGCCGATGGGAAGTTGGATGTGGAGATTTCAGGCGGCCCCAGCAAGTTGCGAGTTGTTTCGGCGAAGGGCGTCGTTCACGAACAAGCGGGTGAGGCGATCTCGTGGGCCTTGCCCGAAGGGAAGTCGTCGGCGCAGGAGCACGTCTATCTACGTGTGGAAGCGGACCAGGTCGATGGCGATGACCGTCTGCTAACTCAGGCGCTCCAGTTGGTCTAGCTCGCGAGACATCCTGTCTTTTCGTGGTGGGGCCTGGTCGCGTCGTTGCTGTTCGGATCGAAAAATACGCTACTTGAGGAGGCGCGCCCCCCGCACTTCGCTGCGTGTTGGATATAAAGTCCGCTCTTGTTCGTTCTGCAAGGTTTGGTCTGGTGCGAGTTTAGCTGCTGCGTGTTTTGGATAACGCCATCGTTGCAGGAAACGTTAATAAATAGTGAACTTCTCGCTGGTGGTGCCGTTGCAAATTGACAAGAGATGGTGTCCGGATAGATTGTCCATCTCTCGCCGTGTTTCGGTGGTTCTGAGGTGCATCGCCGGATCTGAGATGCGATCGGGACGCGGCGATCGTGACTAAACGACATATCAAGAATTGCTTCGGATGACGTCTCGCAAGACTTGCCGCAGTTCCAGTATCGGGAAGCACTTCTTGCTCTGTCCTTCATTGCAGAAAAACTCTCTCTCCTTTCGGAAGTGAAACATGAAAACGACTAAGAATAGAAACGCGTTTACGCTCGTCGAGTTGTTGGTGGTGATCGCCATCATCGGCATTTTGGTTGGTCTGTTGTTGCCGGCGGTTCAGGCCGCACGCGAAGCAGCGCGTCGGATGCAGTGTAGTAACAACATCAAGCAGATGGGCCTGGCTTTGCACAATTACCACGACACATATAACTCCCTGCCGCCAGGGTGGATCGATGATTCGACCAATCAGAATCGCATGGGGTGGCCGACGTATCTACTTCCGTTCATCGAGCAATCGGCCGTCTACGACGGGATGAAAAGCGTGGGCGCGTACAATGTGACTTGGTATACGTTGCCTGAAATGACTACTGGCACCGCGGCAGTGCCGACGCCATACGCGAAGATGGTTTTGGATTCCTACGTCTGCCCTTCCGACCCTTCGCGTGGCATCAATGAAAATCTCGGTGGATACGGTAAGTCGAATTATACCGGCGTGGGGGGAGCACACTACATTGCTTCGGGTGGTGCAAACGGAACCTTCTACGATCACTCCTTCATTCGCTTTCGTGACATGCTGGACGGGCTGAGCAATGCGATGATCATTGGTGAGCGGAGCACCGTCGATCAGGCGAGTCGCGGCTTTGTGAAAAAGGGGACGATTTGGATCGGCGCCTATTCTACGGGTACGTACTACCACAACAATGCGATCGCCAACGCGTCGGTTTACTACAGCCTTAATGGTAAGGCTGGCAACTACAACTTCAGCAGTGCCCATCCGGGCGGAGTCCAGTTTGCGTTTGGAGATGGATCGTCTCACTTTATCAGCGAAACGATCGACCTGATCACCTACCGCGACTTGGCTTCGATTGCTGACGGAAACCCGCTAGGCGAATACTAATCGATTCGTCTGCTCTTAATAAAATCACTGCCGTCGTTCCCGGTTCTGATGGGAACGACGGCTCTATTTACATCAAAAGGAAATCGATCATGCGTTTTGTATTTGTGTCTCTTCTCGCCTTTACCATCGGATGTGGAGCCGAAGAAGTTGTGGAGCTGCCCGCTCCTGTCGAGAAGACTCAATTGGTTGCGACCATCGATCAAATTGCCGCCACGGGGCAGTTCGATGAAGAAATGCTGACGGGGCTGACCATGGGGCTTGAAGAGGCGGGACTGATGGGCGAAGCCGCGCTTGTTCAACAGTATCCAACCATGGGCGATGAAGCTCAGGTCAAAAAAAAGGCCAAGCAGCTTTCTAAAGACGTCAAGAAGAAGCTTGAAGCGGGTGTCGAGTAGTTTCGAGCGAGGCTAAACCTTGTGCGAAGTTGTCGTTGACATTCGCTCCTTTTCGAACCGTGACCGAAGGAGAATCCCCGGCCGATTTCACCTCACCGCCCCAGAGCGTTTATCATCATGGCTCCCCTGCCCTTCTCCCTTTGCTCGCCTGGAGTTTGTCATGATGTTTCGCTCTGCAGCCTTTCCTTTGTTGTTCGTCTTGGGGCTGATAGCTTCGATTGTTCGGGCGGACGAACCTGTCGCCAAGGAGTATTCCACCGTGATGTTCTCGGGCGACTGGGTTCCGGAAGATCCTCATCGGATCGATTTCGACAACCTGCCGAGGATACCGTCGCAGCATGTCGTGATCAGCGATGTTCGGAAGTCCAAGGGTGTGCATCAGCACAATTATTTGACCTTCCACGATGGGAGATACTGGGCGATGTGGAGCGATGGCCCAGCGGTCGAGGATCGTGTTGGGCAGCGCGTTTCGTACGCGACCAGCAAGGACGGGCTCGAATGGAGCAAGCCGCGATACCTGACGCCCGAACTGCCGGGATCGGGGAAGGGTTCGAGATATTACAACACGCGCAGCAGCGAAGGCTTTCGTTGGATCTCGCGTGGCTTCTGGCAGCGCGATGGCGAACTGCTCGCTCTGTGTTCGCTCGACGAAGGGGCTGGCTTCTTCGGCAAAAGCCTCCAGTTGCGGGCATTCCGCTGGGATGATCGCGAGGGCGTTTGGAACGACCATGCCTTGGTGCACGAAAACGCCATCAACAACTTCCCGCCCAAGTTGTTACCCGGTGGCGATTGGATGATGTCGCGTCGAACGTACGACTACAAGAAACGTGGCGTCGATTTTTTGGTCGGTGGCGTCGACGCGATCGACGACTGGGATTCGTTTCCTGTGCTTGGGTCCAGTCAAGGGCTGGCGGCCGAAGAGCCTTATTGGTGGGTGCTGCCCGATGGCCGTTTGACCGCGCTGTTCCGCGACAATCATCGCAGCGGCTATCTGTACCGTTCGTTTTCCGAAGACAACGGTCGGACCTGGAGTCGGCCGCACCGCACCGATTTTCCCGATGCGCGGTCGAAGTTCAGCGGAGTTCAGTTGGCGGATGGTCGCTTTGTGTTGGTCTCCAATCCGCATCCAAAGCGACGCGATCCGTTGGCCCTTTCGGTTAGCGACGACGGTGTTGTCTTCACGAAGATGGGCTATCTCGCTGGCGGGCGGCATGTCGATTATCCCCATGTGATTCAACAGGACGGCCATCTGCTGGTCGCCTTCGCCACGCAAAAGCAGACGGTGGAAGTGTTGAAGATCAAGCTGGAGGATATCGACGCGTTAACGATGCCCGATAAACCGCTGGCCGTCCCGCCGCCGTATCAGCCGCAAGCTGGCGATACGATCCTGGATGCCGGCAACAGCGATCAAGTGACCGTCACCGGGCCTTGGAGATCGAGCGACCGCGATTCCGAGCGGCATGGCGACAGCTATCTCGTTCTCGATCCATCAGCTGGTGGCGCGGTTCGCTTCGATTTGAACCTGGCTGAGGAAAGGACTTACGAGATCTTTGCGATGTGGAGTGCCCGAGGGCAACGGGCGAAGGATGTCCCGTTTGTCATCGCTCACAACGATGGAACGAAGACCGTCCACGTCGATCAAGAGCGCGATGGCGGTGTTTGGAACAGCTTGGGGACGTATTCCTTCTCGCCGGCGAAGGCGTCGGTCGAAGTGGCTATCGAGAAGGCGAAGAACTACGTCATCGTCGATGCCATCTTGGTCGCACCACGTCGATAGCCTCGATGCGGGCTGCACTGTGTAGAGCCCGTTGTTGCGAGGCGGGCACGGCGCGAGTGTTGGGTACGTTGTCGGTAGCGTGGCGCAAAAGAAAACAGGTGATGTCCGCCGGGAAAGGGAACACCACCTGTTGTTGAATCGATCAATTCGCTTGCGTTCAGTTGGCTCGTGCCAAGTTCTGACGCTTGAGTGCTTCGACGTAATCGCGAGTGATATTCAAGACTTCGTCGTTGTAGAAGTTGTGGCGGAAGACTTCATCGTCGGGCATTTCGGCGTCCAACAATTGTTTCTCCTCTTCCTTCTGCGAATCGAGTTCTTTGCGTCGGGCGAAGAACTTGTCTTCTTGCAGCGAGACAAACTTCTCCGATTTCTGCCGTTGGTACGATTCAATACGTCGCAGCAGATCGATGAAGTCCTCGGACTGCTCGATGCGTTTGGCGGAATTGGTTCGTACGCTATTCAGAACATCGCTGCTCATCATGTTGTACTTGCGATGCTTGGTTTTTTCGACACGATCGTGTTCCAGGGCATACTCCAGGTCCGCTTCGCCCACGTCCATGTGCGTGGTCAGCGAAGGCAGGATGATGTCGGCTTTCACACCTTCCTTTTGAGTGCTTTCGCCATCGGGCAGATAAAACTGTTGCAGCGTGACTTTCAAGGCGCCGAAGTTCGGCGCGCGATTGCTGCGCAGGATCTCTTGGCCAAGATCCATCAGGGTTTGGACGGTTCCCTTGCCGTGAGTCGCCAGGTCGCCGACGACGATGCCGCGTCCATAATCTTGGATTGCACCGGCCAGGATTTCGCTGGCACTTGCGCTGAACTTGCTGGTCAGAACGACAAGCGGTCCGTCCCAAGCGACGCCACTGTCTTCATCGGCATACGGGGTGACCTGTCCATCACTGTCTTTCACTTGGACGACAGGGCCTTCGTCGATAAACAGGCCGGTCAGGTTGATCGCTTCGGTCAAGCTGCCGCCGCCGTTCATCCGTAGGTCCAAGACCACCGCGGCGATCCCCTCGTCTTTGAATTCATTCAAGCGATCGCGAACGTCCTTGGTGCTGCTGCGGTAATCGCGAGCGTTGCGGCGAGCGGCTTCCATGTCCAGGTAGAAACTGGGCAGGCTGATGTAGCCGATCTTCATTTTGGGGCCGGTTTCGCCATCGGTCTCAACAACCTGGCTGCGTGCAGCGCTGTCTTCGAGCTCGACCTTGGCGCGCGTGATCGTGAGGATCTTCGTTTCGCCAGTACCGCCCGATTTGATGCCCAATTGAACGATCGTGCCCGCATGGCCGCGGATTTGCTCGACCACATCGTCCAGTGGCATTTCGACGATGTCGACCATTTCGCCATCGGTCCCCTGCCCTACACTGACGATGTAGTCGTCTGCCTTCAGTTCGCCTTGCTTGTCGGCGGCGCCACCGGGGATCACTCGCGAGACGACGGTGTAGCCATCTTTCTCACGCAGCGCGGCGCCGATCCCTTCCAGGTTCAGACGCATCATGATCCGGAAGTTGTCGAGCGATTTGGGCGACATGAAGGTTGTGTGCGGGTCGTAGCTGGTCGTGACCGAGGTCAGGAACAACTCCAGCAGTTGGTCCGAATCGGTCTCGTGCCAACGCTTTTGATTCCGCTTGTAGCGACGCAGCAGTTTGGCTTTCGGGTCTTCGAGGTCTTCTTTGGTCGGTTTGTATTCTTTGCCCGATTCTTCCGCTTTGCGTTTCCGTTCGACGGCTTCATCTTTGGCGACAAGTAGATTGAATTTGATCTGACGACGCCAACGATCTTTCGCCTCTTCGGGAGACGTTGGATAGCGAGCGGCATCGGGTTCCACAACAATCGATTCGTCGGCGGTGAAGTCGAAGTCTTCGGTCAGCAAGGTTTCGGCGACCGCGACGCGTTCATCGATCCGTTGTAGGAAGCGTTTGAAGACCACGTAGGCAACATCGAGATCGCCCCCTTTGACCATGTCGTCGATCGTGACATTGTATTTGCTGAATTCATCAACGTCGGATTGGTAGAAGTAGAGCTTCATGGGGTCGAGCGACTTCAGGAACAGTTCCATCGCACGAGCGCTCAGTTCGTCGTTCAACGCCGTCCGCGATACGTGACGTCGTTCCAGTAGGGCCGCGACGATCTTCGCCACGTTCTGGTCGGTCTTGGTCGGCGCGACAAGATCTTCACCAAGGCAAGGATTGATTTGCGGGCCGAGGAAGGTGATCGTGCAAAAGGCCGACAGCAACAGTGGCCGGACAAAGCGAGTTTTGGGGGACGTCATTGAAGCCATACTTGAGTTCCGATTTGGTAAAGACACGTGGCGTCGGACAGGCGAACCTTGATCCACGATGTTCATAGTAGAACAGGGATCAAGATATCACAAGTTCGATCGACTGATAGCAAAAGTGCCGTTGGGGAGGTGTCCGGCGTGGAGGCGGGGATTCGGGAAGGGGCGGGAGGCAAGCAATGCGGTGCGGACCAATGCGTGTCATGGGGACACCGCGGGATCGGTTCGGGCGGGAAGAGTGACGCAAATCGTCAGGGAAATCGGCATATTTAACTCCGGTTAAGGAGTGCCATCGCTCAAGCGAATCGCCCACCAAAGTTGGTTCAGTGCCGCTTCATCGGTGTCGGTCAGGAGGCGAATCCGCTTGGCCGCTGCCATCTGTTGATCGCTGACTTGTGGATTTCCCGCGACATAGAAAAGATGTTTCGCCTGCTGCTCGAAACCGCGTTTTTTGCTCAATGAAGCTAGCCAGCCCGCTGGCAGCGTGTTGGCAGCATCGTTCGCTGGGAACGCGCGGCGGAGTGATTCGAGCCGCAGTTGGGCTTTCGATTTTTGATCGGGTTTGGCGGGGGCGTTGCTATCGGTCGCTTGAGCCAGCAGTGCCGCGGGCGCCACCAAAGAGCCCTGGCCACTCGCTTTGTTAAACGTTTCGGTCGCCACGATCAATTCTTCGAACGACCAATTCCGTGGTTCGTTGGCAAACCCGGCGAATGCACGCTGTTGGATTTCCGCGCTGTTAAGGATCGCTTCGCTAGCAAACAGAGAGTCTTGATCGAAGAGCGACAGCGTCGACTGCAGTCGCATGGGCTGTGCCGAAATCATCCAAGCCGCCGCCGCGCCGAGGTCGTAGTTGTACGCTCGCAATTGTTGAGCCATCAGATTTCGTGCTGCCACAAACGCCTCGTCGGCTGGCGGTGCCAGCGGGTCGCTGGTCCGGCCTACCAGGCGGTTGCCGTAGATGACCTTCCAAAGGCCGTTGATCGTGGCCCGCGCTAAGCGATCGCTGTGCTCGATCTCTGCCGCCAATTCGCGCAGGTTTGTCGGTCCGTTAGTGGCTCCCGAACCGCCGATCCAGTCGTCGACGACCGCGGGCGAGGCGACCATTTGAATTCCGTCGGGAGACTCATAAAATACGGCATCCTTCGACCGATCTCGCTCCAGGTCTTGAGCGATCTCCAGTTCGCCTTGGTTTCCTAACTGCCATTGAACGCCGGTTTGGAAGATGGCATTGAGGTTCCAGTAGTTGCGCTGCGTGATGTTGCCTTCCAGCGGATGCGTGTGGCAGCGTCCACAGGCAACGTCCAGATCTAGCAGCACATCACAAAATTGGTTGGTCAGCGGAATCGCACTCGCTCCGGCCAAACCCGACTTCCAGAGCGTTGCCGGTTCAAACGCGGGGTCGTCCGGGGACGAAGGGCCCTCGGAAGTGAGCATTTCCTGAACGAGCGTATCGAAAGGTTGTTCGCCACGGAAGTTGCCAGCGAACAGCTTGCCGGCAGCGGTTCGCTGCGCTTCGGACATTCGACGCCACGCCGCTTCCCCAAGCAGATGTTGCGCCCAGCGTGTGCCCAGATGATTCGCCGTTTGTTGGTTGTCGATGTAACCGTCGATCAGTGCGGCGGTATCATTGGCGATCAAATGACGGGCCGCTTGGGCGTCGAGCTTCTCACCCTGGGAACGGCCAGCAACGACATTCGCCAAACGCTGCGTCAATTCATCGGTCGAGATCTCGTTCTGTGGTTGGATATCCATCCGACGCCACGCCTGGGCCAGCAGTTCGTCGACGCGATGAATGATCTCATCGGGGGGCAGGCGGTCGATCTTCGGCTGCTTGGCAATCGCAGGTTGTTGTGGCTCGCTTGCGGGGACTGTCGCAGGTGTGTTGAACGGGAGGTCGTTCAGACCAATTTCAAAATGCCCACGCGGCGGCGTGTTCGTGACAATCGCTTTGTCGGGAGCAGCGGGTTGCGTCGATCGGGCGGCGCCGTGAGGGTCCGCTGTGCCGGTGGTTTGTTTTGATGCGGCCGCGCCGGCTTGAGGCTTGGGGGGGGCGTTGTGAGCAACCGTTGAAGTATCCGCCGGTTGCGGGCGACCGTTGTTCAGCTCCCAGACGTATCCAGAGATCGCGATTAGCAACGCTGCGGCGAGGGTCATCGGCAGCCAAGCATCCGAACGTCGCTTGACATTGCGAGTGGTATCGATCTGCGGTAAGCCGACCACGGGGTTGCGTTCAGCTTCCAGGATTGCCAGTACCTGCGCAGAGACATCCGGCGCGGCAGCCTGATCTTGGGCTTCGCAAAGCATGGTTTCCAGCAATTGGTCGAAGGCTGGATCGTTCATGTCAGTTTGGTTTGAACGCATTCTTTTAGTTGCTGTTTTGCTCGCTGCACCAAATTTTTCGCACCGTGTTCGGTAATTCCCAATTGTTCGCCAATGTCCGCTCGGTTGGCGTCATCGGTAAACCGCATCCGCAGTGCCAATTGGGCTCTTTCGGTCAGTCCATTGAGGCAATCTTTCAATGCGCTGACAAATTCCTCGCCATCCTCTTCTGCACCGATCCAACGATCCCAAACCGCATCGAGCGATTCGATCGCCGAAACCAGATGCATTCGTTTGTCACGTCGTTTCAGTGAGATAAACAAATTCCGAGCGATCCGCCGCAGGTAGGCGGCCGTCGCTTCGTCGCTGAACTGATTAAACGGTGGTCTTCGCAGGATCGTTAGGAACGTCTCCTGCGTTAAGTCGTCGGCTGTCGCGTTGTCGCAACCGAGTAAGCGCAGGTATCTCCACACGCCAACTTGATGGCGCACGATCAACTCCTGCGGGCTTAAATCAGTTCCGCTTTCCTGCGACACTGCCGATCAATCCAATCGCTTGCTGATATCTTCTGAACCTCCGGGGCGAGCGAGATCCAAACCATTCAACGTTCGTCCTAAGCGAACAAGTCTTTGATGATCTTGCCGCCGCCAGCGATCTTCATCGGTCGGCGGTTGTTTGCGGTATACGTCGTGTCGGGTGAGATGCCAAGGGCATTGCAAACCGATGTCATCACGTCTTCGGAGCTGTACGGCTCGGTTTCAACGACGGTACCATCGCTATTGGTCTCACCGACCGCGATGCCACCCTTGATTCCCGCACCGCCAACGACCACGCTCCACGATCGGGCCCAGTGGTCGCGACCGGCGTTTTGGTTAATGCGAGGTGTCCGGCTGAATTCACCCATCCAGATGATGGCCGTGTCCTGCAGCATGCCGCGTTGTTCCAAATCTTCGGTCAACGCGCTCATCGCCTTGTCGAGGACGGGCAGGCGTTGGTCCGACAGGGTATTGAAGATGTCGGCGTGGTTGTCCCAGCCGCCAAGGTCAACTTCGACAAACGGAACACCCGCTTCGACCAACCGCCGTGCCAGCAGGCAGCCTTGGCCAAAGCCACGACCACCCATTCCCATGCCCGTTGCGCCGTAGCGTTCTTTGACCTCTTCGGGTTCTTCGTCGACCTTAAAGGCTCGCATCTGATCGCTGGACATCAGGTCGAAGGTCTTCTTCAAAACCTTTTGGTGGTCTTCCGCCGCGGTGCCACGGTTCTTCTTGACGAAGTCCTTCTCGATCAAATCGAGTGCGGCCATGCGTTGCATCAAACGTTGTTGTTCCAGACGCATCTGCAAGTTGCGGATTTGGCCATTGCTGGTGACAGCAAAAGGGGCCCAAGCCATGCCGAGGAAACCGGGGCCTGCGCTACCACCACCGACGGTCACGAAGGGAGGGATCTCCAGTTCGGGGCGTTGGTTAATCAATTCGTGTGCCAGCACCGAGCCATAGCTAGGGTGTTCGATGTTGGGGTTGGGGACAAATCCGGTGTGCATGTAGTAGCGGCCGCGCTCGTGATCCGCTTCGCGTGTGCTCATCGATCGGATGACCGCCATGTGATGCATCTGCTTGGCCATCAGAGGCATGTGCTCGCAGATCTGCACGTCACCCGAAGTGCTGATCGGTTTGAACGGACCACCGGTCGGTGCGCCTGGTTTCAGATCCCAGATATCCATCGTCGAAGGGCCGCCGCCCATCCACAACAGGATTGCCGCCTTGCGGTTTTTCTTAAGCACATCGGCATTCGCTTTGAGCGTTTGTCCCAACGAAAATGCGGTGCCCGCCATGGCGGCCGATGCGCCCGCCATGTGATTCATAAAGTGCCGGCGAGTCATCCCGGCGGGGGTGGACCATTGACTGTTAAACATCGGGTGTCTCCAGTGGGGCTGTTGCGAGTGTTGTGCGTGTCGACGAGACAGGCTGTATTGGGGCCGGCGATACGGGGGCACGCCGGGAGTAAATCGGTTTAGTGGTTAAGGATGAATTCGTTGCTGTTGAGGATCGACCACCACAGATCTTGTAGCATCTCGGCCTGGTCTCCCTTGCGAGCGCCCAGCAACTTATTTGCGATTGTCAATTCGTCACGCGTTGCGCGTCGCCCCATTCCAGCCAGGAACAGGCGATGGACTTTGTCTGCCGGTTTGAGGTTTTGCCGAGACAAATCGCCCAGGAACGTGCCGTTTTCGACCGAGGTCGCGTTTTTGACGAGATCTCCATTGAACATCATCAGGGCTTGTGGGATCGATCCGTTAAAGGATGTCGATTCGTCTCCCTCGTCGGTTCCGAAGGCCGACACGAACTGTTGCAGCCATTGGTTCCGCTTCTCTTCTTGTTGTTCGTACGAGCCTTGTCCGCTCGCCTTGTTCGTGGAAACCAACGATTGATACAGTTGTTCGGCCGACATCTGACGCAGGTAGAAGTGCGTGAACTTTGGCGGTTCGCCTTGTTGCGGATCGTCCGAGGCGTTTGAACCGGTGGTCTGGCTGCTCAAGCGGTACGGTTCGCTGAGTGCGATCCATTGGATCAGTTGCTTCAGGTCAAAACTGGATTTGCGGAATTCGGCACCCAGTTCGTTCAACAATTGCGGGTGCGAAGCGACGTTGTGCGGACCCAAGTCATCGACAGGCTTGGTGAATGCGTAGCCCATGAAATGAGCCCACATGCGATTCACGATCATCTTGTCCATGAACTCGCTCTCGATCATCATCTTCCCGAGCGCTTCACGGCGATTGACATCGCTGACATATCCACTGACATCGACTTCGGTACCGTCCATGAAGACAGGGCCGGCGGTTCGAGTCAGGCCGTTGCGGAGTTCATAGAAGACGATCGCTTTGGAAGGATCACCTGCTTCGCCAGCAAAATCTTCGTCGACCAATTCCGCGTGGGAGACGTCGCGCGTTCCGGAGACGTAGCGTCGCAATGCCCGTGTCTGACGGAAGAACGAATTGAACTCCCAGAATTTCTGTTGCTTCCATTGGTTAAATGGATGGTTGTGGCACTGGGTGCATTGTACTTGCAGGCCCATGAAGATCCGCGATGTGGACGAGGTCGCCAACGTCGCTTGGTCCTCGTTGACCTTCATCGCGAGGAAGTTGGTCGCGCCATTGAAGTTTTCGGTTCCTGGCTTGGTGCTGCCGGTGGCAGTGACCAATTCAAAAACCATGTCGTTGTAAGGTTTGTTGCGAGCGAATGAATCGCGGAGGTACTTGCTCATTCCCGCGCGGCTGGTCAGCGAATTACGCTCGTTCCCACCGGTTTGACCGATCAGGATGTTGGTCCAGATGGTCGCCCAATTGCGGGCATACTCTTCGGTGTAGCGGTCATCGTGCAACAGGCTGTTGACGAGGCGTTGATCTTTGTCGGCACCTTTGTCTTGCAGGAACGCATCCAATTCCTCGGGCGTCGGGATCCGTCCAATGATGTCTAGATAGACGCGACGGCACCACTTCCCATCGGGGGATGTAGGCGATGGCTTCAGTTCGTAATCGATCCAGCCCTGCTTGATGTGCTTGTCAATCAATTGGGTCTGGCTGGGGACATTCGATTGAGCAGCGATCCAACTCGTCGGGAGCAGCGCGGCGAAGACCACTGCGATTCGCGTAATCGTTTGTGGGCATAGTGTCATTTTGTGTCGTCCGATCGGGGGTCCCAGATGTGGGGATGGCATTGCTTCTCTTCCTTTTAAACGGGGCCCGAGACAATTCGTACTCAGTGAATCCTCGTTCAATATCGTATATCGCTACCACTATTCTAAATGCTCCGTCGTGCAAAGTGTGCTCTATTGCACGATTTGCAGCCGATCAATGCGATCCTAGGATGTCCGCCGTTTGGCAAGCAACTTGCCGTTGAGACGTGCAATGCCCCTCTGATGGGATGATTGTTGCACGTAATGCGGAGTCCTCGTGGATCGGTGAGGGCGGTTTACGCCGCCTGAGTGTCGCTACAAAGCGTGCGACAGGAACCTTGCACAATCCTAAGCGGGTGCGCGGAAATTTCGACTTTCCCCCTCCAGAAGGCTGCGGACGGGAGGAAATCACTGCGGCACTAGCGTTGGAAATGGGCCAGATAGCGTTCTTTCCAGTCGGGTAGTTCCGTGGCAACGCGGCGGCTCAGCTGCCCCGGTGGAGAATGCGCCTGAAGTTCTTGCAGGAAGCGAATCAGCACGCCCCGCGATTGGTCGCTCTCGTGTAGAAGAAAATGGACCCACGACCATGCTTCTTGGTATTCCGTGGCACCCATTGCGGTGAGGTCGCCGACCGCTTCCAGTGATTCGATGGTGGGGACTTGCCGCCAGAAGGCTTTCCGTCGAGTGGTGGCTTGGTGAGTATGTTGTCTCGCATTGCCCGTTGGCGGACTTTCAAAGTACTCGGCAAGTCCTTCGTCGAGCCACAGCGGAACGTAGGGAAGCGATGCGTTCAGCAGCGCATGGCTCGTCTCGTGCCGCAAGTCGACATACATCTGGTCGCTCTTGTAAGCAAAGACCATCCCCGGGCCGCGGCGTTTGATGAACAGCGCCCTGCGAAACGGAACCGTAGGGAAATACCGCTGCATGTAGCCTTGATAGTTCGCCTGATGTTCAAACAGGATCAAATGAATGGGTTCGGGATAGATCTCGATTTGCAGCGTCTTTTTCAGGTCCGCTTGCAGCGATCCCAGCTGGGCAACGAACTGCGGGTTGGCGGCAACGTTAAAGTCCGAGTGGATTGCAAATTGGCCGATCTGCGCTTCAAAGGGCCACCGATCGGCCGAAGTGGATTGCGCGTCGACGCCGCGGCTGCACAACGCCGCGGCGATCAGCAGCGTTGCGCGAAGGAGGTGGTTTGTATTCAAGCGATCACCGTCGGCGTGCAGGTCGGTCGGGAGAGTGGCGTTGAGGTCGCGAGGCACGCGACCGGTCTAGGCGGCTTGGCGTTTGAGGATCCGTTCCATCCAGCCGCGTCGGCGCACCTGAGGCAATTTGGCAACCGCTTGTCCGTTTACCACGGCCAGCGGATTGTGGCAGCAGATCGCTTTTGCATACGGTTCGCCCACCAGTTCGCTGGCTCGTTCAAAGCTGCGTCGCATCAGGGGCTTGCGACGGCGGGTGCCATGGGCGTCCGAGGCGATGAAATGGGTGAGCCCGTTTTGCAACATCCATTCACTCATCTTCTTCGGAGCGCTCCCGAAAACGCCTGTCAGGCTGTCGGCGGTGATCTGCATCAAGCAGCCCGCTTCGACCAATGGCGGAATCAATTCGGGCCGCTTCAAGATCCCCTCGTTCCGTTCGGGATGCGACAAAATGCCGACCATGCCAAGCTTCTTCAGATTGGCGATCACCGGTTCCAAAGGAAAGTAGAGTTCGTGTGGCAATTCCAACAGTACGTGCTTGCGACGATCCGCTAGCGAAACGCAGTCGCCGCTGGCCAGCCGTTGGATCATGTCCAGATCGATGCGGACATCCGCCCCCGGACGAACAGCCAGGCGAATACCTTGCTCTTGAAGACGGGTTTGGAATTCGGCTGTCAGTCGTCGGATCTCTTCGCCTGTGGTCAGCGAGTATTGCCCCAATTGATGCGGAGTCAATACGGAGCAGCGAATGCCATCCTGAACGGCAATCCGAGCCATGGCCAGCGATTCATCCCAGTCCCTAGCGCCATCATCGATACCCGGCAGCAAATGGCAGTGAATATCAATAAACGCGAGTTCCTCGTCCATCAAACGACATCCTTGTCACAGTGGTTGAAGTGATACGTCGGGGAATCTCCCATCGAGCCGTGGAACTGTCAAGTTCATTCGTCACAATCGGGCCGGTTCGGCGCGCACCGAATCCCCCGGGTGTGGCAATCGTTGCGTTTTCAGCCTCGTTTGCTAGCGTTAGCCGGTGGGGCGGCGTTATTGCAAGCAACCGATGCTCTGCGTTGCGGCAATCGGTGTGGTCGCTTTGTGTTGACCCTTGAAGTGGCACGCGTTAGAAACATGTATCGAATCTGCAGCTTTGCCGCCTCTCGGATTAAGCTAGCTCGGTGTCGCTTACGCATCCCCCCTGCCCTGCCCTCTCTCGCCTCATTGTTTTGGACCCCACGATGAAATATCGATTCACAGCGATCGGATTGTTGTTGGCTTTCGGCTTCTCGTTGCTAGCGGTGTCCGCCGATGAGCCGACTGGGGAGCCGACCGCCATGGAGGTCGCCGCGCCTGCGACGCTCTCGGAAGCGCGTAGCCGAGCGACGTTGTTGCACGAGACGCTGCACGGGACCTTGCAGGTGGTGCATCGCGACTTTTTCGACGAAGACGATTCGCACACGATCCCGTCGGCTTCGTTGGAGGATGTCTTCGAAGCACTGGCCGATAGTTTTCAAGTCGATTTAAAATGGTTAGTGGTGAATACCGACATCGTGAATGTCGACCATCGCCCAGAGGACGCCTTTGAACGCGCGGCGGTCAAGGCGCTCGCAGCCGGTAAGCCTTATTTTGACGGCGTCGAGGGGGACCGTTATCGCTTCGCCGGCCCGATTCGATTAGCATCGCAGTGCCTCAAATGTCATGTCAAACACCGCACCAGCACGCACAATCGGACCGCGGGGCTATTGATTTCGATGCCGCTGAAATTGGAGCATTCCCCATCGCAGCGGTGATGCGGTCTGGCGAAGTGTTGTGGCGACCCCGGTGCTGGGCCGCGGAATCTACGATCGTTTCGTTGCTGAATTTTGCTTGGGAACCCTGAGGAGTCCATCATGGCGTCGAATCCATTGATCGATGAATACCTTGCCGGCGGGGCGCAGTTGCGTGCGGCGGTCACCGGTCTGACCAGTGCTCAATTGGACGCGACACCGATCCCGGGAAAGTGGTCGACGCGTCAGGTGATTTGCCACGTTGCGGACTTTGAATTGGTGTACGCCGATCGGATGAAGCGGGTGATCGCTGAGCAGGAGCCCACTTTTTTCGCGGGCGATCCCGACCAGTTTGCTGCGGCGTTGGCCTACGATCAGCGTGATGCCGTTGAGGAATTGCAATTGGTCGAAGCGGTGCGCGCCTCGATGGCTCGGATCCTCCGCACGCTGGACGCTGCCGATTTCCAGCGGATCGGGAATCACAATGAAGCCGGACCACAAACGCTGGCGTCGCTGCTGGAAAAGATCACCCATCATCTGCAGCATCATGTGCGTTTCATCGAGGAAAAGCGTGCAGCGCTGGAGGCGCTGAATCGATGACCGTGCAATGCCACGCGGAACTGATTTCGGTCCAGATTGGGCTGCCACGAATCATCCCGGCGGAGAAGCCTTGGGTGACGGGGTTCTGGAAAGAACCGGTCGGTGAACCGCTGTGGCTAGGGACGACGAATCTTCAGGGCGACGGCCAAGCCGATCTCGTCAATCATGGTGGGCCGCACAAGGCGGTCTGTGTCTATTCGGCAGATCACTTTCCGACCTGGCGTGAAACGCTGGGACTCGAAGATCTGAGGGCCGGTGCCTTTGGCGAGAACTTTACAGTTTCCGATCTGACCGAGCAGGACGTTTGTATCGGTGACGTTTGGTCGGTCGGCGATGCGGTCGTGCAGGTATCTCAACCGCGTCAGCCGTGTTGGAAATTGGCGCGGCGCTGGGGGATCAAGGACCTCGCCTATCAAGTGCAGCAGACGGGGCGGACGGGTTGGTATTTTCGGGTGCTCGAAGAAGGATTGGTCGGACCTGGGATGCGTTTGGGATTGGTCGATCGATCCTCGGATCCCTGGACGATCGAAGCCGCCAATCGCGTGATGCATCACGACAAGCAGAATCTCGATGACGCGTCGCGGTTAGCCGCGGTCGCCGCATTGTCACCCAGTTGGCAAGCGACACTGCAGAAACGGATCGACAAACAAGTGGCCAGCGATGAACGCTTGCGTCTCGATGGTGCTGGCGACTGACGAAGGTTGGATGCTTTGGCTTGGTGAACGCCGTTCAATGCAATCCATAGCGCCCCATCTTGTAGTGCAGCGTGCGGATGCTGATCCCCAGTCGCTTGGCGGTGTTTTCGCGATGGCAGTCGCAAGCCGCCAGCGCGGCGGAGATCGTTTCGCGTTCGCAGTGCTCGACGGCGTCGGACAAAGTGCAAGCGAGCGTCGCGCGGGAATTCGATCCCGACTTTTGTTGCAGTTCCAACGGCAGTTGGTGGTCGTGGATGATGGCGTCGGTATGGGTGACGACCATCCGTTCGACGACGTTGCGAAGTTGTCGGACATTGCCTGGCCAAGGCGCAGCGACTAGCGTTTGCATCGCTTCAGGGGAGATCTGTTTCAAGGGGCGTCCGTGCCGATCGCAGAAGTGGTTTAAGAAGTGTTCGACCAGCAGCGGGATGTCTTCGCGTCGTTGTCGCAGCGAAGGGACTTCGATTGGGATCACGTTGAGGCGGTAGAACAGATCCTCACGGAAGCTGCCGTCATCGATCAGCGCCGGAACCGATTTGTTGGTCGCCGAGACGATGCGGACATTGGCCGAGAGCAGTTCTTCGCCACCGACGCGAATGAATTGTCCCGATTCGAGCACGCGCAGCAGATCGACTTGGCTCTTGGCCGACATCTCGGTGACTTCATCCAGGAACAACGTTCCGCCGCTGGCCTGTTCAAAACAGCCAGGCTTCTGCCGCGACGCGCCGCTGAAGGATCCTTTCTCGTGTCCAAACAATTCGCTCTCGAGCAGCGATTCGGGCATCGCACCGAGATTGACTGCAACAAACGGTCCGCCGTTGCGGGGGCTTAGATCGTGGACGGCTCGGGCGATCAATTCCTTCCCCGTGCCGCTCTCTCCTTGGATCATCACGGTCGCTTCGGTCGTGGCAACTTGGCGGATCTGATGAAACACATCCTGCATCGCGGCGCAGGTCCCCAGGATGTTGGAGATCTGCCCCGCGTCGGCCAAGCGGCTGCGCAGTTGTTGGTTCTCGATTCGCAGTTCGTAGTGTTGGCGGGCTTTGCGGACCTGTTGCCGGACTAGGTTCAGGTCGAGCGGTTTGGAGATAAAATCGAACGCGCCGGCTCGCATCGCGTCGACCGCCGTTTCCACGGTTCCGTGCGCGGTGATTACGATGACGGCGGTCTCGGGATACTTGTGGGCCGTTTGGCGAACCAATTCGATCCCATCGATCTTGCCTCCCAGCCGCACATCGGCAATCACCAGCGGATAGCTCCATTGTTCAAACTTGGCCAACGCCTCTTCGGCATCGCTGGCGATGTCGACACGTTCCGCTTCCCCTTTCAAACCCTTGGCGAGTCCCGACCGGATGTTGGGTTCATCGTCGACGATCAGCACGCTAAATTCGGATGACTTCATTCCTGGGTTCCTCGGGGCAGTAGCACGGTGAATTCGGTTCCCTCGGGACTGCTGCGAAAATCGATGCTGCCATCATGTTGTTGGACGATCTTGTCGCAAAGCGCTAACCCCATGCCGGTTCCGTCGTTGCGGGTGGTGAAGTAGGGATCAAAGACCTGCGATTGAATCTCCGCGGGAATGCCGATGCCCGAATCAGCGACATCGATGCGGATCTGGTCGTTCTGTTGGCTGACTCGGAATCGCAGCAGGCCGCCGTTGGGCATCGCGGCCATCGCGTTGAGGGCGAGGTTTAAGAAGACCTGTTCTAATCGGACGGAATCGGCTTGGATCAAACCGAGCATTTCGCACGGGGATTCGATTTTGATCTTCACCCCCTGCCGGTCGGCTTGCGGGCAAAGCAACCGCACCAATTTGTCGATCAGCAGCGTGACGTCGACCGCGGATCGGCCGATCTCGGAGGTCGAAGCGTAATTGCGGAACCCGTCCAGGACGTTGTTGATCCGAAGCACTTCGGTTTGCAGGACTTCCAGCAGTTCTGCAACTTCCGGATCAAATGGCTCGGTCGCGAGATGCTCGCACAGCAATTGAATGTGAATCGAAACAGCGCTTAGCGGGTTTTTGATTTCATGTTGCAGTCCAGCGGCCAACGAGCCGAGCCCCATGTAGCGTTCCATTCTCCGCAGCCGTTCTTCGATCAACGCCTTCTCGGTGACATCGCGGACATATAACACGGTGCCGATATCTTCCCCCTGCTGATTGCTTAGAAGCGTGCATCCGGCGCGAAACGTGTGGCGGTGCCCGTTTTCGGTGACCCGATAGTCGCGGTCGCGAATGGCTTCGTGGTACGTGCGGACTTCGGCGCAGATCGAATCCAGTAGCGCGTGCGATTCGCCCAAGTCGGACAGAAAATGTCCGACACCTTCATCGGGCATGCCGATCAGCGTCTGTGCGCGAGGATTGGTGCTGCTGATCATGCCGTTGCGGTCGGTGGTGATTACTCCGGCATCCATGCTGGCAAGGATATCGGTAGCGAGGACTTTGACGGCCCGCAGCGACCGCTCGCTGCTCAGGTAACCGCGGACGACAAGTGCCAAAGCAATCGTCGTGCCAATCAGGTTGACGACCAGCAGGATGGTCAGCATCCGATCGAGCCGCAACTCCCCAAGCAGGCCCTCGGCGGCGACGGCATCGCTGGGCGGCAGATGCAGCACCAAGCGGGCCATGATGCCATGCTCATGGTGGACGTCGCTGAGGATCTTGGTGGTCAGCAGTAACGACGTCAGGCTCAGAATCGCGAGCAATACTGCGATGCGGCGGATCCCGCGGCCAATGCGTCCATCGTGAATTTCAAACATCGGTGGCTTGGGCGATGAGACGCCTGGGGAACGGGATGGGGCGGAAGAGTGAAGCTGCAACGCTTGCATCATATATAGGGCATCACCGGAAGTTGCCCAACCGTCCGCTCCACGGAGCAGTCGCGATTGGCATGGAAGATGCTTTTGATGCGGCGACCTTACCCTAAGCTTCTCCGGCGGTTGGAGGAGGGCGGCACGCCGGGATTCGTCCGGAGCTGAGAACGTCGGTTTTCGATGGCTTCGGGCCGTCGTGTCTGCAATGAATTGCAGACAGTCTGCGAATTATTGCAGAGCCGCCTCGACGGTTGTTCGGGTTGTATGGGATCGGATTTTAAGGGTGTAGCGGCTTGGTTTGATTGGCCGAGTTGTGTCGTATGTTCTCCAGGGATGCTTGGGAACGAGAGGTCGAATGGAAAGGGGAGTCAGGGTGATGGATTGCCGTCTGGTTCAAACGCCACGTATTCGCGATTGGTGTCGCAGGACGTTGACATCGATGGGATTCACGCTGCTCTTCTGTCACGTGGCGCTCGCCGCCGACGAGCCCCCAATGCTACCCGTTGTCCCCGACGATTCACGGGCGGCAAGCGAATCGAGCGTTCAGTTGGAACTGCAGCGGTTGCAACAACAGATCGATGAGCTCCGGGCGGGCGCGATGTCTCCCGCGGTTTGCAATCCCGAACCCGTCCTCCCGCCGAAGCCCAAATATCCAACGGTTCGAGTGACCGGCTTCATGCATGCCGATGCGTTTTGGATCGATCAGAGCCAAGCCAACCGGACGACGCTGGGTGACGGTGATCCGGTCGTGGGAGACATTCAAGACGGTGCGGATTTCCGCCGCGCCCGCTTGGCCGCAACCGGTCAAGCGTGGGACAACGTCAGCTATATGCTGGAGATGGATTTCGGTTTCCCTGGGCGGCCAAGCTTTATGGATGTCTGGTTGGATATCGATGACGTGGTCGGATCGAACAATTTGCGAATCGGCCAGTTTCGCCAGCCCTTTGGAATGGATGGACTGACGAGCGTCAAGGAGATGACTTTTATGGAGCGCGCCCTCCCCTTCGCCTTCCTGCCGTTTCGTCAGATCGGTGCGATGTTATATGGTCATGACAGCGATGAGGTCATGACTTGGGCGGTTTCAGGATTCCGTTTCCCCACCGATTTTAATGGTGGCAACATCGGAGATAACGGCGGCTATGGCATGGCGACTCGGGTGACCGGGGCGTTGCTTAACAATGGCCCTGGCCAAGGTCTGGTCCATGTCGGTGGCGGCTACAGCTTTGTCGATCCCTCAAACGACAGCTTCCAATATCGTAATCAGCCCGAGCTCGGCGTGTTCGAAACCGGCGGCGGTGTGCCTGCGACAGCCCCCACGTTTCTGCCGCCATTTGTCGACACGGGAGTCTTTCAGGCGAACAACAGCAATCTGTTTAATGTCGAATTTGCGACAGCCCTTGGTTCGTTCTACTCGCAAAACGAGTTTTTCTTCGCCGTCGTCGATCGCCCCGATCAATCCACGGTCGCATTCTCCGGAGCGTATTCGCAAGTGGGATACTTCTTGACCGGCGAGTCGCGGACCTATAACGGGAAGTACGGTGTGTTCGGCCGGGTGATTCCCAACAACAGCGTTGGTCGCGGTGGCGGTTGCGGGGCGTGGGAAATCGCAGGGCGTTGGTCCTATTTGGACCTCACCGACGATGACATTTTGGGCGGAACGTTGAACGATCTGACAGCCGGATTGAACTGGTATCTGAACCCCTATACCAAGTTCCAGTTCAACTACATCTACGCGATGTTGGACAATCCCATCTATGGCGACAGCCAAGCGGGACTCTACGCGATGCGTGCCCAAGTGGATTTCTAGTCGAAAGCGTATCCGATCGACGACCGCGGTCTGCGACGACGATCCCGGGTGTGGATGGTGGCGGGAGATTCGATCGTCTCGCGAAGCGCTCACTCGGACAACGGAACGTCCCGGAATCGACGATGGCAGGCGACGCAGTTCGCCTGGATGCGATTTACAAATGCCTGGCGCGCACGATGCGGAAGACCTGATCGGATCGCCGCTTCCAGACCTGCCGCGGCATCCCGGCTGTCGCGGATCGATTCCAAGAATGCCTCGGGCGATTGCCGCTCGATTTCTCCACGGAGCATTTCGGTGAAGTGTTCGCGTAGCAATAACGCTTCGTGTGCCGGATCGAGATCGGGATGCTTGGGAGAAGCCTTCCATGCGTCGGCGGCGAATTGCTTTAAATGATCGTGCGCGTGCTCGATGGCAATCATTTGTTCGACCATCGGCGGAGGGTCGACCTTCGACTTGTAATCGACTTCCAACGCGTCGAGGGTGGTGGAGGCGATTGGTTGAGCCGCGATCGCCGCGCGATAAAGACCTTGGTAATTGCGACTGGTTCCCGCCAGTTCCAGGATCGCCGTGGCGTCCGCGGCGGGGATCTGTCCCGCGGCGATACAGGCGACTGCGGCTGCCGCCGGACTGCGGTGTTTGCCGTGATGGCAATGGATGTAGATCGGACTCTCAAGAACGCGAACGGCTTTGGCCAATTCCTGCGTGCGCTCGGTCGAGATGCCGTTGTAACCGTGAGGCAAGTGAACGTAGCGCAAGCCGAACCGCTTCGCCATTTCGACATCCGGCTGGGCCCCATCGACGCTGATAATCGTCTTGATTCCCAGCGACTGCAGTTCCGCAAACGCCTGTTCGCCCTCCGGTAGCCCCCCCGAGATCACTTGGCTGCTGACTTGCACCGCGTTGGGTAGATGCTGGGTGGGAACACGGTGTGCAGCGATCGACGCATTGGTATCGGTAACGCTTTGCTGAGCAATGCTGAGCCTGGGGGGCATCGCTGCTGCCGACAAACATCCCCATAAGGTGAGTGCGACAATTCGCGTTAGCTTTCGATTCATGAGAAGTTCGCGTTGGCTGGGGGCGTTGCGTCGCTCGATCGGCAAACGGCTCATTATAGGCCTGTCGCAGTGCAAATGAAGGCAAACATGAATCGTCTGCAATTCTTTGCACGCGTCTGCAGAGGATTGCAGAATTCCCGCGCACACGCCGCGATGCGACAATCTGCCTCAGGTCGGTGGTAGAGAGAAAACCAAGGTATTTGCCCGGTCGAACCGCGTAGATCGGAACCTGCGTCGATTCATCCTCGATTGGCATACTCGTTGCTTTATCGCCAGCATGTATTCCGCACTACGTGCGTAGCGATTCCATCGCATGTTCTCCCGTCTTTCTTTCAAGCCTCGCGATTCAGGAAGACTCTGATGCACGATGCAACTTCGATCCTGTCGTCACAGGACGCTTCCAACGCCAAGGCTTCGGAGCGTTGCAGCCTCGACCGTTTGCGACATGCCATCGATCATGCGATCCATTACTTGCCAGCACAGGGACCGATCTCGATCTTCGTGCATCACAACACCCTGCACTCCTTGGAGCATCTGCCGTTTGAAGAGGCGGTGCTTGTCGGTGGCAAACGCTTTGGGTGTCAGCCCTATTTGACCGAAGACCGCTATCGCAGCGAATTGCAACGTGGCCGTATCTCGGTCGACGATCTCCGCCAGGTTTTGATGGATGATCTGGATGAGGCCGCCGACGAATTGGTCGCCAGCTTTGGGACGCGTTACACGTTGCAATTGGCGATGTTGCAGATGAAATTGCACTCCGCTCCCGACGCCGAATTGAAGTGGTTGTTGGCTGAGTCGGACTTGTTGAAGCGATTTCAAGCGGACATCTCGCAGCAACGCCGCGAGCAGATGATTGCCCACACACGCAGCTGGGTGATGCGGCATCGCGACATCACCAAACGGGAACTGCCGGTCGGTGAAACCGCGTCCCAACGGCCCTCGGTGGTCGAAACGGTGCTCGCCGAGTCTCGTTGCGACTCGATTCAAACGTGGTCCGATGCGGAGTGGGAAGCTTTCGTTTTGAGACTGTTGTGGCGAGTCTGCCGCGACGGTGTCGAAGCGGCGAATTTGCCTGGCCCCCGCCAAACCGATCCGGTCCGCTTGCGCGACTTGTTGTTGGAGGCATGCGGTGAGGATACCGATGTCACCGTTAACGAGGTGATGATTCGGTTTTGCGGTGCCTTTCTCGATCAGGGGTTTGCGGATTGGTCGCTTCCGGATCGCGAACAGGGATTTGCCATCGCGTTTGCGAAATTGTATCTGCAGCCAATGGCGGTGAAGCCCGCCTGGATGCAAGGGATTCGCGAGGCGCTGCAACCGATAGCGGCCGGTGAGTTGGATCCTTTGGCATCGATCGCCGATTCGCTGGCAGCGTTGGGGATCGCGGCGAACGACGTCGATGAAACGCTGTGCGGCACGTTGCTGGCGCTGCGGGGCTGGGCGGGGATGATCTGGCAGACCGAAACGAATACGCCCTGGTTGCCGCATCCGATTCCGTCGGGTTCGTTGAACGAATACCTGGCGATTCGTTTGATTCTTGAGCGCTGGGCAATTGCCGATCTTGGCCAGCGGCTATTGGGCACTCGCGACTTTCACCAAATTCGAAGCCTGGCTACTCGCAGGCTTCCGCGACGACGGGGCGCTTCGACGGACGAACGAACTTACACCGTCTTTCAGTTAGCGCAGTCGGGAGGCTGGACGCCCGAAAGTTTGGTCGCCATGACCAGTAAGCAATGGGCGTGTTTGGTCCGCGAGATCGAATTGTTCGATTCCACCGAACGTCGGCGGATTTTGCACGCCGCCTACGAGCGTCACTACCAAGTGGCCACGCTCGACGCGTTGGCGATCCATTCGCGGCGGCGTCGCGAACTTCCCCCCCCTGCCCCAAGCAAGCCGGCGTTTATCGCGATCTTCTGTATCGACGATCGGGAGGAATCGTTTCGGCGGCATTTGGAAGAGGTCGATCCGGAATGTGAGACGGCGTCGGCGGCTGGTTTCTACGCGGTGGCGATGTATTACCAGGGTGCCGATCATGCCCACTACCGACCGCTCTGCCCCGCGATCATTACACCCCAGCACTATGTGCGTGAAGAGCCTTTGTTTTCAGCCGTTGATGTCAGCGAACGACGTGCCCAGCGGCGGCGTCAGATCGGATGGTTCACGCACCAGGTGCATGCCCATTCGCGAACCTTGATCGGTGGTTGGGTGACAGGCATCTTCGGGGCTGTGGCGACCTTCCCGATGGTCGCTCGGATTCTCGCGCCACGCTTAACGTCGCGGATCCGGGAATCGGTCGGTACGTTGGTGCGTCCTCCCGCGACGGAGCTGCATATCGAACGCACGGCGGCGGAGCCTGGATCGGACCCGGAGTCGTTGGGGTATAGCGTGCCGGAAATGGCGGCGATCGTTGTTCGGATTCTTCAAGACATCGGCTGCGTCGATAACTTTCCAGCAATCCTGGTCTTTTTCGGTCACGGAAGCGGCAGTTTGAACAATCCGCATGAATCGGCTTACAACTGCGGGGCCTGTAGCGGTGGCCGCGGAGGCCCCAACGCGCGGGCCTTTGCCACGATGGCCAATGATCCTCGAGTGCGCAGGTTGGTGGCCGAGCGTGGCATCGAAATTCCCGAAGACGTCCGTTTCGTCGGTGCCTTTCACAACACCTGCAACGACGACGTCGACTACTACGATTTGGATCTATTGCCTCGCACCCATCGTCCCTTGTTTCGTCGCATCGAACAGAGTGTGAACGAGACGCGGGCGCGGAACGCCCATGAACGTTCGCGGCGATTTGAATCGGCCCCGTTGGATCTAACACCTGCGGCGGCGCTGGAGCATGTCGAGCAGCGGGCCGAAGATCTGTCGCAGGCACGCCCCGAATACAATCACGCGACAAACGCTTTGGTGACGGTGGGACGTCGCGAATGGACGCGTGGACTGTTCATGGATCGACGCGTGTTTTTGACGCAATACGATCCGTCGGTCGACGACGAAGACGTCAGCGTGTTGACGCGGATTCTACAGGCGGCGATTCCCGTTTGTGCTGGCATCAACCTGGAATATTACTTCTCGACGGTCGACGTGGAAGGTTACGGCTGCGGGTCGAAGCTGCCGCACAACGTCGCGTCGCTGCTGGGGGTGATGACGGGGGCGGCTAGCGATCTGCGACCGGGACTATCACAGCAGATGGTCGAGATTCACGAGCCGGTGCGGATCCTTTTCATCATCGAAACGACGCCCGAGAAAATGGACAAGATCATCGCAGAGAACCCTGGGATCGCGCGGTTGATTCAAGGGAACTGGGTGCAGTTGGCGCTGATCGATCCGGCGACATCGAATCTGTTGCGGTATGTCAAAGGAAAGTACCAGCCCTACACGCCCGAATCGACCGAGTTGCCGCAAGTCGATTCGTCGATCCAGTGGTATCGCGGACAACGCGGCCACTTGGGATTTGCATCCATTGGAAATCCGGTTTAGCCAACACGCCCCAACGATCCACTCCGCGGGTCATCGCATTTAGAAGCCATCATGAATTACCTCGATACGATCTTTCAGTTGCTGGGAACAGCGGTCGTTGCCAGCCCCGCGATCCTACTGGCGATCCTGGGGCTGTCGGCCTTGTTCAATTGGTCGCTCAGCGAATCCTCGATCTCGCGGCTGACCCAGGCCGCGGTGCTGTTCTCGTTGCTGCCAGCGATTGGCATTCTGGTCCTGATGCTGGCGACGGGGATTCGTTATGTCCCGATCGAGCTAGGGAACTGGGTCACGATCCCCGAACAGGATTTTCACTTTCACGTGAAGTTCGTTTTCGATCGGTTGAGCATTCCCTTCCTGATGTTGTCGTGCGTGTTGTGCGGTGTTGTCGGTGCGTTCACTCGCCGCTACCTGCATCGCGAGGAAGGTTATCGTCGCTTCTTCTTGTATTACGCCGTCTTCTTTTGCGGGATGGTGTTGTCATCGTTGGCCGGCACGATCGAAGCGTTGTTTGTTGGTTGGGAGTTGGTGGGGCTCTCGTCGGCGCTGTTGGTCGCGTACTTTCATGAACGGGTCAATCCGGTCCGCAACGGGCAACGCGTGTGGTCGATCTATCGCTTGTCCGACGCCGCATTTTTGATCGCCGCGATCACGATGCACCACTTGAGTGGCGAAGGAGATTTTGGTGGCTTGATGAGTTCGGGCGTGTGGCCTGAAGGAACCGCGGCGATCAGTTCCAGTCAGGCTTTGCTGGTCGGGTCGCTGTTGCTGATCGCGGCGGCGGGAAAATCGGCGTTGTTTCCGTTCAGCGGATGGTTGCCGCGGGCGATGGAGGGACCGACGCCGTCGAGTGCGATCTTCTACGGGGCGCTGTCGGTTCACTTGGGGGCCTTCTTGCTGTTGCGGTTGAGTCCGATCCTCGATGCTTCGTTGACATTGCAGTTGATGGTGATCGCGTTGGGGGGCGTTTCCGCTGCGTGTGGCGCAGTGATGTCGCGCGTTCAGAACGATATCAAGGTTTCACTGGCCTACGCTTCGCTGACGCAGGTCGGAATCATTGTGGTGGAAATTGGCTTAGGGCTCCGCTACTTGGCATTGATTCACATCATCGGTCACGCCTGTATGCGAACGATGCAGCTGTTGCGAGCGCCGACTCTGTTGCGCGATTACAACGAACTGGAAAACAAGATCGGCATGCGTTTGCCGCATCCGCCGTGGGCGGGAGCCAAGTCGTTGCCGGCGAGCGTGCAACGTTGGTGCTACCGGTTCGGGTTCGATCGCGGATTCATGGACCTCGCGTTGGATAAATGGATCGTGCGACCATTCCTGCAAACGTTCGGCTGGTTCGATCGGATGGAACGTCGGATCACCGACGCGATTTCGAATGAGCCATCGCGTGAATCCGATAGCGCCGACTTGCACCCCGAAGATTTGAAGAACGTCGCCTGACCGCCGTCGCGACTTGCTTGTGCCCTGCCCCTCGCTGTTTTCGAAACCCAATCAACCTATTGATTCGCACCAATGCCTGAACTTCATTTTCCTTGGATCGAAGTTTCCATTCTGGTTCCCTTGTTTGGAGCCTTGTGGATTCATCTGCTAGGCAATCGCGAGACGGTGTTGCAGCACGCAATCGCCATCTGCGGGGTGACGTTGGCGTTAACCGTTGGCGAACTTGTCGACTTTGTCTCGATCGGTTCGTTTGAAGCACACGACCATTGGTTGTTTCTCGATTGGTTGTTTCAACGCGATATCTTTGTCGTCGACGAATTGAGTGCGTTCCAGTTGCCGCTGGCAGCGTTGATCTTTTTAGTCACGGTGATGTCGACGCTGCGGACCAAGGCGCCGCGGTTTTCGTTGAAACTGACGCTGATTTCCGAGACGCTCGTGTTGGCGACCTTCAGCTGTCGGTCGTCGTGGACGTTGATTGGGCTGCTGATCGCCGGCACGATCCCGCCGTATTTGGAGCTGCGTCGACGCCAACGCTGTACGCGGATCTATGTGTTGCACATGGCTGTCTTCGCGATGCTTTTGGTGGTGGGCTTCGGCTGGTTGAATCGCGTCGAAGCGGGATCGTCGCAGGTCTTGATTGCCGGAGCGTTGCTAACTGCGGCGGCACTGCTGCGAAGTGGCATCTTCCCGTTGCACTTGTGGATGACCGATCTGTTTGAAAAGGCCACGTTCGGCACGGCGATCCTGTTCACGACGCCGCTGGTGGGGGCCTATGCCGTGATGCGGTTGGTGTTACCGATGGCTCCGTCGTGGGCGTTGCAAAGCATCGCCGTACTTTCCTTGGTGACGGCTGTGTATGGCGGCGCCATGGCGCTCATTCAACGCGAAGCAAGGCGGATGTTTTGTTTTTTGTTGTTGAGTCAATCGTCTTTGGTGCTGGTGGGCTTGGAACTGGTTACCCCGATCGGTCTGACCGGCGCGTTGTGTTTGTGGTTGTCGGTCGGGCTTTCGTTGACCGGATTTGGAATCACGCTTCGATGTATCGAAGCTCGCATCTCCCGCGTCTCGCTGGCCGATTTTCACGGCCTGTGCCGTCAAATGCCGATGTTGGCGGGCTTCTTTCTGCTGACGGGCTTGGCGTCGATCGGGTTTCCGGCCACGGTCGGCTTTGTCGGGATGGAGCTGTTGATCGAAGGGGCCGTCGAGGTCTATCCACTGGTGGGAACGATGGTGGTGATCGCCGCGGCGCTCAGCGGAATCACGGTCCTTTTTGCCTACTTTCGAATCTTCACCGGACACCACAACCGCACGCTGGTGCCGATGCACGCGCGACCTGCCGAACGCGTGGCGGTATTGATCGTGACGCTGTTGATCTTAGGAGGCGGCTTGGTGCCGCAGCCGGGGGTCGCGTCGCGGTATCACGCTGCCGAAGCGCTCACCCGGCAACGGCAAACCAATCCGATGACTGCAGCGCATGTGGCCGATGCCGAGCGGGAAATCGTTCCCCGCGGCGAAGTTTCCGTTCAATGAATCGAATCCAACGTGGTGGCTGTGATTCACCGCGACATCCAAATCAGGTTTAACCT